>JAXGTD010000287.1:0-1575 GCA_040775095.1 Chromatiaceae bacterium | reverse complement strand
TCCTGGTGTAGCGGTCGACCTTGTTGAAAACCAGGATGGTGGGCCGTCTATCCTTTGCCAGAACGCGCAGTGCCCGGATCTCGGTTTGCGTGATATCCCCGTCCACCACGAAGAGGACCAGATCCGCGCGGGAGGCCACCTCATGAGCGAGGCGCTCGCGCTCTTCCCCCTGGACCTCGTTGAGCCCCGGGGTATCGATAAGGTAGACGCCGCCGGTTTGGTACTCGTCCCATTTGCCCATGGCGCTGACCTTGGTCTCGCCGTGCAATGGGCTGATGCTGAAGCGCTCCTCACCGATCAGGGTATTCAGGATAGAGGACTTGCCGACGCTCACGCGGCCGAACACGGCGATGTGGATATGCCCCTGTTCGAGCTTCTCGAGCATGGCCTCCACCTGGCGGTAGTCGTCCGCCAAGGACGCCCGCACCTGGGGCGGGATACGCTGGTCGTGCACCAGCTCACGCAGACTCTCCCGCGCCAGGTCCAGATGGCTCCGCTCAACCTCCGGCGCTTCGCTGCGCTTGCTCAGGCCCTCGCTCAGATTCTGCCTTAGGCTCTTTGCGTATTTCGAGGGCAAGTCTTGCAAAACGCTTTGCACGCGCTTCGAGATCTTCACTCAGGTTTTCCTCAAAGACTTGTGCCGCCTGGGCCGGCCGCAGGGCACCCCTGGACTCCAGCGACAACGCGAGGGCCTTGCCCAGGGCATCGAAGATCATGCCATAAGCCGCGGCATGGGTGATACCTCCGGCTAGCGTGCCAAGACCGGGGAATGCCTTGAGCGCGTTGCCGGCGACCGCGAGCATGATGGTGGTGCTGCGGGCGACGCGCTTCTGTACCAGCTCCAGCAGCAGATCGGTATCCATCTGGCGTACCGGGACCTCGTACAGACTGGCCAGCTCCTTGACCATGCTGACGCCAAGATAACCTTGAATCACCAAGTCGGAGCCGGGGGTGATGGCGGCCATGGCGCCGACCATGGCCTTCTTGGAATAGCTGCGCGTGAGTGCTTCGGCACGTGTGCGGCGGTGTGTCCGCTCCGCCTCGTCGAGACGCTTTGCCACCAGCACGAAGACACTGGTGTCGCGCAGCTTCTCCAGGACTGCCGGGTCCTCGTCCAGATGGCGTTGCAGCGCGCCGCGCAGCTCATCCACCTGGGGCGACCTGTCGAGAATTACCCGCTCCTCGGTGCCGTCCGGAAGCACGCGCAAGGCTTCGCGCTTGCCCCCCGCCTGCACTGCCACCAGGTCCATTCGAACCTGCGCGCCTGGCTTGTCACCCAAGCGCTCCTTCAACCGCCCGAGGAGCAAATCCAGCTCGTCGCGGCGGTAGCGGTCGGTCTTGTTCAAGGCGACGACAACCGGCTTTCCCAGCTCCAGCAGGGAGCTGAGGTCATCGAACTGGGTCCGGCTCAGGTCTCCGTCGCACACGTAGACCACCAGGTGCGAGCGCAAGGCTTCAGAGCGCGCCGTGTCGTCCAGCCCCGCCCCGACTTCGTTGGTACCCGGCATATCGGTCAGGATAAGCTCATCACCGCTGCTGCTTTGCCAGTGGTAGGCGGCGATCTCCCGGGTCGTG
>JAXGTD010000286.1:0-1592 GCA_040775095.1 Chromatiaceae bacterium | reverse complement strand
GCGGGGGCGGGGCTCGGGGCTCGGCCCATATCGGGGTGCTCAAGGTCCTGGAGGAGTTACGCATCCCCATCCATGTAGTGGTGGGAACCAGCATGGGTTCCCTAGTGGGCGGCTCCTACGCGGCTGGGCTGACGCCGGAGATTTTGGAGCAGCGGGTTACCCAGGTCGACTGGAATACCCTCTTCAACGACGACCCGCCCCGCAAGGACTGGCCCGCCCGCCGCAAGCAGGCGTCCGAGACTCCGACCTTCGACTTTACCGTGGGGGTACGGGACGGTCAGCTCAAGCTGCCCAAGGGAGCCATTTCGGGTCAGCAGGTCCAGTTGTTCTTCAACGATCTGGTCAAGGGCGCGGAGACGGTCCAACGTTTCGACGACCTGCCGATCCCCTTCCGGGCCGTGGCCACCAACCTGGAAAACGGGGAGATGACGGTCTTCGATCACGGGCCGCTGCCGGTGGCCATGCGCGCCAGCATGTCCGTGCCGGGATTGTTCGCGCCCATGGAATGGGACGACCACATCTACGTGGATGGGGGCCTGGTCCGCAACCTGCCCATCGACGTGGCCCGACGCATGGGCGTGGACGTCATCATCGCCGTCAATCTGGGGTCCGGGTACCTCCCTCGCGATCAGCTCGGCAACATCCTCGGCGTCACCGGCCAGATGATTGCGATTCTGACCGAGCAGAACGTCCAGGCCTCGCTCAAGCAGATCGACCCCAAGCGCGACGTGCTGATCGTCCCGGACTTGGGTGACATCACCTCCAGCGATTTTGCCCGTGCCCCGGAAGCCATCGCCACCGGCGTGGCGGCTGCCCGCAAGGCGGCTCCCCAGTTGGTTCGCTACAGCCTGAGCGAAACCGAGTACGCCGCCTGGCAGCGCGGGCGCTTCGGTCCGGGTCATCCGGCACGACAGGTGGGTGAGGTGCAAATCGCTGGCCTGGAGCGAGTCAACCCCGGGGTCTTCGACACTCTGGTCGAGGCCCAAAAGGGCAAGCCACTGGATCGTCTTCGGTTGGAAGAGGATATCCAGAATGCCTACGGTCACGGCGACTACGAACGCATCAGTTACCATTTCCAGCCCCGGTCCGATGGCAGCGACCTGCTTATCGTCAACGCGGTGGAGAAGGCCTGGGGTCCAGGGTACCTGGGTTTCGGATTGGGCCTTTTGGCCGATAACAAGGGCGACAGCCGATTCGGCCTGCGCGCCACCTATGACCAAACTTGGATCAACCCGCTCGGGGCCGAATTTGGCGCCGAGCTGACCCTGGGCAATGCCCCGAACCTGCACACCGAGTTTTACCAGCCCTTGAGTCTCGACCGGGCGGCTTTCGTCGCCCCCTATCTGGACTATGGCTTGAGCCCGGACAGTGTCTTTCTCGACGACCAGCGGGTCGCGCGCTACAACGTGATACGCGGGCGCCTCGGCGTGGATCTGGGCACGACGCGACGCGGAACCGAGCTGCGGATCGGACCCTATTACGGGCAGACCAACGTCAACCTCGACACCGGTTCGCCCGAACTCCCGGTGGGGCGGATCACCGACACCGGGGTTCGCGCCCGGCTCCTCTACGATACCCTCGACAGCGCCGCT
>JAXGTD010000285.1:0-1605 GCA_040775095.1 Chromatiaceae bacterium | reverse complement strand
CTGCATCAGCGTATGGGCCTTCATCGGCTTGTCGATGTAGAGCGTCGACAGGCTCTCCACGTCGAAGCCGGTCAGCCACATGGCGCAGACGATGGCGACGCGGAATGGATGCTCCGGGCTCTTGAACGCGGTCTCCACGTCCACCCGCTTGCCGTCGGCCGTCTCAAAGCCCTGCTTCATCAAGGCCCGGTGCGGGATGATGTCGAAGCCCCACTTCCTGAAGTCCGCGACCTCGTTCTGCGCCTCGCTGACGATGATCTCGATCAGGGTCTCGTCGAGCCATTGGGCCTGTGCGACCAGGTGATCCACCGCGGCCCGAAGCCGCTCGCAAGCGTCCGCATCCGTCGTGGCAGCCAGTTCCGCCTGTTTGGCGTCGGCCGCCTGGCGCACGGCGGCGGCCTTCGCCTTCCAGCGCGGCGTGATGCGCTGGTACACGCGCGCGCAGGTCACCTTGTCGATGCACACCAACATGGATTTCCCGGCCTCCCAGCGGGTGGCGCAGTGCTTGACGAAGTCGTCGGCGATCTTGTCCAGACGGTCGTCAGCGGTGATGACCTCGTAGTCCTTGCCGAGCAGCTTCTCCAGCAGGGCCGCCTGGTCCGGGTCCAGCTCGGCCTCCTCGACCTTTTCGGCGATGCGGTCGTTGAGGTCCAGCCGGGCGATGCCCAGCTTTTCGCCGCGGTTCTCGTACACCAGCTTGACCGTGGCGCCGTCCTCCTCGGAGCGCTTGAAGTCGTAGCGCGAGACGTAGTCGCCGAAGATGCGCTTGGTGATCTCGTCGTGCTTGAACAGCGGCGTGCCGGTGAAGCCGATGAACGCGGCATTGGGCAGGGCCAAGCGCATGTTGCGCGCCAGCTTGCCGGCCTGGGTACGGTGCGCCTCGTCCGAGATCACGATGATGTCGTCGCGCTCGCTATAGGGTGCATCCGCCTTCACGTCCTGATTGAACTTATGGATCAGGCTGAAGACGTAGCGGTGGTTCTCCTTGAGCAGACCTTCCAGCGCTTTGCCAGAGCCAGCGCGCGGCGTCTGCTCGTCGGCCACCCCGCAGCCGACGAAGGTCTTGTAGATCTGGCTGTCGAGATCGTTGCGGTCGGTCATCAGCACGAAGGTGAAATTGCCCGGTACGACCCGGCGCACTTTTTCGGCGAAGAAGGCCATCGAATAGGACTTTCCGCTGCCCTGGGTGTGCCAGAAGACGCCGAGCCTGCCGAGCTCGGGGTGGGCCCGTTCCACAATGTCGACCGGTCCCTCGGGAATGTACGACGCACGGTCCTCGGCGGCCTTTGGGTAGTCCCGGGAACCGAGCGGCAGCTCGATCACGCGGTGTCTTAGCCGCTCGCCGTAGGGGAACTGCTTCTTCAGCCCCTCTTGGCGAATGACCGAGGCCACCGCCCGATTCACCCCGAGAATCTGGTGGTTGCGCGCCACGATCTTGCGCGTCGCGCCGGGCTTGCTGGCATCGAACAGGATGAAATTCTCGACGATATCCAGCAGCCGCTCCTTGGCCAGCATACCGTTGAGGAGCACCTCGGCATCGACGCCGCCTTTCTCCTCCTCGTCCTGGCGCTTCCACTCGGCGAAGTGGTCCCACCCGCTGGTGAT
>JAXGTD010000284.1:0-1619 GCA_040775095.1 Chromatiaceae bacterium | reverse complement strand
GGCGAGGCCGTCGCCGGGTTGTACCGCGAGCACGGCGTGGCGGCCCGCTCCGTGTCGGGAGCCATGCCGACTCGCGAGCGCGAGACCGTTCTGGCCCAGTTCGCCCGCGGCGAGCTGCACATGCTCTGCGCGTGCGACCTGTTGAACGAGGGTTGGGATTGCCCAGACGTCGAGGTCCTGCTCATGGCGCGGCCGACCCTGTCCAGGATCATCTACATGCAGCAGCTCGGACGCGGCACCCGCAGGGCCCCCGGCAAGGAGTCGCTGCTGGTGTTCGATTTCGTCGACAACGCGGGCAGATACAACCAGAGCTGGAACCTGCACCGTCTGACCCGCACCCGCACCTACCGCCCCGGCCGCCTGGTGCTGGCCCCGGAAGGGCGCATCGCGGACGAGGACGCCAATGGCCCGAACGAGCCTGTCCTCATCAGCCTCGGCGTTTGGACCGAGCGCCTGGAAGAAGTCGACGTCTTCGATTGGCAGAGCACTGTCAAGGACATGCTGAGCGTCGCCGAGCTGGAGTTGGCCCTGGCGGCCTCCGAGGGCTATCTGCGAGGCAAGGTCCTCACCGGTGACCTGATACCGGACCACGACCTCCGCATCGGCAGCCGCCGCTACTTCTACTTCAACAAGGACCGTAAGCAGACGATTGCCGAGCGCTATGGGCTGGAGCCGGTCACGGCCGCCAACATGCGCGAGCGCTTCCTCGTCTTCTGCGAGGAGATGGACATGTCCGCAAGCTACAAACCGGTGCTGTTACGCTGCCTGCTGGACAGCGTGGACGACAATGGCAGCGTGTCCATCAACTTGCTTACCGTCGCCTTCCGTGACTTCTATCGCCAACGCAAGGCCAACGGACTGCCAGTCGAAAAACCGCGGGCACGCATGGCCCGGGTCGACGAGCTGAAAGAAGACGAGATCCGGCGGCTGATCCTGGACATGCCGTTCCGGAAGTTCGCGCAACGCGGGTTTCTACGCTACGACAGGGATGCATCGCGACTTCGGTTCGCCCCCGCGTTGTGGAGTCGGCTGGAAGACGAAACAACGAGGCACAGGCTGTCGGATCTGGCCGACTCGGCCCTCGATGCCTATTATCAACGCGTCGGTGAAGGCCAGACCGAGGACCCCGGCGAAGCGGATCGATGAACCCACGGCATTCCGGGAGTGTAGGCTTCGTTTCCACGCATCTGCGGTGACAAGAGGCGCGGATCCTGGTACGAGCCATCAGCGCTGACGGAAGAGTTGCGCGACCAGAACCGACGATCGATCTGACCAAGAGCCGCCGGTTATCGGCCGCGGAACTGCAGTAGATCGAGCAAGCGATCGACGCGCGCATAGCCAGCGTGGAACCGGTCTATGGCCGAGTGATCAGCGTTAGCGCACCTGCCCCCGAGTCTGGGCATTTTCGGCGGGCCCTGAGTGGCTCAGGGTACCCTCGATGGGTCTTGCCCGGGGCGAGGGCATCAGCGCGGCGCGTGTCTGTTACCTGGAGCGGGCATCGGAGCAGCCGCTCGCCGTGGCGGGCCGGCGTTTTCCCGAGTCTCGCGCGGGATGCTACACGCGGCCCCTGGCGGCCCAGGCGCGGGCGCGCATTGGGATTGAGCCGTCCGTTTGAAGCG
>JAXGTD010000283.1:0-1701 GCA_040775095.1 Chromatiaceae bacterium | reverse complement strand
CGGCATCTGGAGGAGTTGGGATTGGTCGTGACAGAAGGCCCCGTCACCTTCTCGGATGGCAAGACATCGGTCTTCGTCCGCGATCCGGACAGGAACGTGATTGAATTCACGCAGCTCCCACCGGCATGACAGTCACTGGCGGTGGCTTGCATGGGATGGAGGGGGACTACTATGAGCGCAATGCGGAGTCCTTCTTCGACGCCACTGTCAACGTCGACATGGGCCCGCTCTATCAGCGTTTCCTGCCGCTTTTGCCCTCGGCGGGGCGAATTCTCGATGCCGGCTGCGGCTCCGGACGCGACCTCCGTGCATTTACTGATCTGGGCTACCGGGTGACTGCCTTCGATGCCTCACCGGCCCTCGTCGCGCTGGCCAATGTCCACGCGGGCCAGCCCGTGCACTGCCTACGATTCGAGGACATCGACTGGCCGAGCTCGTTTGACGGCGTCTGGGCGAGCGCGAGCTTGCTGCACATCTCCCTGGCGGAGCTTCCTGATACGCTTCGTCGGCTTTCCGCCGCACTGGTCCCGGGTGGGATACTGTATGCGTCGTTCAAGTATGGAAGCGGAGAGCGCAAGCACGACGGGCGCCGCTTTACCGACATGGACGCCGACGGGCTCCGCAGATTGCTAAGGCAACAGACTGGACTGGAACCACTCGACATCTGGATTACTGCTGATCGACGACCCGAGCGAGCGACCGAGCTTTGGCTGAACGCGCTCGTGCGTCGGTGCGGGTGATCATCCCACCAACTCGTCACCAACCCGCGCCGGCTCCGCGCGCACGGATTAAACGACAGCCGTTCGCATCATGACGATGCCGCCCCTCAATCCGACCACCCTGCGCCAGTCAACAAGGCCAGAGGACGACTTTGTCGAGCTCTTCGCGCAGGTCTTCGGACTGGAGAAGACACAGCTTCTGGCCCCCGAATTCCCATTCCTCGACATCGAAGGCCGCGCGCGCTACATCGACTTCGCACTGCGCGCCGCAGACCGCAAGATCGCCTTCGAGGTGGACGGCCCCACCCATTACCAGCCCCCTGACTTCGACCGCACCAAGTACGAGGATGATCTGCTCCGCCAGAACAGCCTCATGCATCACGGCTGGCAGGTCTACCGTTGGACCGACCACGAGCTGGCCCGCCATCCGGAGCGGGTCAAGGAGCAGCTGGCCCTGTTCCTCGATCGCATGCCTGGCCTGCTCGAGCTCGATGACTTCCTTCCCCGGCAGACCGGGGCCGCCATCGACCTGCGTGCCCATCAGCAGGACGCGCTCGACTGGCTCGCGCTGATCCGCAACGAGGGGAAGACCATCGCGCTCCTGGAGCACGCCACGGGCGCCGGCAAGACCGTCACCGCGATCGAGGATGCGAAACGTCTGGGCGGCCCGGTGCTCTACGTTGCGCACCGCAAGACCCTGGTGCACCAGACCGGCCGCGAGCTCGCGCGCCTCTGGCCGGATGTGGACCACGGCAGGATCGAAGGCGGGCGCTGGCAACCGGAGCGGCACGTGGTCTGCGCGTCGGTGCAGGCGCTCTGCAACCGCCTCGCCGAGATTCCGCCCGACCGCTTCCGCTACCTCATCATCGACGAGGCGCATCACGCGGCGGCCGACAGCTACCGTGCGCTCCTCGCCCATCTCACACCCGCCTTCACCCTCGGCCTGACGGCCACCCCCGAGCGTCCGGACGGCAAGCCCGTG
>JAXGTD010000282.1:0-1722 GCA_040775095.1 Chromatiaceae bacterium | reverse complement strand
GCAGGTCCGCGTTGGCCGGTACGCCGGCCCCGCGGACCAGCGTTACGAGGTCCGTCGCAATGGCCTGGCGGTGCGCCTCGTACTTCACGTTCAGGCCGTTGCCGGGGATGCCGCGTTTCGGGCAGCCGTCGCAGGTGCGGATCACCGCGTCGCCGAGGACGTCGACCGCATAGTCGGCGGCCGACGTCGGCGTCGGGAACAGGGTCGCCAGGCGAACCTCCGGCCCGATGACCGGCGGTGTGTACGGGGCGTTGCTGCCGGGCGGACGTCCAAGGGTCGTGTTCCAGCCCGCGGCGGTGATGTCTCGGATCGGCTCGATTGGCGGACCGCCAGTGCCACCGGCCATCACGACGCCGCCACTGCTGACCTTCGGAAACGGGTAGCCGGCTGCGCCACCGTTGCTCTCGACCGACTGCTTCGCGGCCACAGCATCCGTTGTGGTACCCATCAGGCGCCGCCAGTCGCCGGCCTTGGCCATCTGAATCCACTCCTCGTACGGATCCTTGCCGGCGAGGATCTCCTGCTCCATCTGCTCGCAGGACTTGAGCGCGTCACCGAAGTTCAGGCTGAAGTCCGCCGCATAGGTCTGAAACAGCTCGTACAGCCCGGGCGCGGCGCGTTGGAAGACGTACAGGGGCAGCGCCGCTATCGCACCCTGTGCGGCGCCCATCACCGTGCTCTGCAGGCTGGTCGCGGCGTTGGAGAACGAGTTCGTCACCGAGCTGACGATGTCGAAGTTGCCGCAGCTGTAACTGGCGGTCAGTGACGCGTGCGCATCGAGGACCTGGTGCGCCCCGGCCGGGTTCAACGCGATCGACACGGGCTCTGCGCCACCGATGGTGTAGTACCAGGCCTGGTCCTCGGTCGGGACCGGCACCTCGCCGGCGCTGACGATACCGGACAGGGCCAGCAGCGCGAGGAAGTGAAGGGAAGCAGAACGCATGCCAGCTCCCATGGTCAGGGTATCGCGCGGAGAAAGATGCCGCGCCGGCGACAACAGGTGTAGGGACGCCACAGGTTGAACTGGTAGTCACCGCCCGGGTCTTTGCGCCCATCGGACCAGCTGGTCAGGCTGAGCGAATCGTTCTCGCCGAACGCATCACAACTCGTGTCCGTGCGCGGCTCGAGCATCTGCCAGCTGCCGGTACGCTCGTCATTGGGTTCGAGGGCAGATGGGTTCCAGTACCGCATGCCCCAGCTCCGCTGGCCCCAGGACAGCGGCACATAGACATGCGGTTGGGCGGAGCGCGTCGTGATCTCGCCCGCGCGTTGCGCGATGATCGCGCCCGCCTTGGGCTCTTCCTGTTGCAGCGCCATGCCGGTGCGCGGGAACACGTTGCCCCAGGTATTCAATGGCCAGTTGCCGATCTCCTTGAGCCCGGGAATCAGCGAGGCGGGGTAGAGCGATTCGATCGGTACGATCTCGCGCCAGACCAGCGCATCGAGTGTCGATACGAAGTAGGGCATCAGCGGGATCGTGCGCGGTGGGCAGACTAGCCCGGCCGCACCCAGCAACAGGCCGCTGGCCGAGAACGGGTGTCCGATCAGGTCGGCCTCGCGGAAGGTCTGGTGATCGCGGCCGCGATCCGCGCTGCCCTGTTCCCGCCGTCCCTCAACGGATCCGGAGGCGTCCGCGAAACCACCGACCAGGCCGGCCAAGCCCGCGTTGGCCGCGGCCAGGATGGGTCGTGCCTCGACCCAGGGATGCAGGGCCGGTTCGTT
>JAXGTD010000281.1:0-1733 GCA_040775095.1 Chromatiaceae bacterium | reverse complement strand
GACTCTGTTGCGCAAATCGGCTGATGGCCGAGGTTCCCCTTTCCCCGGACGGACTCATCCCACGGCTTCCGTGACGGGTATGCCGAGCGCGGTGAAGCCGTTCAGTACGGCGACGCGGACCTGGAACTCGGCGACCTGACGATCAAAGTCCCGGGCGGCGAGACGTTGGCCCAGCAACTTGACGCAGTGCATCTTGGTCTCTGCGCGGCTTCGGCGGTGATACCCGCTCCATCGTCGCCAGATGGTCCGCCCCAAGCGCCGTGATGCGCGGAGGGCTTCGTTTCGTGCGACCGCGCCGGCGGTGTCTGGCTTCCATGGTTTGGCGTTCTTGCGGGGCGGGATGATGGCGGCGGCGCCGCGGGCGGCGATGGCGTCATGGCACTTGCGCGTGTCGAAGGCGCCATCGGCGGTGACACTGGCGATCTCCTGATCGGGCGGGATCTGGTCGAGCAGTTCGGGCAGGATCGGGGCGTCACCGACATCGCTCGTGGTGAACTCGGCTGCGCGGATCTCCAGTGTTTTCTCGTCGATCCCGATGTGGATCTTGCGCCAGACGCGCCGTTTCGTGCCGCCATGTTTGCGGGCGTTCCACTCGCCTTCGCCTTCGACCTTGATGCCGGTGCTATCGACCAGCAGGTGCAGCGGGCCCTGCGAGCCGCGATAGGGGATGGCAACCTTCAATGTCTTCTGGCGACGGCTGAGGGTGCTGAAGTCGGGCACCGCCCAATCCAGGCCGATCAATCGGAGAAGGCTCTCGACGAAGCCGGTCGTCTGCCTGAGCGCCATGCCGAACAGGACCTTCATCGTCAGGCAGGTCTGGATCGCTCCGTCACTGTAGTCGGGCTTCCGACCACGCTTGCCGGTGGGCTCTCCGCCCCAGGTCATCTCGGGATCGAACCAGATCGTCAGCGAGCCCCGGCGCTTGAGCGCTTCGTTGTAGGCCGGCCAGTTCCTGGTCTTGTAGGCGGGGGGTGTGGGTCTGATCATGCCACCCAGTTACCACGCTGGATTCACGAGATGAATCCCTCAAGCGATTTGTGCAACAGAGCCGATAGAGACTATCCTTGCCGAAATAGGCAAGACTCTGCACCGTTCCGGGAAAGGTGTTCGGAAGGTCGTGCCGCATCCGGGAGAGGTGGATCTTCTCCGGCCGCACGGCGAGCGTGATCGGCTGGCCCGGAGCCAGGCCCGGGATCGCACGGGCGGTGACGATGCCTCCTAGGTCGGGCACCTCGACCTCGACCGTCTCGCCTCCCGTCGCGCGCACCTTCGCCTCGAAGAAGTTGATCGAGCCGATGAATCCCGCCACGAAACGCGAGTTCGGGTATTCGTAGACATCGGTCGCGGTGCCGATCTGCATGATCCGGCCCTTGTCCATCACCGCAAGGCGGGACGAGAGCGTCATCGCCTCTTCCTGGTCATGGGTGACGACGATAAAGGTGGTGCCGGTCTTTTCCTGAATCTCCATCAGCTCGAACTGGGTGTGCTCGCGCAGCTTCTTGTCGAGCGCTGCGAGCGGCTCGTCGAGGAGAAGGAGTTTTGGCTGCTTGGCGAGCGCGCGGGCCAGCGCCACGCGCTGCCGCTGCCCGCCTGAAATCTGGTGCGGCTTTCGATGTCCGAACTCCGTCAGTTGCACGAGATCGAGCATCTCGCGGACCCTCTCGGCGCGCTGGGCCGTGGTCATGTCCTCGTGCTTGAGGCCATAGGCCACGTTCTTTTCCACCGTCATGTGG
>JAXGTD010000280.1:0-1737 GCA_040775095.1 Chromatiaceae bacterium | reverse complement strand
GCCGCGGGCCGCACGTGCCCTCGACGAGGGTCATCGGCAACGCGTTCAAGCTGATGCGCAGCGCCGCCGCCTACTGGCGCGGCAGCGAGAAGAATCCGTCACTGCAGCGGGTCTACGGGACGGCCTGGCCGAGCAAGGACGCCCTGAAGGCCTACCTGGACCGGCTCGCCGAGGCCGAGCGGCGCGACCACCGCAAGCTCGGCGCCGAGCTCGACCTCTTCTCCTTCCCCGACGAACTCGGCTCCGGCCTGCCGGTCTTCCACCCCAAGGGCGGCATCATCAAGCGGGAGATGGAGGACTACGTCCGCCGCCGGCATATCGAAGAGGGCTTCGAATATGTCGGCACGCCGCATATCTCCAAGGACGGGCTCTTCCACACCAGCGGGCACCTGCCCTATTACGCGGACACGATGTTCCCGCCGATGGAGTTTGAGGGCAGCAACTACCGCCTCAAGGCGATGAACTGCCCGATGCACAACCTGATCTACAAGTCGCGGGGTCGCTCCTACCGCGAGCTGCCGTTGCGGCTCTTCGAGTTCGGGCATGTCTACCGCTACGAGAAGTCCGGGGTCATCCACGGCCTGACGCGGCTGCGCGGCTTCGCCCAGGACGACAGCCACTCCTATGTCACCAAGGAGCAGGCCGCCGCGGAGATCAAGCACCTGCTCGGTTTCTGCCTGGGTCTCTTCCGCGACTTCGGGCTGGACGACTTCTATCTGGAGCTGTCGACGCGCGATGACTCCAAGAAGGACAAGTTCATCGGTTCCGAGGAGCAGTGGGCCGAGGCGACGGCCACCCTCGAGCAGGTGTGCGTGGAGTCCGGGCTCGAGCTCGTGCCCGACCCGGGTGGCGCAGCCTATTACGGGCCGAAGGTCTCGATCCAGGCCCGCGACGCTATCGGCCGGACCTGGCAGATGAGCACGATCCAGTACGACTTCAACCAGCCCGAGCGCTTCGGCCTGGAGTATCAGGCGGCCGACGGCACGCGGCAGCAGCCGGTGATGATCCACTCGGCGAAGTTCGGCTCGATCGAGCGCTTCCTCGGGGTGCTGGTGGAGCACTATGCCGGGGCCTTCCCGGTGTGGCTCTCCCCGGTCCAGGTGGTCGGCATACCGGTCGCGGAGGACTTCAACGACTACCTGTGGGATGTCCTGAAGCAGATGAAGGAGCAGGGGATCCGCGTCGAACTCGACGAATCCGATGACCGCTTCCCCAAGAAGATCCGCAATGCCGCCAAGGCCAAGGTGCCGTTCGTGCTCATCGCCGGCGCCGAGGACCAGGCCAAGAATGCGGTCTCCTTCCGCTATCGCGACGGCTCCCAGGAGAACGGCGTCCCGATCGCGGACGCGATCGCCAAGGTGCTCGCCGCGATCGAGTCCAAGGCCCAGGTGTAGCCGAGCCGCGGTCCACCCTTTCGGGTAGTTTACGGGTCAACCAGCCCCTTTCCGCAGGTCACGGGGGGTGCGCGTGCCAGGTTTGGCGGCGTGCCTGGGCCAGGGGGGTCCGGGCCACACGACGAAAGGACGACCCACCATGTTCCGCAAACTGGGGTATGCCGCCCTCGCCGCCGGTTCCGTCGCCGGTCTCGCCACCGCCGCTCCGGCGCAGGCAACCACGTCGGCGCCGGCAGGCAACTACTGCGTCGGCGACATCAAAGGCGGGCTCATCGGCTGCTACGACACCGAGCGGGAAGCCGACCGGGTGATGGCCAACAAGCGCTGGATCCCGCTGGTCATC
>JAXGTD010000279.1:0-1757 GCA_040775095.1 Chromatiaceae bacterium | reverse complement strand
GGAATCGTGAGCCATTCGTGAGGCTTCTGCAGCGAATCGCGCGGGGATATGAGGGCATATGGGACAGACAACGGTTCCGCCGGCTGACCCTGGGAGCCGTTGCCGGTCCCCGTTCGTCCGCACAGCAACTTCACGCGGGAAATCTTAGGTCAGTGATTGCCCTGAGTCCGATTTCCCGAGTCCGGCGACCGGCCATTACTTCATCCAACGCCATCGCGCGCCCTTTTTCACAGTCTTGTCGCAATTTCTTCACCGTCGCCACACGCCCTGACTCTAACCTGTCTGCGGTCGACGGATGCCGATCTTCGCGGGATCTGCCAGTACTAGACCGGCGAATCGACGTGGCGCACACACCACTGGCTCGCTTCTCCTCTAGGCAGGGCCTTCCCGGGCGTGCCAGCGGTAGGGACGCTGATCGAGAGGCGCGATTCTCGAAGTGCGCTACCCTCGACGGCTTGCGGCCGGCGAAGTTATCGGGCGACCCATCGCCCGGATGGGAAATGCCTCAATCAGCGTTGCCATAGTCTGTGGCACACGCGGGAGACCGCATCGGTGAAGAAACACCAAAAGGCATGGAAACGCAGGCTCGGCGTGCTCCTTGCGACGATCGTCCTCACGCCCCCGACGCCGATCCAGGCGCAGCCGCTCGATACGGGTACGCCGCGAGCCCCCGCCTCATCGCTCGACCTCCGGCTGAAGCCCGGCGATCTCGCCCTGGCCGACAGCGCGGTGCGACCCGACTTCTCCGGTCGGTGGGTGCTCGACCCAAAGCACAGTGACGACCCGAAGGACGTGATTGGCACCGCGGTGTCCGACGACCGGGGTGCATCCGGCGGTGGGAGCGATAGGGGCGGACCTGGGGGCCAGGCGGGTCGCGGTGTTGGACCTGCCGGCGGCGGTGGCCCGGGTGGCCAGACGGACCGTCAAGGCAGACCCGGTGGCGGTGGCAGGGGTCGCAATGGTGGCACCCGAGTCGAGTCCGTGCTAGCACTGCTCGGCGATCGGCTCGACATCCTTCATCGCGAACCCTCGCTGGAGATCCAGACGGCGCCCCACCGCAAGCGAAAGCTCTACACGGATCGTCGCGGGCCCTCGATCGCCGCGATGGGGGTCATGGGTTCTCAGGTGTCCACGGCCGGCTGGCAAGGAAATCAGTTGGTGATCAGAACCAGCAATGGCGCTGGTGAACAGATCCTGCAACGTCTGCGGATCCTCACCGGGCCTCGGCGCCTGGAGCTGGTGACTGAGCTGCCACCCCGTGACGCCTATGGAAACTCGGTCATGTTGAGACAGATCTTCGTGCCCGACGACGCGCGTGGGGGCGAATCAGGACCGCTGCGGAGGGGCCCCGGAGCGGTTCCCGTCAGTCAGCCGCCCGGTCGAGCACGGGGAAGGTCGTAGGCAGCGATTCATCGATCTCCTCAAAGAAAGCGGAAGAAAGGGAGCCAGCGAAAACGCGTCCGCACCACGCGTAACCCTCAACGGCAGATTCCGTGGTCTGACCGACGAAGTCGAAACCCATGGCCAGATTGGCCTCAATGGCTGAGAGCAGCACCCAAAGCCCGAGTGGGTCATGGTTCAGCTTGGGCTCCGGAAGCGGGCAGTCGTACTCTAGGACACCGTCGTCCAGTCTCCGCGTATCACCCCCCATGCTGATGGCGAGCGCACGCATGGCGTCATTCTCAGCCAGCACCTCGCAACGGAGCCGGCGGATGCCCTGACGGCGAGCGGCATCCACCAGCCGACGCAGCAACCGG
>JAXGTD010000278.1:0-1764 GCA_040775095.1 Chromatiaceae bacterium | reverse complement strand
CCTGGGAGCAACTGTTCGACTCCATGATCGATGCCCTGCAGCCCGCCCAACCACCACCTCGTCGCCGCAACAGCAAGCGCTAGGCGCAAATTTGGAATTGCTGCGCGCGCGGTATACAGCCGGCGATAGGCTGTGCTATAGAACACCGACCAAAGTCAGGAGAAATTGATATGTGCAAGATTTCTAGCTGGGCTATCGCGGTTTCAGCACTTCTCGCCTGCACGCCAGCCTTCGCCGCTGACCCGGCGATCGCATGCAAGGATCAGGTCGACCTGATTTCGATAACGGGTCTGACCAACGAGGATAACGCCTCACTGGCGGACCTGACGGTGGCGCAGGAGGCTGCATCGACCGCACTCGTGCAGAACGATGCCAAGACAGCGATGAGTCAACTCGAAGGGCTCCAGGCGAAAGTGATGGAACTTTCCAGCGGCGCAACGCCGAAGATTTCGGCACAGGACGCCAAGACTCTCCTACATGATGTAGGGGTTGCCATGGCCTGCGTCCGGGCACTCTGATCGTCTGGCCTCCGAGCGCGGCCTGCGTATCATCGCCGGTCCTGCCCCTCGGCCCCTGGGCCCTGGATCGGCATCATTCCCCTGGCCGCCGGGCTCCTGTCCTGGTGCCCGGCCTATTGCCCGCTCGGCATCAAGACATGCGAGCAGGGCTGACGCCCCGAGGCGCTGCGCTATCGTGGGGTCGGCTGAAAGGATCGCCCCACTGCGACGACAAGGGTTGAGCAGCCCTGGCCCTGGGCGTACCTAGCGGGACGATGGTCCGAGAACTGAGGTAGGACCAAGCCCAGTCCCGCGCCTTCCGCTGGGGCGAGGACGGCTTTGCCGGGATCCGCGAGCGCGAGCAGCGTCTGTGCCTGGCGTTGGCCCTGTGGCACGGGCGCGACCCCGTCGTCACGGGGCGCCTGTTCGGGCTCACGGGCAAGCACGGCAAGCGCGGGGAGGACGTCAAGGAGTGCGACTTCCACCCGGATGCCCCCTCCCACAGTTGGCTGCGCTACCGCTACATGTACCCCCAGGGGCCCTTCCCCTATGCCTGGCGGGTGGCCGAAAACGCCCGGTGCACCCGCGCGGACCCGCCAGCGACACGGCACGACAGTGGGGCCGTCCGGGAGGTTCGCTACTGGGACCTCCAGGTGCGCTACGCCAAGGCCAGCCCCACACGCATCCATCTACGGCTCTTTGCCGCCAACCGGGGCCAGACCCGGCCACCCTCTGACTGCTGCCGAGCCCGCGGTTCCGCAACACCTGGTCTTGGCGCCCCGAGACGACAGGCTCCGAGCATCCACGCATCACACCCATCCAGGCGCCGAGCGGGTACCGCGCGGACAGGAGGACCGGCGCTTCCTGAAGCGGGTGCCGCACAAGTTGCTGCTCCAACGCGGCTGGTGGTTCAACCGCAAGGACCGGGAGGGCCATAACCGGTTCGAGGACGGCTTCCTCCGGCTCGACAACATCTCGCCGTTGAGTCGCTCCGAGCCCCTGCCCCGGGCTCCCGCATCGAGCGAGCCGACACCACGGGCTGTATAGCCCTGTTCGCCCTGGACCTCGCCCTCATCGCCTTGGAGATCACCGTCGTGGACCCTGGCTACGAGCCCGTCGCCATCCGGTGCTATCAGCAGTTTCTGCAGATCACCGCCGGGATCGCCGGGCGTGGCGATGCCCGTCTCGCGCTCTGGGACGAGGCCGACGGCTTCTACCAGGACCTCTTGATGGGCCCCGACGCGGAGCGCCGGCGCATCGGCGTGAT
>JAXGTD010000277.1:0-1770 GCA_040775095.1 Chromatiaceae bacterium | reverse complement strand
CGGTTGCGGGTCGGGGACGCGGTGATCCTTTTCAACGGAGATGGTCGCGACTTTTCAGGGAATCTCTCGATTCCGTCCAAGGACGCGGCTAGCGTGCAGATCGGTTCACCAAGCCCGGTGGAGCCCCTCCCGGCGCTGAAAATTCACCTCGGAATCGGCATCTCGAAGGGCGATCGAATGGACTTGGTCGTGCAGAAGGCGGTGGAGCTCGGGGTGACCCGCATCAGCCCCTTGTTCACCAAGCGTAGCCTGGTGCGACTCGACGGCACTCGCCTTCGGAAGCGCTGGGAGCACTGGTGGGGAGTGCTGGCGGCCGCTTGTGAGCAAAGCGGCAGGAGACGCCTGCCAGAGCTTGCGAGCGGCGGAACGCTCGTGCACTGGCTGGGAGAGCCACATTCCTGCCCGATGCTCCTGGACCACAGAAGCACCACCAGGTTACCCGACCTCGCGGCACCTGCCGGAGCCTTGACGCTGTTGATCGGGCCGGAGGGCGGACTGGACCCCGAGGAGCGCGCGCTGGCGCAGCATGCCGGCTTTACGGCGGTACGCTTGGGACCAAGGATCTTGCGAACCGAGACCGCACCCTTGGCCGCCTTGGCGGCGGCTCAAGCCCTATGGGGCGACTTCCGCGCTTGAGCCGCGAACAGGCGCGCCTGCCGTCATGGCCCACCACAGAGGGTGCTCTCGACCTGACGCCGGCACAATGCGTCGGATCATGCCAGAGTTTTCTGCAACCCGGTCACAGCGACGCCTCGGCCAACAGGGTGCTTATCCCGTCGAGCAGATCCATCTCCTGGAAAGGCTTGCCGAGATAGCGGTCGACACCCAAATCCAGGGCATGGCGGCGATGCTTCTCACCGATACGGGACGAGATCATGATCAGCGGGATGTCCTTGAGGCGTTCGGAGCCCCGAATCCGGCGGGCAAGCTCGCATCCGTCCATACGCGGCATCTCGATGTCCAGGACGATGACATCAGGCACGAGCTCCTCCAACCGCCGCAAGGCGTCGATGCCGTCCCGGGCGGTAATGACGTGCATGTTCTGGCGCTGCAACATGCGGCTCGTCGCCCGCCGCACTGTCAGGGAGTCGTCTATGACCATGACACAGGGTCGGCGCTTGTGCTCCTCTGGCCCAGGCCGCAGAAGTAGCCGATCGTCTTGTATATCCGTGGAGCGCATCAGGCCCAGCAGGTCGAGGACCAAGACCAGGCTGCCGTCGGACAGGACGGATTCTCCGCTCAGCCAGCGCAAGCTGCTGTGCTGGGGACCGACCGGCTTGACGAGAATGCGCCAGCTCCCCTGCAGAGCATCTACGTGGAAAGCGATCCGCTGCTCCCCCGACCGGGCCAGCAGAATCGGTAGCCAAGGGTGGTCACCGAGATCCGGTACACCATGGTGCTGTAACAGGGAGCCCAAGTACGTCAAGCGGAAATCCTGTCCACCGAAGGAGAAGTCCCTTTGTTCTCCCCGATAGCAGGCCTCCAGTTCGGTGCGTGATATGCGGGATGTGGCGTCGATCGCTCCATTGGGGATGGCAAAGACCTGGTCGCCAAGCCGAACGAGCAGCGCCTCGACGACGGCCTGGGTCAGGGGAAGTCGAATGGTGCAGCTGGTGCCACGACCGGAAGCCGTTTCCTGGCTGAAGGAGCCGGTGAGACGCTGGACCTCGGTGTTCACCACATCCAGACCAATCCCTTTCCCGGCAACCTGCGACATCTCCTCGACCGAGAAAAGACCCGGTCTCTGTATCAATTCGGTGATGTCGTCGT
>JAXGTD010000276.1:0-1806 GCA_040775095.1 Chromatiaceae bacterium | reverse complement strand
TGCTCATCACGGGCGGTGATCCGCTGTTGCGCCCGGACTTCGCCGAGATCTACACCCACGCCAAGCGCCGCGGACTGCTGGTCACGGTCTTCACCAACGGCACGCTCGTCACCGATGCGATCCTGGACCTTTTTCGCAAGCTGCCGCCATTCGTTGTCGAGATCACGCTCTATGGGGCAACCCAGACGACCTATGAGGCCGTCACCGGGGTTCCCGGCTCTTATGCCCGCTGCATGGCCGGTATCCAGGCACTGGACGAGCTGGGCCTGGATCTGCGCCTGAAGAGCATCCTGATGGAACCCAATCGGCACGAGCTCGATCAGCTCGAGGCGCTGTGTCGCGCGCATTCCCCGGACGGCAAGTTCCGCTTCGACTTCGAGCTGCACGGTCGCTTCGATGGTGCCCCAGGGCCCGCGGCCGTGCGACTCGCGCCCGAGGAGGGCGTGCGGGTTCAGCTCCAGCAACCAGAGCACGCCACCGGGCTGCGCGACTATTACAAACGGCGTCACGGGCTGACCCCGGCGAACCCGGATCGCCTCTACGGGTGCGGGGCCGGGTTCGGACAGTTCCACATCAACCCTTACGGACAGCTTCAGCCCTGCCTGACCGCGCGCCATGCCGCCATGGAGACGACCGGCGCCGGGCTCGCGGCCGGGCTGCAGGAGCTGCGCCGAAGACTCAACGAGGCTATGGCCTCCGCCGACCGCATCTGCAATCACTGCCCGGAGCGCATGGTGTGTAGCAGCTGTCCCGCCCTGGCCTATCTGGAGACGGGGTCTGAACAGGGCCGGTCCGAGTTTCAATGCCAGGTCACCCGGGCGAGGAGCCGGTTGCTCCGCGCGGCGGGAGGTGCTGCCAAACCCATGACAGGAAATCCGAATGACGCCTGAATCCGAGAAGCCGACCACCAGGAGGCCCTATCAACCGCCCCGATTGGAGCGAATCGAGCTGAAGACCGATGAGGTGCTGGGAACCGCGTGCAAGAGCTCGTCGCCAAACGCCGGCAACCAGACGGTGCTGAGCTGTGACACCTTGCCTCAGTCCTGCAGCACCTAGGTGTCAAAAGAAGGGATGCCAAGGGAAGGGTCAAGGGGCGTCCTACGTGCCAACTCCGTTTGCTTTGCCGGACTCTGATGCCATCCGTAAGACGCGCGCCGCCGCGGTATCCCGGCTCAGCGGTTGAAGCGATGGCCACCGGCCCCGGCAGGGCTTGGCCGTAGCCGGATGCCAAGGGTTTCTCTGGGCCCTTTCGCGGCCGATGTCCTGCTCGAGCGACCGATCGGTGCGCGGTGGCTCGAAGGGCGCTTGCCCGGGTTCGTGCTCGACGATGCGCCAGACCCCACGCAGGTTAGGGTCCGGGTACGGCAGATGGGCGCGGGTTATGATCCCGCGTTGCACCAAGACGCGCGTGTGATACAGGCCTGGCCGTCGCTGCGCCTGCTGCACAGGGACACCCGGGCGTTTGCCGTCCTGACCGGGGCGGACCAGCAGCAGGCGATAGCCGTCGCGGTCAGCGATCATCGGTTCACCGACAACCTGTTGTGGCTCGATCCCGCGTTGCTGCAACGCGGCGGCGCCGCGGATGCACTGACATCCTGCCTGTTCGTGTGTGTGTTCTACCCGTTCTTCATGCATGCCGTCGCCGGCCAGGGGCGCGGGCTGCTGTTGCATACGGCCATGGTGCGGATCGACGGGCGCATGTGGCTCTTTGCGGGTCGCTCCGGGATCGGCAAGAGCACCTTCTCGCGCCTCTGGCTCGGGCATGATTCCGCACGGATCCTCAATGACGACCGCGCGCTCCTGTGT
>JAXGTD010000275.1:0-1815 GCA_040775095.1 Chromatiaceae bacterium | reverse complement strand
TGCTGGTATTGCTCCACCAGGCCTTGCATGAAATCCAGCTCGCCGGCAGCGAGAGTGTCGCTGATGCGTTGCTTGAAATCGGCGATGCGCTTGTTGTTGACGGTCTCGGTGGAAGGCAGCTCCAGCGGCTCGATCTTCTGCCGCGTCGCCCTTTCAATCGCACGGAGCATGCGCTGCTCCCGCGGCGCGACGAACAAGATGGCGTCGCCTTTGCGGCCCGCCCGACCGGTGCGGCCGATGCGGTGAATGTAAGCCTCGGTGTCGTAGGGGATATCGTAGTTGACCACGTGGCTGATGCGGTCCAGGTCGAGGCCGCGGGCGGCGACGTCCGTGGCGACCAGGATATCCAATGAGCCATCTTTCAACCGCTGAACCATTTGCTCGCGGTGCTGCTGGGCCATATCTCCGTTGAGCGCGGCGGCCGCGTAGCCCCGGGCACCCAGTCGCGCCGCCAGCTCGGTGGTCGCGGTCTTGGTGCGCACGAACATGAGCAGCGCCTCGAAAGGCTCCACCTCCAGGATGCGGGTGAGCGCATCGAGCTTGTGCATACCGCTGACCAGCCAGTAGCGCTGGCGGACGGTCTCCGCGGTGGCGGTGCGGGCCTTGATGCTGATCTCTTGCGGATCGTGCAGGTACCGGCTGGCGATGCGCCGGATCTCCTTGGGCATGGTCGCGGAGAAGAGCGCGATCTGACGCTCCGCGGGCGTCCGCTCGAGGACCCACTCCACGTCGTCGATGAAGCCCATGCGCAACATCTCGTCCGCCTCGTCCAACACAAGTGCCCGCAAGGCGCCGAGCTCGAGGGTCCCCTTGCGCATGTGGTCCATCACGCGCCCTGGCGTACCGACCACCATGTGCACCCCGCGCTTCAGCTGTCTGATCTGGGTTCCGTAATCCTGGCCGCCATACATGGGCAAGACCTGAAAACCCGTCAGATTGGTGGCATAGCGTTGAAACGCCTCGGCCACCTGGATCGCCAGCTCGCGAGTCGGAGTGAGGACCAGGGTCTGCACCTCTCGGCGGCCAGTGTCGGTGCGTGCCAGCAGCGGCAGGGCGAACGCAGCGGTCTTGCCGGTACCCGTAGGGGCATGCCCGAGCACATCCAGCCCTTCGAGCAGATGTGGAATGGTCCGGGCCTGGATCGGCGTGGGGGTTTCATAGCCGACCGCGTCGAGCGTGGTCAGCAAGGGAGCAGGTAGATTCAGGTCTCGGAAGCTCGAGACCAGGGACTGGGAATTGGACATCTGGGAACCAGGTGGGGAGGAAGCCGGGTGGCTAAAGATGGGAGTCTAATGCTAGCCTGCACCGCAACACCAGAATTGATCAAGCGAAAAAAGCAATTGAGCTCCATGCGTATCTGGGTCGATGCCGACGCCTGCCCCAAGGTCATCAAAGAAATCCTCTATCGAGCGGCGGACCGGGTTGGCGTACCGCTTACCCTGGTGGCCAACCAACCCCTGCAGGTTCCGGGGTCCCGCCATATCCGCTCCGTTCAGGTGGGGGCCGGATTCGACGTTGCGGACAATCACATCGTCAAGCAGGCGCAAGCGGGGGACCTGGTGGTCACCGCTGACATCCCCTTGGCCGCAGAGGTGGTCGCCAAGGGCTGCCGCGCATTGAACCCCCGAGGTGAGCTCTACACCGAAGAGAACGTCCGCCAACGCCTTAACATGCGGGACTTTCTCGACACCCTGCGCGCCAGCGGCGTGGACACCGGTGGGCCAGCGTCCTTCAGCCAGGCAGACCGCCAGGCCTTCGCCAACCAGTTGGATCGGCTGCTGGCCAAGTAGCTCGGGCCGCGACGCGCGGCAAGGC
>JAXGTD010000274.1:0-1861 GCA_040775095.1 Chromatiaceae bacterium | reverse complement strand
TCGAGGCGCTGGTCCAAGGGCAATTGGATCTGATCGCCGATGGCCTGGACGGGCAGTGGGAGGCGATGGCGCAGCACTATGCGGCGCGCATTGTCAGCCGCCGTAACGCGGGGCAAGCCGGCGATGACGGAGCAACGCAGGAGAGCGACTATCAGCGGGTGGATCTGTCGCGGGTGGATGTCATTCGCCCGCGCAGTGTCGGGGCCGAACATGTGGCCCTGGAGGCGTTGCGGCGCTTGGGTTTGGACGTCAAGCTTGCCGAGTTGGGATTGAATCGCCATCAGTTGCATGCCGCCATCGGGGTCATCGTTGGGCGGATGGTCCATCCTGGCAGCGAGCTGGCGACGCACCAATGGCTGCAACAGCGCAGTGGTCTGGGGGAGTTACTGGACTACGACTTCAGCAGTCTGGATCTGAGTCGCCTGTATCGGGTGAGCGACCGACTATTGACACACCGAGCGGCCTTGGAGGGATTTCTCTACCAGCAGGAGTGCGACCTG
Organism: Chromatiaceae bacterium; assembly: GCA_040775095.1. Classification (GTDB taxonomy): domain Bacteria; phylum Pseudomonadota; class Gammaproteobacteria; order Chromatiales; family Chromatiaceae; genus JAXGTD01. The sequence continues at coordinate 1,361 of JAXGTD010000274.1, read as the reverse complement.
TTCGCTCTGACCGAGACCATTACCCTGTATGACCTGACCAACACCTTCTTCGAGGGCACGGCCAGCGGCAACGCGAAGGCCCAGCGGGGCCATTCAAAGGAGAAGCGCTCGGACTGCCCACTGGTCACCCTGGCCTTGGTGCTCGACGCCAGCGGCTTCCCCAAGCGCAGCGAGGTGTTCGCCGGCAACGTCAGCGAGCCTGCGACGCTGGAGAAGATGTTGCAGCGCCTCGCACTGGCGCCCGGCGCCGTGGCACCGACGGTGGTGCTCGATGCCGGCATTGCCACCGAGGAGAACCTCGCTTGGCTCAGGGAGCAGGGCTACCGCTATCTGGTCGTGAGCCGGGAACGTCACAAGCAATTCGACCCCGACCAAGCGATGGTGATTCGCGATGAGGGCGCTACCCGGATTCGTGCCCAGCGCGTGGTCGACGAGGACAGCGGCGAGGTGCGCCTGTATTGCCACTCCACCGGCCGCGAGGCCAAGGAACGGGGTATTGCGCAACGCTTCTCCACGCGCTTAGAGGCAGCGTTGAACTACTTGGCCGAGGGTCTGCACCTGCCCCGGCGCGTCAAGCACTACGACAAGGTCCTCACCCGCATCGGTCGGCTGCGCCAGCGCTATTCGCGCGTGGCCCGCTACTACGACATCCGTCTGGAAAAGGACCCGGACAGCGACAAGGCCAAGGCCCTGCAGTGGTCGCGCATCGTTCCCACCGAGGACACCCTCCCCGGCGTCTATTGCCTACGCACCAATCAAGTCGAATGGGACGAGACGACCCTCTGGCAGACCTACACCATGCTCACGGATCTGGAATCGGTGTTCCGATCGCTGAAGTCCGAGCTTGGCCTGCGTCCGATCTATCACCACAAAAGCGCACGGGTCGACGGCCACCTGTTTATCTCGGTGTTGGCCTATCACCTGGTCCACACCCTGCGCATGCAGCTCAAGGCCCAGGGTATCCATCTGAGCTGGGAGAGCCTGCGCAATCAATTCTGCGGTCAGGAGCGCGTGACTGTCGTCCTACACCGCGATGACGGGAAGATCTACCACATCCGTAAGGCCACCCGCCCAGAGCCACACCAGCAGGATCTCTACAACGCCCTGGGCCTACCCCATCTGCCGGGAAAGACCGAGAAGACCCTCATCGATCCCAGCGCCGAGTGCTCCCAAATGTAGTGACCAACATCGCCATCTGAAAATCGCAATCCGTTGAAAACATGAGAAGCTGTTGGGTGAGGTGACAAAGATGGGTTAGGGGGAGCGCATCTCCCCGAGATTGGGGTGGTTCAATAGTAGAAGTGGGCTTCGGCTAGCGCCGGTGTGGGAACAGGCTCTGCCGCTGTGTCTTGCAGCGTGAC
>JAXGTD010000273.1:0-1942 GCA_040775095.1 Chromatiaceae bacterium | reverse complement strand
CGAGGAAGCGCTCGATGCCGGAGAAGCCGACGATCTCATCGAACTTGCGGTCGATCTCGGCCTTGCGCATACCGAGGATGGAGCCGTTGAGGTAGATGTTCTCTCGCCCGGTGAGCTCGGGGTGGAAGCCGGTGCCGACCTCGAGCAGGCTGGAAACGCGGCCGAAGAGCTCAATCTCGCCCAGGGTTGGCTCGGTGATGCGCGAGAGGATTTTGAGCAGTGTCGATTTGCCTGCCCCGTTGCGGCCGATGATGCCGACGACCTCGCCAGGCTCGACGTCGAAGGAGACATCGCGCAGGGCCCAGAGGTTGTCCTCGGAGCTCTGTTTGTCCTGGACAGGCGTACCGCCATTGCCACGCCGCACTTTACGCAGGGGTGCGACAAGCGCGTTCTGCAAGCTCTCGCGAATAGTCCTGTAACGGTGAAGCTCCCCGAGCCTGTAGAGCTTGCTGATGTTGTGGACGCAGATTGCCTTGTTCACGCGGTTTTGTCTTGGGGCGTAGGGCGCTGTCGCGAGGAGGTTACCTGGAACCTACACTGTTGGGTCGGTCGCTCCGCGGAGCGGGCCGCCTACAGCGAGCTTCCGGATCATCGGCCTGCGCGGCGGTAGCGCGTTTTGCTCTGCGGTAGCATCGGTCTGACATGCCAGCACGCCGAGCCGGCGCTAGAACCACAATACAGACGATGGTCCCAAGGCGGACAATGGCCGGGAAGGCTCAAGCGAGGTCGGAGAACAGGCGTTCCATCCGGCGGAAGTAGTAAAGCCCGCCGGCGAGGAGGGCGCCGACCATCAGGATCGAGATCAGGAACGGAAATCCCAGCGGCCCAGACTGGCCGAAGAGGGCCCAGCGGAAGCCCTCGAGCACGCCCGCCAGCGGGTTGAGCATGTAGGCCACCTGGATCCACTCCGGTGTGTTCGGCTTGATGATGCTCTGCGCTGCGTAGACCACCGGCGAGACGAACATGAGAATCTGCACCAGGAAGGGCACGGCGTAGCGGACGTCCCGATAGATGGCGTTCAGGGCGGAGAGCCAGAGCGAGAGCGCCAGGGCGGCGGCACAGGCCAGGAGCACGAAGAGCGGAATCAGCAACTGGCGCCAGGAAACGGCGAACTGGTAATCCGTGAACAGGTGGTAGCCGGCGATCAACGCCAGCAGCACCGCGAAGGCAATGGCGAAGTCCACCAAAGAGGAAAGCAGGGGCGCGATCGGCGCGATGAGCCGAGGGAAGTAGACCTTGGTAATGAGGTTGCGGTTGCTGACCAGGCTGTTGCTGGACTGGCCCATGGCATTGGCGAAGAGCTGCCAGGGCACCAGCGCGGCGTAAGTTGAGATAGCGTAGGGAACGCCCTCTAGGGTCGGTTTGTTGCCCTTTCCCATCAGGAGCCCGAACAGGACGTTGAATACCACCATAGTCAGGAAGGGCACCAACACCGCCCAGGCGGCACCCAGAACGGTCTGCTTGTAGCGGACCTTGACGTCACGCCAGGCGAGGAAGAGCAACAGCTCACGGTACTCCCAGAGCTCGTGGAAGTGGATCGCAGCCCAGCCGCGGGTGGGTGCTATGCGGGTGTAGTGGGCGCTGACTGCAGGCATCGGGGCTTGGTTTGCCGAGTTATCGGACCGCGGGACGTCGCGTGCGGAGCAGGTGTCAAAGGCCGCGTGCTCGCTGGTGCCAGCGCCACGCGGTCTCTATGATCGTGCCGAGGTCGGCGAAACGCGGCCGCCAGTCCAGCTCCGCCCGGATGCGCGCGGCGTCGCCGACAAGACGCGGGGGGTCGCCGGTGCGGCGGCTTCCGATCTTCACGGGGATCGAGCGACCGGTGACACGTCCCGCCTCCTCGATGACCTCGTGTACCGAGAAGCCCTGTCCGTTGCCGAGATTGTAGGCCGTGCTGGCGGCTTCGCGCTCGAGGGCCTGGAGTGCGAGAACATGGGCCTGG
>JAXGTD010000272.1:0-1943 GCA_040775095.1 Chromatiaceae bacterium | reverse complement strand
CGCCCCATGGTGCAGACGTACCGTCAGGGTGCACGCATCGGGGTCTGGCAACAGGTCGGCTTCGGTGGTGTAGAGGGCACGTAGCAGGCGCCGCGCTTCATCGGGCCGTTTGAGGTGTTCGCGCAGGCTGTTGGCCATCGCTGTCTCGGCCCGATAGGCGATCATCTTGATGGTATCGACGAGGTGCTTGCTCTGGGTGCTGAGCTGGCGAAAACGCGCCTCCTCGGGCAGTTCGTCGACGCTGATGTGGTGGGGGGTCTCCTTGCGGCTGGCCTTGAGCGTCGCGAGCGCGTGTTGCAGGGTTTCGATTTCCTCTTGCAGCGCCGCCTTGCGGCGCATAAACGGCTCGACATGCTTGGGCTCGATGGGCTCCTCCAGGGTCATGGCAGCGAATGTCGCCAGGCGGCGGGTGAGCTTGCCGGTGGTGGAACGGACCTGTCCGTCGAGCTGACGATAGTCGGGGTTGACGACCCGTAGGGGGTCGGAAATGGCCTCGGTGCGATAGTCGGCCAAGCGATCCAGGCCGAAGTGTTCGCGGGCATACTTGAAGAAGTTTTCCTGCGACCAGCGAGCGAACATGGCCGCGGCCAAGGGGGCCGCCTCGGAGCGATAGTCGGTGCATAGGATGGCGGTCTGATGGGCGCGCTCGGTGCGCTTGCGCAGCTCCCGTACCCACAGCCCGTTGCTCAGGCAGGAGCCGCGTTCGGCCAGGTCCATGGTCACCGTCTCACCGTTGGCCAAACGCACTCGATAGGGAGCGAACTCCTCCTGCGACCAATCCTCGCCGGGGAATTTGTGGTAGGTCAGGCAGGCGATGTGCTGGGTTTTCATACGCTTGAGAAACGCCGGCGAATAGCCCTCGCGGTCGAACACCAAGGTGAAACGATGGCGCAGCGGATCGGCTTGGGGTTGCGGGTCCACCGGGGCGGGCAGGCTCTGCTCGATGCGCGGCACAATCTCCCGCTCGATGACCTTGATCAACCCCGGGTCGACCACCTGGTTGACGACAAAAAAGGGCTGACCGTCCATGGCGTTGACCCAGTAGTCGGTGGTGGCCCGCTGACACAGGCGCTGGCGGGCCACGTAATGGCGCGGCAATTGGGTCTGGCTGCCGTTATAGACGCGCACATGTCCGTCGATGTAGAGCACCCCGGCCTGCTCGGGGGCGGCGGCCATCCAGCGCTCGCACAGCGCCGCATTCCATTGCGCCGGGTGATCGTCCTGGGCCAACAGCTGGATCTTGGCACGCAGGGTGCGCACCTCCGGGATGCGATCCAGTCCCAGCAGCTTGCCCCACTCCCCTGGGGCCTTGTAGCGCAGCGACTCGATCGTTTCGATCCGGGCCAGCGCCATAACAGCAAGCAGCAGCAAGAGACTGTCGAGACCGTAGTAGCCCTTGGGCAATGCCAAGTGGCGCTCGATGCCTTCGAGCAGACCAACAGCGAGCAACGCCGGCAGCGCACACAGCAGGCCGCCATTGGGCACGTCCAACGCCGGCGTAAAATCAGGGGCCACCGCATCAAGCTCGCCGACGCTGGCGGCCAAACGGCCCTCGATATCCGCCGCGCCCATGCCCATCGGGGCGGCACGGTCGGCGCTTGAGCGTTCGCTCTTGCTCGTCAGCTACGCGACAGGCTTTTTTTTACCGGCTTGTGCAGCCGACCCGCACGCACCGCCTTGGAGAGGGTGTCGCGCTTGATGCCCAGTCGATCCGCTACTTCCGAAGTCTCCAGGCCATCATCGAGCAACCGCTGGGCCTCGATCAGAACCTCTGGGGTCAACACCGCCGGACCGCGATGGCCCATCGGCCTATAGAACCCTTTTGGTCCCTCCTCGCGGTAGCGCTTCACCGCCCGCTTGAGGCTGATCTTCGTCACCCCAAAGGCGCGAACAATTTCCGCCTGCTTGGCATTGCCGTTGACGCAAAACTGGGCGGTGATCAT
>JAXGTD010000271.1:0-1953 GCA_040775095.1 Chromatiaceae bacterium | reverse complement strand
TGGGGCCCTCAACGCGTGCTGCCGGTCAGTATCACGCAGTTCTCGGTGACCGAAGAGGCACACGATCCAAGGCTCAACCCGATTCGGGCTAAAGTGCAGCTCGGGCTGCGTGTGCTCTCAACCGACGACCTGGGGCCGTTGCATCCCGGGCATGCGCTGTTCATGGCCCATCACATGGCCAAGGAGGCATTGGCGAAGTCGGCGAGTCTCACCGACATGGCGCGCGTCCTGGAGCCCTCGGCCGCTGGAGGTGCTCCATGATCGACCCGGACAGCCGCTATGCCCGTCTTGCCGCGACGCCCCTCTCCTATATCGACGGATTGGGCCGGGAGATCCGCTACCTTCCACGCCGCTTCCTCGCGCCGTTCACCAGCTTTGAAACCCTGATCTCGGTCGACGTACAGCGCGGCGATCGGCTGGATCTGATCGCCGCGCGCACACTCGGCGCGGCTGAGGCCTGGTGGCGGGTTGCCGAGGCGAACGAAGCGCTTGACCCGCGCACCCTGACCGAAACGCCCGATCCCGCACAAATGTTGACAGAAGGCGGCGCGCGTCCGGCACCACGGTTGCGCGTGCCGGTCCCGACCGGCTAAGGACGGTGCCGTGCTCGGGGGGGCAATATTAACAATCCTGGCGGGGCCTACGGTCCCGCTGCCGGCGCCGGATCTGGCTGAGCACGTAGACAGCGTTAGCGTCAGCCACAGCGATGAGGGCCGTTCTACTTTTCAGATCGTCTTTCGCGCGTTGCGCGAGCCGCCACTGGGGCTGGTCGACTATCCGCTGCTGCTCACCCAGCGGATCAAGATCGGCACCCGTATCGTTCTGATCCTGACCCTCAACGCAATACCCCAGGTCCTGATGGACGGGATCATCACCAACCACCAACTCAACCCCGGGGACAAGCCTGGCAGCGGATCGATCACCATCACCGGCGAGGATCTGGGCGTCTTGCTGGATCAGATCGAGCTGCAGATGCCGTTCCCTGGAACCGATGCCGCGCTCGCCGCGCTGTTGCTGGCGCCCTATTCGGCGATCGGTCTGACACCGATGGTGCTACCGGCGCCCACCGATACGCCGCCCGATCCGACCCGGACCTTGCCGCATCCACGGGGGACCGTCTGGTCGATCCTGACCGAGAAGGCCGCGAAGCACAGCTACACATTCTTCGTGCTGCCGGGACCGCTGCCGGGCCAATCGCTGGCCTATTTCGGTCCGCGCATTCCTGCGGTCCTGCCCCAGCGGGCGCTGACCAGGGGCATGGGGTCAGCAAACAACCTGGCAAGCATCTCGTTCCAGCAGGACGGTACCGCAGCGACGGAGGTCGTGGGTCTGGTGCGCGACGACAATCCGGCGGTCAGTACGCCGCCACTGCCCGTTTACGGCTTTCCCACTATCGTGCCGCCTCTAGCCGCTGCGCCGTCGATCTATGCGAACAAGCCGATCGGGAAGGTCAAGCTGCTGGAGCCTGAGGAGGGGACAAGCTGGTTGCAGGCCCAACTCAAGGCCAATGCAGAGACGACCGCCTCGACCCGGAACGCGGTGACGGCATCGGGTGAAATCGACACCACGCGCTACGGTATGATCCTATACCCTCGCCAGCTCGTCGGCGTGCGTGGTGTCGGGCTCAGTTATGACGGACTGTATTACGTCAAGAGCGTGTCGCACGCGATTAAGCGCGGCGAATACAAACAGAGCTTCGGGCTTTCGCGCGAGGGAACGATCTCGACAACGCCGGTGGTGGTGCCGTGACCTATTACGGAAAGTACCGGGGATCGGTGGTCAACAACGTTGATCCCCTGCAGATCGGGCGCCTCCAGATCAGCTGCGCGCCGGTTCTCGGCGAAAGCATCATGGCCTGGGCGATGCCATGCGCTCCCTATGCCGGCCCTGGCGAAGGGTTTTTTATGCTGCCGCCGATCGGTGCCGACATTTGGGTCGAGTTCGAGGCCGGCG
>JAXGTD010000270.1:0-2003 GCA_040775095.1 Chromatiaceae bacterium | reverse complement strand
CTGAGCTGATTCCCAACAGGAAGCCGGTCATTTCGCGACAGAAGGCGTCGGTGTGCTCGATCTGCGTCCAGTGGCCGCAGCGGCCGAAGATGTGCGCCTGGCTGTCCTCGATCCACCCCAGCAGCGTCATGGTCGTGCTGAGGGGGATCACCTTGTCGTCGCGGCCGTGAATCACCAGGGTCTGGTGGGGGATCGCCCGAATGTCCTTCTCCGGGTGGGCCATCGCGTCCACCCAGCGCTGTCGCGGCGCCGGGAACATGGCCGCGAACTGCTCCTGTGCACCGGGCCGGATCGACGCCTCGTAGCGCGCGCGCACCATGTCGTCGGTGATGAGCGCCGCGTTGTACGCGAACGCCTCGCGCATCAACTCGCCCATCTTCTCGATTGATGGTTCGTACCCCCACACCGCGTCGAGCCCGGGCGTGATCTCGAAGGGCACCCCGACGCTGCCCATGAGAACGAGCTTGTCCACCCGCTCGGGATGCGCGATCGCCAGGGAGAGCGCCATCGCGCCACCGAAGGAGTTGCCGACCACGCTGGTCCTCTCCACCTCGAGCGCGTCGAGGAAGGCGACGATCTGTGCGAGCCAACGCTCCCGCGTGTATTCGAATCTTTCTGGCACAACGGAATAGCCGAAGCCCGCCAGGTCGGGTGCGAGGATCCGGAAGTGCTGGTCGAGGCGGGTGATCGGCAGGCGCCAATTGGCCCAGGCGCTCACGCCTGGCCCTGAGCCGTGCAACAACAGCAGCGGGTCCCCGGTGCCTAGATCGTGATAGTTCGTGAGGATGTCGCCGGTCTGGACGCTGCTCCCGATCTCCGGGTTGTCGCTGACCATTCTCAGAGCCTATGCCCAACGGCCCGCTCTGCGCGAAGAGGCCGAGGTGGCCGGGCGGCGCCATCGGGCTCAGTGCGGGTGACCGTCATCGCCCTCGGGCGGCATAGCCGGCGGCGCTGCTAGGGATCGGACCCCGCGGCGCCTCGCTCTCCCTGGGCGTCGCCGGACTCCTCCGGCTCGAAGGTCACGTCGATCCGCTCGTAACCCTTGGTGCGCATGCTGCGTGCCTGATCGGCATACGTCTCCTCATCGGCCGCGGTCAGGTCCACGTCGTCGGTGAACGGAGTCAAGAGGGCACGCGGGTAAAGCCGTTCCGCCCGAACGACATTGACCTCTGCGCAGAGCACCAGGATGACTGCTGCCAGGTAGGTGAACGCGAGAAGGCCGAGGATAAACGCGACCACGCCGTTGGACGTCGACGCGTTCTTGACGACCCGGCCGACATACACCACACCGAAGGTCTGCAGCCCTTGCCAGGCACCAGCCGCGAGCAGGGCCCCCGGGAGCATCTTGCGGATGGAACCCTGCCGCACGCCGATGCGGAAGACGAGCAGGACGATGAAGGCGTTCACCAGGATGGTGAGGACCGTGGAGAGAACCTTGGTCCATGGCCCCCAGGTCGTGGCGGCGGCCGTGAACGCCGAGAGGGCCGTGGTCGCCAAGACAGCGAGCCCGGCCGTCAGCACGAGCACGACGCTGCGGGCCCGCGCCAACACGGGATTGGGCCGCACGTTGCGCGGCACCGCCCACACCGTGTTCATCGCGTGCTGAAGCGCGTTCCCCACCCCGAGCGCGCCATAGACCGACACTGCCAGGCCGATGGCCACCCCGGATGCGCCGCCGCTCAGGGACCTCGGATCCCCGAGTTGGTCGCCGAGCACGGGCACCTGGGCCACGGCCGAGTCGAGGATCTGACGCTGCAGGTCCGGACGGCCGGCCAGCACGAAGCTCAGCGCCGTCGCGAGCAGCAGGAGCAGGGGGAACAGTGAGACGAACGCGTAATAGGTCAGCAGTGCCGACAGGTACCCACCGATGTCGTCGAAGTATTTGTAGGCCACCGCGATCGGGAAACCCAGCGGCGGGAATCGCCGCTGGGCGCGGTCCAACCGTTCGACGAAACCCATGGGTGCATGATCGCGCATCCCGCGCCGGCATGCGCCTGCTGCCG
>JAXGTD010000269.1:0-2202 GCA_040775095.1 Chromatiaceae bacterium | reverse complement strand
GGACGCGGCGCGCAGGAGCCGGTCGCCGCGGCGGCGGCTGGGCAGGCCCACGAGCCCGGTCTACTATTGGAGGGGCTGGTTGGCTGGGTCAGCGACGTGCTGCGGCTCGGTTGCGACCACGGCGCCGCATTTCTCGAGAACCCGGACAAGCGCGACCAGCTCCGAGCCCTCTCCGATCGGGTCTCCCCGGTGGCGGGGCATCGGTATCTGCAGCGGGTCTTGCGCGCGAGGGCAATGGGCGAGACGCCGATCAACAAGCAACTGCTGTTCGAATCATTGCTGGTTCAGTGGGCGTGCGTCGCCGCGGGAGGGCATTGACCGGTGGGACAAGACAGACCGGGTGGCCGGCAGCGCATTCTGAGCTTTGTCATCAAGGACAAGCACGCGCTCTACGCGGCCTACATGCCCTTCATCAAGAATGGCGGACTCTTCATTCCGACCAACAAGCGTTATCAGCTTGGCGAGGAACTGTTTCTGCTGCTCCAGTTGATGGACCATCCAGAGCGCATCCCGGTGGCCGGGAACGTGGTCTGGGTTACACCGATGGGGGCGGAAGGAAACCGGGCCGTTGGTGTCGGCGTCCAGTTCAGTGAGCAAGACAAGGGCGATGCACTGCGCAAGATCGAGGAATACCTTGCCGGGGTCCTTGAATCCGATCGCCCGACCCACACCATGTAGTGCCCTCCCCCGACGCTCGAATCCCGGACAGGTCCCCCAATGCTCGTCGATTCCCATTGTCATCTCGATCGCGTTGACCTGCGGCCTTATGCCGGGGACTTCCGCGCAATGATCGATGCGACCCGTGCCCAGGGTGTGGAACACATGCTCTGTGTCTGCATCGACCTGGAGCATTACGAGCGAATGCGCGCACTAATCGAGCCGTATCCGGATATCTCCGCATCGGTGGGGGTGCATCCGAACGAGCAGGATCGACGCGATCCCGACATCGACGAGCTGGTTACGCTGGCCGAGGATGCCCGCGTGGTCGCGATTGGTGAGACGGGTCTTGATTACCACTACGACAATGGCGATCTGGACTGGCAGCGCGCGCGTTTCCGCACCCATATCGCCGCCGCCCGCGCCTGTGGCAAGCCGCTGATCATCCATACCCGCGACGCACCCGACGACACCATTGCGATCATGCGCGAGGAGGGTGCGCGCGATGCCGGTGGCGTCATGCACTGTTTCACCGAGAGCTGGGCGATGGCCAGACAGGCCCTCGACCTTGGCTTCTACATCTCCTTTTCCGGCATCGTCACGTTCAAGAATGCCGATGCGTTGCGCGACGTGGCCCGCCGGGTGCCACGCGAGCGTCTGCTCATCGAGACCGACTCGCCCTACCTGGCACCAGTCCCGCACCGCGGCAAGAGCAACGAGCCGCGCTTTGTCCGGCAGGTTGCCGACAGGATCGCCGAGCTACGCGGAGCCACACCCGCCGACATGGCCGCGATCACTGGCGAGAACTTCTTCAGTCTGTTCACGGGCGCGCGAGCAGCGCTTCGAGTGGACGCCGAGGCCCCTCGCGTCAGGGGCGGCTGACGCCGCCTTCGCCCTGGTCACCGCAGCGCACCGAGGCGCTGCTCCACGCCCCCTTGTCCTTTCCAAGTGCCTCGCGCAGGCGTTCGCAGACGGTCCGCAGGACCTTGATCCGGGCAAAGGGCTTGTCGTCCCCCTCCACCAGGGTCCAGGGCGCGTGCTCGGTACTCGTGCGTGCGACCATCTCGTTGACGGCAGACTTGTACTCTGGCCATTTCTCGCGATTGCGCCAGTCCTCGTCGGTGATCTTGTATTGCTTGTATGGCGTCTTCTCGCGGTCCTGGAACCGACGCAGCTGTTCTTCGTCGCTGACCTGGAGCCAGAACTTGAGCAGGATGGCACCATTCTCGACGAGCTCTTCCTCGAACTCGTTGATCTCGCTGTAGGCGCGGCGCCACTCGGACTCCTTCGCAAAGCCCTCGACGCGCTCGACCAGCACCCGGCCGTACCAAGAGCGATCATAGATGATCATGTGTCCGGCGCGTGGGACATGGCGCCAGAACCGCCAGAGGTAATGGTGTGCCTTCTCCTCGTCGGTCGGCGCCGCGACCGACATGGTGCGGTACAGGCGCGCGTCGACGGCGCTGGTGATGCGCCGAATCGCACCGCCCTTTCCGCCGGCGTCGACCCCTTCGAACACCAGCACCGTCGAGCGTTTCAGTTTAT
>JAXGTD010000268.1:0-2230 GCA_040775095.1 Chromatiaceae bacterium | reverse complement strand
CATCTTCTTGTACGCGGCGCCCAGCGCGTCCTGCAATTGGCCCAGCAGCCCGTTGACCGTCGCCTGGATCGCCGCGGTATTGGGATACCCGCCTGTATGGCATTCCACGCAGATCTTCGGATCCGCGGCGAAGGTGTGGTTGGTGCCGGCCTGGTTGTAGGACAGGATGTCCGGCGGCTGGGTCTTGTTCATGTGGCAGGTCACGCAGACATCCTCGATACCCGAGGCATGCTTGCCGCGATTACCCGTCTTCACGAAGTAGGCGTTCTGCCCCATAAGCAGGTCCGCCTGGACGCCGTGATGGGGGCGATCGGTGGTATAGGTCTCATCCGGATTGGCCAGATCGGCGGCCACGGTTGCACCCCAGGTCGAGTCATTGCGTGTCTTGATGATGTAGGAACCGTCCTCCGCGATCTCGCTGGCACGCGAGTTGTGGCAGGTCATGCAGGTCGCGCCCTTGCCAACGCCGGTCGCCTGGAAGCCGGCGAGCAGGACCGGACTGTTGCCCATGATGCGCACCTTGGCGTCGGTGTCGTCGCTGCCACTGGTCGAACCGGTGTTGTGCGGATCGTGGCAGGCCGCGCAGGTCTGCGGCACCACGGTGTCGTCGTTCCAGTCAACCATGCCGGTCAGATCCTCTTTGGGATCGAACCCGAACTTGCTCCACAGGACGAAACCGTTGCCCGAGTGGCAGCGTCCGCAGTTCTCCCGGTCACCCCGCGAGCGGGCCAGATCGTAGTCGGCGTGGTTGCTCAGCTGCCACTGCTGGAAGCGGCCATGACGCTCCGGCTCACCGTGGCAACTCCCGCACACATCCGATGCCAGACTGACACGCGGCGCACCCGGCTGATCCTTATGCGCATTGGTATAGTCCTGCGGACCATGGCAGCTCTCGCACTGGATATTGGACAGCCGTGCCGTGTCGGGCATCTGGAATAGCATGTCCTCCCATGTATAGGCGATGTCACCACTTGCCTGATTGCTGGTCAGGAGATTCAGGAAATTGGTGTAGTTTGGCGTGGAATCGATGCCGCCGGCAGCGCTGCCGAACCCGACCGCGTGGCATGCAAAGCAGTTCTCACCGAAGTGGCCGTTGGTGTTGATGCCCTGCGTAAAGGCCTCCGCATGGCCGGTCTGCCGCCACGGCGTGAAGTTATCCGGCGCGGCCCCTCCATCCGTGTGGCAACCCGTGCAGTTCTCGTCACCCACCGGCCGTCCGTCGCCATAGATCACGGAGCTCAGGGTGAGTACGGGGTCGATCACACCGTGATAGCGACCCGCGTGGACGGTCAGATTGGCCCCGGATCCGCCAGTCTCCTGGACGACATAGTTGCCGACAACATCGGGCGCAAACCATGGCGAGCGCGTGTTGGCGTCGACCAACGTGGCGTTGGAGCCGTTCGGACGCTGGGTGATCGACCAAGTGAAACTGGTCTGGCCAGTACAGAGGTACTCCCCGGTGATCTCGTCGAGCTCGTCACCGCACTTGGCGAGCAGCATCACCGGCGAGTTGACGGGAACCGTCTTGAGTCCGGGGTTCACCATCCACGGCAGCTCCGTGAGGACGTCGACCTCGGCGGAGTAGCTCCCCGAGCTCGTCTTGACGGTAAATTTCAGCGGGATGTGCTCGGCCTTTTCCAGTCCGAACGGGTTGATCGCGACGACCTGGTTGCGGTCCTGCAGGCCCTTCTCGATCTCGTTGATCGGCTGCAGCACCACATCGGGCGGCAGGTCGGCCTCGGTGATCGGGGGCGCCTTGAGGACTTGAACAAGGTGTGCCGCGTAGTCGCTGGTCGAGCCCAGGACGACCGCGGTGCTGGCGCTCATCGGGTCGCTGATATCGGCCGGCAGTCCGTCCGTTTGCGTCCATCCTGTCCCGGCCGGGTCGAGGGTCGATCCGTCCATGATGCGGTAGCTCGCGGTCGCATCGAGGGTAGCCCCCGGTTCCGGCGTGCCATTGACGCTGGCATCAATGATGACCCTGGCAACGGGCTCCAATGCCTTGTTCAGGATACGGTCGCGGCTTCGGATGAAGCTTCCGGCACTCATGACCGGCTTGTAGTCGGCGGCCTCGAAGGCGACATCGTAGTACGCGTTCGGGACGATCCGGACGGAATAGGCGCCAGCCGAATCCGTGACGGCGGAGAAGGTCGCGTTGACGGCCTTGAAGCTGACCGCGGCGGCAGGGATCCCCTGCCCGGTGTAGCTGTTGGTCACCGTGCCGGAGATG
>JAXGTD010000267.1:0-2280 GCA_040775095.1 Chromatiaceae bacterium | reverse complement strand
GGCGAGGTGCTCCTTCTTGGTGTCGACGACCCAGATCGCCGACGGCACCTTGGTCATGTCGCGGATGCCGCCCAGGGTCTTCTCCAGCTTGTCCTTCTCGCGCTGGAGGATGAGCAGTTCCTTCTTGGTGTAGCCGGAGCCGGCCACCTCACCGAAGTTGATCTGCTCGAGCTCCTTCAGGCGCGCCAAGCGCTTGGAGATCGTGTTGAAGTTGGTCAGCATGCCACCGAGCCAGCGGTGGTTGACATAGGGCATCCCGACCCGGGTCGCCTGCTCCGCGATGGCCTCCTGGGCCTGCTTCTTGGTGCCGACGAACAGGATCGAGCCACCGTGCGCGACGGTCTCGCGGACGAACTCGTAGGCGGTGTTGATGTAGGTCACCGACTGCTGCAGATCGATGATGTAGATGCCGTTGCGCTCGGTCATGATGAAGCGCTTCATCTTGGGGTTCCAGCGACGGGTCTGGTGCCCGAAGTGGACGCCGCTCTCCAGGAGCTGGCGCATGGTGACGACGGCCATGCCGTTGTCCTCCTCGAATAGAAGTAACAGTTCCGTCGGCCACGTGCGACTCCTGCGGGAGCCACATGCAGCCTGCCTGGTGCCTGCGTACGCACCCCGCATCGCGCTCGCGCGCGAGGACTGTGGTGGTGCGCCCCGGGATCGAACGAGATCGTCACCCGGCGAGAAGACACGCGAATTCGACCAGCACAGGGCTGGCCGTGGCCCTAGCTTACGCGCGCGAGCGGCGGGGGTCGAATCGCGATCCGCTTTCGGCAGCCGTGAGCAGGGCGGTCAGGCGGGAAGTTGTGCGGCGCGTAGCCTCGGGGGCGTTCGAAGGATCTAGAGTTAACGCATGCTCAAGTGGACATGCAACATCATCGGTCACGTGTGGCGCGCCTACGACGGGCCGGGCGCGAAGTGCCGCCGCTGCGGCAAGGAAGACGCCACCAAGACCCCCAAGTAATAAGGGCCTGGCTTCTCGAAGGCCTGGGCTCTCGAAGGCCCGGCGGTGCGGCGCCCTGCGCGTCCCCGCCGGGCTTTCGTGCCCTCCGGCCGGCCCTGCGTGCCTTCAGCCGGTCTTTCGGGCATTCAGGTGGGACACCTCGCGACAGCGGCCTGACCGGCGACGCGACAGCGGCCTGACCGGCGACGCGACAGCGGCCTGACCGGCGACGCGACAGCGCGTGGCCCGCGACGCGGCCTCAACCAGGTCAGAGCCGTTCGCGCAACCAGGCGAAGTCCGCGAGGTGCTGCTCGGCACCGCCTGGTGTCTCGCAGATGACCGGGGCACCCGCAGCCCGCACGATGTCGACGAAACCGGCCTGGTCGATGTGCCCGGAACCGAAATTGGCGTGCCGGTCGGCACCGGAGTCGAAGCCGTCGCGGCTGTCGTTGGCGTGAACCAGGTCGATGCGGCCGGTGATGCCGAGGATCTTTTCCACGGCCGTGCCGAGTTCGATCCCGCCGGCCCAGGCGTGGCAGGTGTCGAGACAGAACCCGACTCGGTCGGCGCCCTCGGCCGCGGCGATCGCGTCCCAGACCTGGGCGATCCGGTCGAGGTGGCGCGCCATGGCGTTGTCGCCACCGGCGGTGTTCTCGAGCAGCAGCGGGACCTTGATATCGGTGGCCTCGACCGCCTTGCGCCAATTGTCGAAACCGACGGTCGGATCGGCACCCTTGTCGACATGTCCCCCATGGACGATCAGCCCCTTGGCGCCGATCTCGGCGGCCGCATCCATGTGCTGTTGCAGCAGCTTGCGGCTGGGGATCCGGATGCGGTTGTTGGTTGTCGCGACATTGACGATATAGGGCGCATGGACATACAGGTCGACTCCGGCGGCTTCCGCGTCCGCCCGCAAATCGGCCGCCCCGCCGGCGTAGGCGATCACCGGACCCTTGTAGCTCTGCGGCTCCCCCAGAAAGAACTGCACAACCGTCGTCCCGCGGGATCGCGCTTCGGCGATCGGGTCCTGCTGCGGGACGTGGGCACCGATGGGCATCGTTGTCGCGGCCATACGCCCAGTATCGCCCGACCCACCGACGACGGCCCGCCTGATGTCAGGGGCCCGGCAACGTCAGGGGCCCGGCCGCGTAGGCATCCTGGCCTCGGTTCAGGGGCTCGGCAACAGGATCACCTCCATCGGCTGCAGGAGGAAGAGCGGCTGAACGTAGTCCCACTCCCCCGAACTGCCTTGCCGCAGGGCGCCCAGGTGCAGGCAGGCGAGCGGCGCACAGTGGCTGCCGGTCGAGTCGAGGGTGCCGAGAGCCTGCCCGGTCGCC
>JAXGTD010000266.1:0-2285 GCA_040775095.1 Chromatiaceae bacterium | reverse complement strand
TCAACAGCTCGGCGGTCGTCGGCCTGTCCATCCCGGCACTCGGTACGCCCCAGCGCGACACGGTCCGCATCGCCCTGCTCGACAAGTTCATCAGCGCGAACCTGATCTACCTCGATGCCCTCAAGCAGGGGCTGGACAAGGACCCCGCCTACCAACGCCAGGTGGAACGCTTCGACTACGCAATCCTCGCGGGCCTGTATCGGCAGCAGGAACTGATCGGGGATATTGCGGTGAGCGATGCGGAGGTGCAGGCGTATTTCTCCCAGAACGTCCCCCACGGGACCGAGCTCACACCGGACATCCGGGTGAGCATCGAGGCGAAGCTGCGGCGCGAGAAAGCCAAGCAGCGCCTGCTCGACGCGCGGACACGGATCCGCGATGGCGTGGCGGTGATCGTGCACGAGGAGAACCTGGCCGTCGCCGGCGACGCCGAGCGCGCCGACAACGTGCCATTGGCCGAGATCGACGGGAAATCGCTCGATTGGGGTGAGGTCAAGGACAAGATCGTCGCCGCAGGCAAGGGCGCGGTCGCGGCCGATCCGACCGCAGACGAGGACGAACCACGCCGCACGGCCCTCCAGACCCAGATCGACCTGCGCATCATGGCCAGCAAGGCGAAGGCCGCCGGACTGGACCAGAGCCCAGTTTTCCGAGCCCGCGCCAACGAGTTTCATAAGAGCCGCCTGACCAACCTCCACAGGGAACGCCTGATCGAGCAGATGATGCCGAGCGATGACGCGCTGAAGGCCTACTACGAGGCAAACCGGCCCAGCATCGTTCAACCGGAGGCGCGCAAGGTCCAGATGATCGTCCTGAAGACGAAGGATGAGGCCAACCGGATCAAGGCCCGGATCGACGCCGGTGAGATCACGCTGTACCAGGCGGCGCAGAACCACTCGATCGCGGCCAAGGCCAAGGACGACCTCGGCGAGGTCGGCTGGGTATACCGGGGAGACACGGTTCCGGCACTGGACGCCGCGATTTTCAGCCTCGGTCCGGGAGAGCTCAGTGACCCGGTCGAGACCCCGGCCGGCTGGCAGTTGGTGACCGTCCAGGACGTCGAGGAGCCGCGGTTCGACGACTTCAATGATGCCGCGACGCGAAAGTTGACCAAGCGCCGGTATCTCGACGAAAAGCTGGACGCCTATGTCGTGGATCTGCGGGAAAACGAATTCCCCGTCGAGGTGTACCAGGACGTGTTGATCCGACTCGCCCAACAGGAGGCCGATATGGTCAAGCGTCTGGTGGAGAAGGCGCATCAACCGAACTCGATCACGCAACAGCGCGTCGAGGAGCTGCAGCAACTGATGAAGCCATAGCGAAACGCCGATTCAGCGCGTTTCCCGTCCGCGCCATGGATGGCCCGACCTTTTCACCGGGCCGCACGCGCTTGAAATTGGGGCGGCTCGCGGGCTCGGCGTCGTTGCCACAACGGGGGCCGAAGACGGCCAAGGGCGTTCATCCCTCCCCGGACAGGCTCCGGCAGTCGGACCAATGACACCCGAGCAACGTCGGCCGACCTCTCGCCCGCACCCAACAAACCCGTGGTTCCCGACCGCCATGCATGCCCCCTCCCGCCTTGTCTGGCACGGCCGACAAACCGGACCTGAGAACGCAGATCCCTCACATCACCGGCTCCACAAGGGCGCGAGGCTTGGTGCGGCACGCGCATTCGCCTGCCGCCCCCTCTTGTGCCTGCTGACCCTGCTCCCCCTGCCTGCCCTCGGCGATGCGTTTCAGACACCCGCGATCAGCGCGGACGACCTGGCGGCACGCCAGATGACCTCGGCGGCACCCTTGGTGGTCGATGTGCGGCCTTTCGGAGAGTACAAATCCGGCCATGTGGCTGGAGCCGTCAATCTCCCCTACACCAAGATCGAACAGCACGCCGACGAGCTGGCAGAGGCGGACAACGGCGTCGTCCTCTACTGCACGCTCGGGACCCGCACCCAACTGGCGGAGCAGACATTGCTGGCGCGGGGCGTGCCGAACCTTTACCACCTCGATGGCGGCCTCGGCGCCTGGCGGCAGGGCGGACACGAGATCCACACCGGCTGGGGCCCCTAAGGGCCTCGGTACCCATACACCGCGCACCCCGAGCGCATCCAGCCGGCCGGATGCCGACAAGTCGGGCACACCCGCGTCACTGATCCGCGCCTGGGCCTTTCCGGCGCCGGCCCTCGCCCCCATTGTCGCAGTCACTGGCAGCCAACACCCACCGGCAGCGATGTACAGCCTCAGCACCCACGCCGCGATCGACGAGATCCCGGCGCAAGACTGGAACC
>JAXGTD010000265.1:0-2301 GCA_040775095.1 Chromatiaceae bacterium | reverse complement strand
GGACGCTCACCGTCGCCGATTGTGAGGCCCTGCATCGGGAAGTCATTGGCGCCGATCTGGGCAAGACACTCAAGCTCACCCGGCATGCGCTGGAGGCGTCCAGCTGGATCAAACGTTACGTGCAGGGGGTGCTGCGCGTTACGGCCACCGGCGATGACGCCGACACGGAAGAAGAAAAGGAGCGCTGAGCATGGCCACTGAACTGATGCGCGAAGCCCTGCGCCAACTGTATCGCGATGCCTGCGATGCGCATCCAGGCCTGCTGATCCAGCGCGGCTACGCCGTATACGATAGCGACACCGAGGACGGACGCAAGGCCAAGACCGCGCATCTGCGGCGCATCTGCGCTATCGCGCCCGCCTCTTTCTACCACAATGCCTACCAACGCTGGCGCCAGGCCACGGCCGATCCAGGGCGCTTTCGTCAGGTCGAGCTCGCGCTCGAATCGCGTCTGTTCATTGGCCTGACAGGCGGGGGCATGCTCGAGACCGGCTGTGCGATCAGCCACAGCTATGGCATGCCCTATATCCCGGGATCCAGCGTCAAGGGGGGCACGCGGGCGCAGGTGGGCGCCAGCCGCTTCGGACGGGAGCACGCCGCTGTGCTGGCCGAGCTCTTTGGCGCCGATGCCGATCTCGAGGGCAGTCATCCACAGGGCTTGTCTGGGCTGGTGAGTTTTCACGACGCCTGGTGGGTGCCCGGCTCGGCGGACAAGCCGCTGGTCGAGGAGATCGTGACCTCGCACCATCTGGACTACTACGGAAGCGAGGGGGCGACGCCCGCGACCGATTTCGACAGCCCGGTCCCCAATGCCCAGATCGCGGTGCAGGGGCGCTTCCTGTTCGTGCTCGAAGGCCCGCCGGCCTGGCTGGACCTGGCCGAACAGATGCTGATCGCGGCCCTGTCCGGGCGCGGTATCGGCGCGAAGACCCGCACCGGGTACGGCCTGTTCGATCCAGAGCCGCGGATCCCGGCCATGCCGACCTGCGCCTGGGTTGACGAGACCATCGCCCGTTTGGCCGAGAGGAGTCATTCGAAGCCCGAAGAGGTGGTGCGCGGGAAAGGCCTGGCTGAAGAATGGGCAGTGCTGGAAAATGCGACGCTCAAGGCCGAGGCCCTGGCCGATATCCGTTCACGTTGGGAAAGGGAGGGCTGGTGGGACGCCCCACCGGGAAAAGCCGCGAGGCAAGCGCGGCGGCGCTATGACGGCTAGATCTTGAACGAAAGCCGGCTGCGCCCCTGCGCTTGTCTGCGTAGACTGCTGTCGCAGCCGAGGCGCGCCGTACATGCCAGTCGTAAGGGTGCGCGTGGTCCAGGAGGATGTTGACGACAATGCAATGGCCAACGGAAATACACGGGCACGAGGCCCTGGTGCGGCTACCGCGCAATGCGGGCGTTGATCCGTTACCGGGGCTCGTCGCGCTGGAGTTGGCGCTGAGTCAGCAGGCGGTGCGCCGCATCGTATTGGTGTCTGATGCGGGTGACAGCTCTCACATTGAACGCCTGCGGCGGCTGAACTACCGCGAATTGTCGCCGGGGCGGTATGCCAAGACCATCCCGACACGCCGTGCGGTGCGTTTCTCCATCACCGAGATGTGCAACTACCGCTGCTTTTTCTGTCACGAGGAAGGGTTGGAGATGGATCGGGTCCGGCACGACGCGCGGGAAGAAGGGATCTTTCGCCTGCTCGATCAGCTCAAGGCGCTGCATTACAACGATTTCACCTTTTCCGGTGGTGAGCCGTTGCTCAAATGGCGCCAGGTGCTGCGCTATCTCGACTATATGCGCCAGATCGATTATCTGCCGGATGTGAAGTTCGTCAGCAACGGTCTCGTTTTGCCGGCGGAATTCCTCCGACGGGTTCAGGATTATCCCGGCCGCGTGCGCTTCAACATCTCGATGCACAGCCTCGACGCGGACCTGCATCAGCGGATCGTCCTGCAGGCAGACTGGGAGATCGACTACTACGCCAGCCTCGGCGAGGGTCACTCGGCGCTGGCGCTCAGCATTGGCACCACCCCTGGGCGAGCGAGCGCGCTGGTGCGCTGCAATCGCGAGGTCGCCGCCGTACCCGGTTGCCTGCTCACGCCATTAACGCGAAGCGTGGGGGCCTGGCTGGCCGGGGTCTGACCGCGGGCCCCGGCAATTCGGGGTGGTCCATTGGGGTTTGCCCGGGATCGGGGTGCGGTGGCACCCTTGCAAACCGCGCCGCCGGCGAGGGCCAGCGCCGAGTGGCTCATTCCAAATGCCGAATCTCAATCCCTCCCCAGCGTTCCCGCAGGTGCTCGGCGATCAGCCGGC
>JAXGTD010000264.1:0-2327 GCA_040775095.1 Chromatiaceae bacterium | reverse complement strand
TGACGCTCCAACGCGGCCCGCACACTGGTCCCACCGGTCTTGGCGATGTGGATGAACAGGAAGCGGTGCTTGATGGACAGCAGCATGGATGGATTCTAGCGCTTCGGGTGCTTGCATGCCTGGGGCAAATGGGCCCCGGACAGGGCTCCGTCGAAGTTGCCGGTAGCCACACGAACTGAAAGCGGTTCCACCGGGAACTGGACATCCAGCCGCAGATGCGGTATCAAGGCAGCCATGGACGGTGAAGTTTCCCAGCTGCAACCCCTTGATTCGGTTCTGCTCCGAGACGTCTGCGTGCGCCTGATTCGAGCCGAGGAGCAAACCCGCTGGGACGCACTGGTGGACGAGCATCACTACCTCGGCCTGCGTTCGCTGTTTGGCAAGACGCTACGTTATGTTGCCACGGCCGAGGGGCGGTGGCTTGCCTTGCTCGGCTGGCAGGCGGCAGCACTGAAGTGCGCCGCACGCGATGACTGGATCGGTTGGCCGCGGGTGCTGCACTACCAGCGCCTGCATTTGCTGGCCAACAACGCCCGCTTCCTGATCCTGCCCGGGGTCGAGGTTCGCAATCTGGCCTCGCGGGTGTTGGCCTTGAATCTGCGTCGCCTCTCAGCGGACTGGCAGCGCGTTCACGGCCACCGGCTGCTGCTTGCCGAGACTTTCGTCGATACCGCTCGCTTCACCGGCGCCTGTTACCGGGCTGCCAACTGGCAGGCGCTGGGACACACGCGCGGGTTCGCCCGCCACAACGGACGCTACAGCGCCCACGGCTTGCCCAAGCAGGTGCTCGTCTACCCGCTGCATGGGCGAGCCCGTGCGCTGCTGTGCGCCCCCGAGCTTCCCCCCGCTTGGAGTACACCGATGCAACGGGTCTCACTGAGCAGTGCCCAGATGGAGGATCTGCACCGACGACTGCGTGCCCTTCCCGACGCCCGTCACGCTCGCGGCCAGCGCCATCGCTTGGCTACCGTGCTCACCATCGCGATCGCCGCGGTGCTTGCCGGTGCGCGCGGCTACACGGCCATCGCCGAATGGGCCGCGCGCCTGACACAGCCCCAGCTCAAGCGCCTGCGCGCCCGCTACAATCGGCGCACCGAACGCTTCGAGGCCCCCTCGGAGCCGACCATCCGCCGCATCCTGCAAAGCGGCGATGTGGCCAGCTTCGATGCCAGCTTGAGCGATTGGCTCTTGGGGCTGAGCGATCCGAGCGCGGCGGTGGCTGTCGACGGCAAGACCTTGCGCGGGGCCGTGCGCGAGAATGCCTCCCAGGTGCATCTGCTCAGCGCCTTCCTTCACGAGCAGGGCATCACGCTCGCGCAGCGCGAGATCCCGGCCAAGACCAACGAGATCCCCGAGATCAAGCCGCTGCTCGAGCCGCTACCACTGCAAGGGCGCGTCGTCACCGCCGATGCCCTGCATACCCAACGCGAGACCGCCCGTTTCCTCGTCGAGGACAAACAGGCCCATTACCTGTTCACCGTCAAGGAGAATCAACCCACCCTCTACAACGACCTCATGGCGCTCGACAGCGCACATTTTCCCCCTGCGCGCCGAGACCATCGATAAGGGCCACGGGCGCTTGGAGCACCGCGAGCTGCTCGCCTCCACGGCACTGAACGACTATGTCGACTTCCCCCATGTCGCCCAGGTCTGCCGTATCGAGCGCAATGTCTTGGAGATCAAATCCGGCAAGCAGCGACACGAGACCGTCTTCACCATAACCAGCCTCACACCCCAGCAGGCCGATCCGCACAGGCTCCTCTCCCTCAACCGCGGCCATTGGGGGATCGAGAATCGCTCCCACTATGTCCGCGATGTCGCCTTCGATGAGGACCGCTCGCGCATCCGTGTCGGCACCGGACCCGCCATGATGGCCTCTCTGCGCAATTTCGCCATCTCCCTGGCTCGACTACTCGGGTTGACCAATATCGCCAGTGCCCTGCGTGGCTTTGCCCACCAACCACGCCGCACGCTCGCCGCGCTCGGCCTCTAACCGCCAGCACCCCACCGACACAAGCCGCCACCGCGGAGAATTGCCCTCGCCCGCGTGCTCAGGACACAACCACCAGCCGCCGGATTTGACGCCCAGGCTACACCTTCGCCTCTTCCCCACCGCCATCCGCGCATGGCCTCTCGGCCGCCCCCATCTTCCTTGCTCACCAGCGCCGCGACTTTGACGGGGCCGTGCAGCCGGGGGCGCCACGGTCGCCGGAGATCGGCCGAAATCGATATACTTAGCGGTTTAGGATCTTGGCGGAGTTTCAGTTGGTCAACCCAGACGCGGACACCACGAGCTTCCAGGGGCTCATCTTCAACCTGCAGCGGTT
>JAXGTD010000263.1:0-2408 GCA_040775095.1 Chromatiaceae bacterium | reverse complement strand
CAGGCAGTGGCAAAAAGTGACAAAAAATGTCACCTCGGGGGATGCGCTCTCGTCTGACGGCGGGCTTGCCGGGGCGAGTACGTCGGCAGCCATTCAGCGCGGGACTGGCCGCCTGTTAGGGAGCGGGAGAGTCGGCAGGGGCGATGAGCTGTCGGATCGCTGTCTCGTCGAGTCGGTACAACCAGAGGGAATAGCCGACCCGTTCATCGGGTTCCCGCCCGGCGAGCCGGGAGATCAGCCGGGCGAACTGCCAGGCGTGCAACGCAGGTGACACCCCATTGTCAGCCTCGATCAACGTCCGATAACGGTCCTGGATCCTTGGGTTCAACCAGGTCTCGGACCGGTAGAGGGGATGATAGACGCCCTGCAATAGGGTGAGGCTGATCGCGTAGGTCCCCGGGGTGAGCGCATCGGGGGCCTCCAGCGGAAGGTAGCTGGGCAGCGGGCTGTAGTCGATGCCGTAGGCCGCTGGCAGCGCACTGCCAAAATACGCGAGGTGGAGCCGTTCGTGTGGGTGTGCCTGGGCGTAGTCGGCGAGCCGGATCAGATCCTGACCCCAGTCGATGTTGCTGTCGCTCAGCCAGCGATGCCCCCGCGCCGGACCGCCCGCTGCCTCGTTGAAATAGCTGAGATAGTGTGGATGTGCCCACGCCGTGGCCGCAACGAGCCAGATCACGAGGCCACCGATCGCGACGCGGCCAATGCGACGCCGGGCGATGGCGACGGCGGCCCCCGCCAGCACAAAGAGGACCGGGTACAGGGGCAGTACGTGCCGGACCCCGATGTTGATCCCGGCGCTGAGAGCCGCCGCGAGATAGGTGAGCCCGAAGACGGCGAGGGCTGTCAGCAGCAGAGGCTCGCGTACCCTGGTTGCGCCAGAGAACAGTGCGATGATGCCGACGAGCGCCAGCAACAGGGTTGGCAGCGGGGTCTTCACGAGCATTGCAATCGGAAAATAGCTGGCCCGTCCGTCGATCGAATAGGCCCCCATGAGGAAGCTCGAGCGCTGCTGCGTGCTGGCGTAGGCCTGGGCGAGTCCCAGGCTGTACGCGCCGGGCAGGACGCCTGTCTGCGCGGCCTGGCGAATGGCGCCCACCGTGAGACCGCTCTTCGGCGTCCCCTTGTCCGTCAGCATGGCGCGGTCCCACTTCGCGGCGATGATCTGTCGGGTGGACTCCAGTGACGCCGGGTTGTCGCCGTCCCGGGCAACGACATCGGCCCGCCATCCGTAGGCCGACCAGATCGCGGCGAGCGTGGAGATCGCGAGTACCAGTGCCAGTGAAGCGAAGACGATCAAGCGGGTTTGCCGCCGTCGGAGCGGCCGCGGTCCTGTCGGGCCGGCCAACAGTGGCGCCTGTCGTCTGAAGATGGCGTGGACGGCGGTGGCCGCGAGCGCCGGAAGGACCAGCGGCCATGAGAACTTGATCGTCGCGGCGGCGCCGAGCGACGCGGCCAGGGCGGCCAGGCGCAACGGGGTCACGCGTTCGGCCAGCGCGGCCGCGCTGAGCAGACAGAGCATGAAGGCCAGGGTCAGTGGCAGATCGGTGGCGACCAGGTGCCCCTGTCCGAGCAGCGTGGGGCTGAAGGCCGCGCTGATCAGCGCGAGCAGGCCCGCCTCGCGGCCAAACAGCCGCCGGCCGAGCCAGTAGACGCCCAGACAGGTCGCCATCAGCAGCGCGACCATGGTCATCCGCGCGGTCATCATCACCTGGTGGCCGTTGTTGCGCGCGAACAGCCAGTCGCGACCGACGCCGAAGGGGTCCGCCTGAATCCACGCGGGGTGATCCAATGGCGTCCAGTTGAGGTCCATCCAGAGCAGCGGGAACGCCGCCCAGATGCGCGCCAGCGGCGGGTGCTCCGGCGCGAGCCGAAAGTCTCCCGTCACCAGATGGCTATAGCCCGCGGTGAGCTTGCTGGTCTCGTCGAAGGTGGTGCTGTCGGAAACCAGGGGCCCGAGCGCGAGCGCCGCGCTCAGCAGCAGGAGTGCGGGGACCAGGATGCGGTGGCTGATGACGGGCAAGAACCTTTCCCACGATGGACGGTGTTGACGTGGCAGAGAATAACACTTGCATGGATCCGTACCCCGGCTTCGCGGGGGGTATGGGATCCGTCGCGGTATCTGCGAATCATGCGGCCAGGTGTTTGCCTGATCGCGAAGACGCGGGAACGGGCAGCGAACACAGGGTCGTTGGCATGGGCCTGACCTTGTCCGCGTGTGCTGGGGTGTTCGAGACGATGGACATCAGTTGTTCTTCGGGTCGAGCAGGGCCGGCATCGGTTGCGGTATGGTGAACGGGGTCCGGTCCGAGGGTTGCGCTTATGCTATACCCGTCACACACGGATTGTCCTCCGTGGTGGGAGCCTCTCGCCAACCGGAAGATCCCTGTGCGATGGGCATGGCGCCCTCT
>JAXGTD010000262.1:0-2416 GCA_040775095.1 Chromatiaceae bacterium | reverse complement strand
GCGGGTCTATCGAGCCGGTAAGCACCTGCTGGCGCTGATCACCGATATCATCGACATCTCCAAGATCGAGGCGGGCAAGATCGCCGTCTCCATCCAGCGCTTCGCGCTCGATGAGCTGGTCGCCGACGCGCTTGGCGAGGTGGAGCTCGCGGCGCGGCAGAAGGGACTGAAACTGCAGGTTGACGTGGCACCGGGTATGATGCTGCAGACAGAGCGCAAGCGGTTGTTGCAGTGTGTGCTCAACCTGCTGAGCAATGCCGTCAAATACAGTGAGCATGGACCGATCCAACTCACGGCCAGGGCCGATGGCGAACAGATCGAGCTGTGCGTCAGCGATCATGGCATTGGTATCCCGGATGCCTCACTGGGAAGGCTGTTTCAACCCTTTGTGCGTATCGAATCACCGCTGAGTATCGCCGCCGGCGGTACCGGGCTCGGGCTGTACCTGACCGGCAAGCTGGTGCGCGAGATCCTGGGCGGGGAGATCCGCGTCGCCAGCCGGTTTGGCGAGGGCAGCCGCTTTACGCTGCGCATCCCGCGGCAGATGCCACCCAAGACCGAGATCGACCAGGTCGGAGAGAGCAATGGCACATGAGGGGCAGAGCGCGCGTGGCACCGCGTTGATCATCGAAGACAACGAGGACAACCGTGTCCTCATCTCGGACCTGCTCACCCAGGGCGGATATAGCACGCTGCCGGCAACGACCGGACTGGACGGGGTCGCGAAGGCGTTGCAGCACCGGCCGAACCTGGTCATCCTCGATATCCAGCTTCCGGATATCGATGGCGTGGAGGTGTTGCGCCAGATTCGCGCTTCCGGGGCCAATGGGTCCCTGCCGATCATCGCGATGACCTCCTACGCAATGGCCGGTGACGAGCAGCAGTTGATCGCCGCGGGTTGTACCGGCTATATCGAAAAACCGATCGACCCGACCCGCGTGCTTGGGCAGATCGCGGCCATACTGGCGCGGAGTGGTCGATGAAGATCCTGATTGCCGACGACCAGAGCGATAACCGCGCGCTGCTGCGCTCACTGCTCGAGAGTCAGGGCTACAGCGTCGAAGAGGCCAGGAACGGACTCGAGGCCCTGGACCTGGCGCGTTCCGCGCCGCCGGACCTGGTCATCTCGGACCTGCTGATGCCGCGGATGGACGGTTTTACCCTGTGCCGGGTGCTCCGTGGAATCGATGAGCTGCGCCCCGTACCGGTGGTCTTCTATACCGCGACCTACCTCGACGACGAGGACGAGGCCCTCGGGCTGGCGATCGGTGCCTCGCTGTATATCCGCAAACCGCAGGAACCGAAGGAGTTCCTGCGGCTGATCGAAGGCGTGATTGTCGAGTGCAACAATGGCGAGCTGCCGGCACGAGAGGGGGTGAGCGGCGCGGATACCGTGCTGCAGGCCCGGCACCAGGCGCGCATCGCCGAGAAGCTCGACCAGAAGGTGCTCGATGTGGACCGGCTGCGCCGGGAGCAGGCCCTGATCCTGGCCGCCGCCAGCGAGGGCGTCCTTGGCCTGGACCGATACGGACGGCATACCATCGTCAATCAGACCGCCGCGCGCCTGCTCGGCTATCAGGTCGAGGAGCTGATCGGCCGGGACAGCCACGGGATGTGGCACCATTCCCGGGCCGACGGCGTCCCCTTTCCCGAGGCCGAATGCCCCATCTTTGCGTCGATGCAGGATGGTCATATCGCGCGCCAGGTCCAAGACGTTTTTTGGCGCAAGGACGGCAGCCCCCTTCCGGTGGAGTATTCCAGCAGCCCGCTGATCGAGGAGGGCCAGATAAGGGGGGTGGTGGTGATGTTCCGCGACATCACCCAGCGCAAGCAGGCCGAGGCGGCGCTGAAGCAAAGCGAGGAGAAATTCCGCACCCTGTTCGAGTCGGCCAGTGATGCAATCATACTCATGTCGGAGTCGGCGTTCATCGATTGCAATGCCGCCACGTTGCAGATGTTCTCCTGTGTGCGACGCGATGCATTCGTCGGACACCACCCGTCGGAGCTCTCTCCACCCGCGCAGACCGATGGGCGCGATTCCGAAGTGGCGGCGAACGAATACATCGCCGCGGCGCTACGCGACGGACATGCCTTTTTCGAGTGGACGCATCGGCGACTGAA
The DNA here is from genome assembly GCA_040775095.1 of Chromatiaceae bacterium. Classification (GTDB taxonomy): domain Bacteria; phylum Pseudomonadota; class Gammaproteobacteria; order Chromatiales; family Chromatiaceae; genus JAXGTD01. Next base: position 295 of record JAXGTD010000262.1, on the reverse strand, counting down.
TGGCGAGACGTTTCCCGCGGAGGTCCAGCTCACCACGTTCGATCTGAAGGGGCGTACGGTAATCCAGGCCACGGTCCGCGACATCACCCCGCGCAAGCAGGCCGAGGCGGAGCGCGCCCAATACCAGAGAGACCTGGAGCAGGGCCTGATGGACACCATCCAGGTCATCAGCCTGACGGTAGAGAAGCGCGACCCCTACACCGCCGGGCACCAGAAGCGGGTGGCGGAGCTTTCGGTCGCCATCGCCGTCGAGATGGGCCTGTCGGAGTCCCGGGTTAACGGTGTGCGCCTCGGG
>JAXGTD010000261.1:0-2441 GCA_040775095.1 Chromatiaceae bacterium | reverse complement strand
TGCGGGAAGATGTACCACATCCAGTGGGAGCGCTTGCGACCGGCCTTGATCTCGGCGAGGGCCGCCGGGTAGCTGTTGGTCTGCGCCTGCACGAAACGCTCCAGATCGTACTCATCGCCCATGTTCGTGTCCTCCCCGTTCCGGCCTCACCGGGTTTGGGTTCGCTACCGCGCTGACCGGGACCCCGTCGCGGACCAGAGTCAGGCCCCGCCAGGTCGGCGGCGCGCTATCCTTATTTTCCATCACCCAGACATTCATCACCGAGGGGATTATCCCATGCCGTTGATCCATCCCGACTCCCGTCCCATGTTGGCCGGTGTATGGCCATCGATTCTGGTCCTGCTGGCCGTCGCGCTTGCGGGTGGATTGGATGATGCCCGGTCCGAGGCCGCCGCGATCGGGCCCGTGGATGCCTGTGCCCTGCTGACCAGGGCCGATGTGGAGTCGGTCTACGGACTGGCTGTCGGCGAGGCCAAGAGCAAGGAGATGGGCAGCGGAGCATTCTGGGTATCGATGTGCAACTACGACAACGCCGAGACCGACGCGCCAATGCTCAGCGTGGGGATACTGATCAAGGCCCATGGCGCAGCCGAGGGTCCGGCGCAGGCCTACGATGACACCGTGGCCGAGATGCGCGAAACCCTCGGCGAGGCGGCCGTGCCCGCGCTGGTCGAGGGTATCGGCGAACGTGCTGGTTGGAGCGCGGACATCAGCCAGCTGATGGTCTTCGAGGGACCATACTCGATCATCCTCACTGCCAGCGGACGGTTCGAGGGAGACAGACTGGCCGCGGCTCGGCAACTCGCCGATCGCGTGCTCTCACGTTTGCGCGTGCCGTAGTACCCCGTTGCGCCTGGTTTTTCCCGCGCAGAGTCGCCCAACCGCGCCAACTGCCCTTCCGATCCGCGTGGACTTCGTGCCCTTCGTGGTGAAGTCTTCAGCCCCAGAGGTTGCTCAGGTCCAGCTGCAAGGCATCAAAGGGTGTAACCGCGATGCGGTCGTTGCCGGATGCCTCGGCGAGCAGGCGCCAGCTCCCGCCATCGAGCGCGTAGGCCTCCAGGGTGCGGCGCTTTGGGTCGACCAGCCAGGCATGGGCCACGCCATAATGGGCGTAGATGGGCATCTTGACTTCCCGGTCCTTGCTGGCGGTGGATGGGGAGAGGATCTCGCAGACCCAGTCTGGCACGACCTCGAAGCGGTGCCCTTCCGGTATTTTGGGCATGCGCTCGCGTCGCCAGCCGGCCAGGTCGGGTACGACGACTTCCGCGTCGATGACGAAATGGACCTCCGGCTCGACCAGGATCCACCAGCCGCCGGGACCGCCTCGCCCACGGCCATAGCTGCCGATGAGATCATGGGTCAACTCGCTTTCTGTTCTGGCATGCGGTCCCGCGGGCCGTGGCTGGGTGTGCAACTGCCCATTGAGGATCTCTCCGGTCAGCCCTTCCGGCAGGGCTTCCAGTTGTTCGTACAGCGTCTGCCTGTAAGCATGTTGCATGGCTGTTGCCCGTTGTGCTTGAACTCTTGGCACCGCGAGGAACGCGGGTTGCACGAGGCAATCATGGACGGATCCTTGTGCCCCTCGCGCGAGATCATTCTCCGTCAGACCGCGTGGCGGGGCGCCGGGATCCTGGCTCTGAGCATCGCGGCCGGGTCCGCCGGATGCCCGCGCGTGACTGTGCCCCGTGGTGATCGTACACCCTCCCTGGGCTCGCGGTTGCTCCAGCCAGACCTCGAAACGCCCTTGACGCGCGGGAGGGTCGACCTCGTGGCCCCCTCAGTGCCCGCCCAGGACCAGGGTCTGAATCGGCAGGAGCAGCGCCTGGATGCGCAGGATCATCGCATGCACCAAGCCCACGGCGTCGATGGCGTGCAACCCGAAGCGCGCCAGGAAGCCGAGGTCTGGGTCCTCGAGTCGGTCGTGGTTGCTGGTGTAGGCGTTGGCAATGCAGTGGCCGCCCTGGGGCAGGTCGTCGAGCTGGTCGGGATAGAGTGGCTTCATGACCACGGTGATCGAGCCCGGCTGCACGAGCTGCTGGACGTCCACCAGCTGGTCGGTGGCCTTGATCTGGCCCGAGGCGATGACGTTCTGGACCTCGACGACCACCACCGGGACGATCTGCCAGGGCTTGGCGATGCAGGTGACCTCCCCGATCATCCCCGGCTTCATGACCTGCGCCTCAATCTGCCCGAATCCGGCCATCAGGGCGGTGTGAGCGCGCGCCGGCACCAGGATGCCGGCGGGTCGGAGCATCGGGTTGACCACGTCGCCCGGACGCAGCGCGAACTGCTGCACGATACCGTCGGTCCCGGCCTTGACCAGGGTCTTGCCGAGGGCGACCTCGGCCTCCTTGCGCGCGGCCTCGGCGCTCGCCTTTTCCGCCGGGAGCTGATACTCGATCTGTGAGACAACCGCCTCGCGGCTCGCCTCCACCGCCGCC
>JAXGTD010000260.1:0-2485 GCA_040775095.1 Chromatiaceae bacterium | reverse complement strand
CGTCGATCAGCGCCAGCCAGCGGGCGGTGGGCAGCTCCCGGGCACGCTGTCGTCGCAACGGCTCCTGATCGCCCAGATAGCAGTGCACGCAGTGGAGGTTGCAGCGCTCGGTGAGCTCCATCGTGGCCTTGATCGGAATGCCGGCCTGCATCAGTTTTTCGCCGAAGCGGCGCAGATAGCCGCCGCTGTCGACTTCGCTCAGATCGATGCAGTCCATCAGTCCGCACCCGCGCTGCTGAGCAGGTCGGCGGCCGCCAATTCTCCGACAAAGGCCAAGACATCGCGTTCGGCCCGCTCGGGATCGACGTCGAACTGCCGTTGCACCGCGGCCGCGATGTCGGCGACGGACGTCGCCCCGTCGAGTGCCTGCCAGATATGCGCGGCCACCGGGTTGAGGGCAAAGACGTGGCTCATATCGGCGCGGCTGTCGGAGAGCGGCACCAGCAGGGTCTCTCCGGCGATCTCGCGGGCGACGACGCGCTCTTGCCGGCGGAAGGACTGGTCAGGGCTTATCGTCATGGGGTCGGCACCCTCGGGGCTCCAAACGAGCCCTGTTGAACGTTCAATGTCCTTGCCCGCCGTGCGGGCCAGGGATGGCCCGGCACCGTCAGCCACCCGGGTGACTGACGAGGGCGCGGGTCGGCAACCGGGTTTTGGCTCACGCCGCCTCAGGGCATGATCAACGCCGGGTCGCCGAGCAGGTTGTAGATATCATGCATGTAGCCGTGCTGTCCGTCACCATAGGCCTCGTGCGCCCCGTAGACCGATTCGCCCAGGATGCGGTTCCCTTGCTGGAAGGTGTAATCAAAGAATCCAGCCCCGAAGACCTTGGCGTCGTCGTTGTACGACAGGCTGGTCGGGCCCCAGGCCGCGACCGCCCCGCCGTCGGGCTTGAGCACCAGCAGCTCGCCGAAGGAGTCGAAGCCGGGCTCGGCATAGTCGGCGGCCGAGCAGGTCAGGAACAGGCTCACCGGTGCACGCTCGCCATTGACCAGCAGCGGGATGTCGATCGATAAGGCCAGCATCGCCTCGTCCGCCAGGCCGTACGGGCTGCCGTGGCCGATGTAGGCGAAGTAGCCGGCGCCGGCATTGATCGCGTCGCGCCAGGGATTGAACGGGCTGCGCCAGGTCCAGCCGGGGAAGTCCTCCAGCAGCAACGGCTCGATCAGATAATCCGCGGAGACCAGATCGCCCAGCGCCAAGACATCGGCGCCGAAATTCCCCCCGCTGTCGGGGTTGTCCGCCGCCAGGATCACCTGGTGGGCCCAGGGGGCGGACGCGGCCCCGGCCTGCTCGAAGGCGACGAGCTTGTCCAGGTAGCCGCCGAGCTCCGTGTTAGTCAATGCCGGGACCCGCCCGATCACGACCTCGGGGATACCGTCATTGCCAGCCAGGTCGCCCAGGACCGCGTCGCTGGCCGCCGGGCCGAAGGGGGTGGCGACCAGCGCGGTTGGGATCAGGTTGCCGCCGAAGCCCAGGTGGTCCTTGTAGTCGTAGCTCGCCCCACCGGCCAGCAGCACGTAGCGCGGCGGCTGATACCAGCGCGCCCGCGCATCGGCGAGGAAGTCCCGGATCGCCCAGGGGCTCGCCAACCCGTAGTTGAACTCGTCGGCGATATCCTCGACGTCGATCACGGCGGTGCCCAGTCCGGTGGCGGCCCGATAGCCGGCCAGGGCCTTTGCGGCATCCATGGTCTCCTCGCTGGCAATCACCACGTAATCGGCACTGAAGTCGGTGGTCCGCAGGCGTGATGCGGTGTCGGTCCAGGCCGCGTCCGGCGGGGGCAATGCCGGCATGCTCGCGGTCCAGTAGGGGGCATGCTGTGCGCGCGGATAGAGCAGGGCGTCGTAGCCCTCGCCGTTGGCAGTCGGCCATGCCGAGACCCAGACCGGCGTCCAGGGATCGGACAGGTCCAGCAGTGCAATGGGCGCCTGACTGTACCCTTGCAGCCTGATCACCGCATGATCGGCACTGTCGAAGGCCAGCGCGTCGCCGTCGATGCGGTAGGTGCTGGGATAGGTCAGCGCGATCTGGTCGACCCAGACCACCGAATCGCCGGCGCTCAGGGATTCGACCCGCAGCGTCAGTTGATTGTGCTCCCCCAGCAAGGCCGCATCGAACGGCAGTTGCAGAGGTTGCGCGCCGATTCCATCCCAGGTCAGCTGGCCGACCTCGTTGCCGTTGATCTGCGCGCTGATCCGGTGCGTGCCGTCCACGCTGCTGACCAGGTCGACCCGTATGCTCGCTTCGCCAACGCCCTGAACCGCCGGGGCATCCAGCGCGAAGTCGCGGGCCAGGGCACTGGGGTCTGCCGTATACAGATAGTCCCACATCCAGAAGTCGTCTTCCGGGGCCAGGTCGCTCAGGCCAAGGATGGAATAGATATCCTGCTCAAATACCCGGGTTCGGTTGAAGGTCTCCGCACCGGTGGGCTGGGGCAGTGCCCTGGCCTGGTCCCCTCGCGAAGGCTCGGGCAGCGCGGGCG
>JAXGTD010000259.1:0-2519 GCA_040775095.1 Chromatiaceae bacterium | reverse complement strand
GCGCGCATCAGGGCGCCGCCGAGCAGGGGTGGGATGTCCTTGCTCTCTCGCGCCGTCTCGCGCAGCAGCATCCAGATCGGCGGAAACTCGGGGTCAGGCCGTTTGCTGCCGGCACCGAACTGGCGAACGATACCCAGCGCGTCGTGGTGCGCCTTGAGCCGATCGAACAGCCCGCCGAGCGTGCCGGTGTGCCAGAAGCGTACCGACAGGCGTGCGGCGTTGGGGGCGAGCCCGAGCAGGTGGATCGGGGTCTGCGGGTCGTCGCCCAGGGCGCGCAGCTCTCCACCGCCCTGACGCAGCGCCTGCAACAGCACCCGGGTCTGCTGTAACCTGGCATCGTCCTGCGCCTCATCGATCCCGCCGGTCAGCAGGCCGGCCAACCACTCTTCGGCCACCGTCGGTTGGTCGGTCCAAAAAACCACCGTGGTGTCGCCGACGCTCAGGCGGTGACGCTGACTGCGCGGCCCACTCAATACCGCGTTCAGGGCGGTGCAGTAGTGGAACGCGGCGCGCTCCGATACCGGAGCGTTGAGGCTTTGGTCCTTACCGTAGGAGGTAAAGGCGTCGCAGTTGAACGAGACCAGCAAGGCCCCCGACGACTGCGCCCCGCCGATGCCCTTGATCTTTGGCTCATGGGTACGGGCAGGGACCGAAAACGCGCCGGTTACCAAGCAGCGGCTGCCTCGACCGGCCGCGTAGTCGCCGCCCTGTTGTGCGTCCCACCAGGCGCGCACGGCCGGGGTCTGGTGGACAAATCGCGATTCGCCGATGAGTTTGAACACCCCGAAGCCGCTGTCGAGCTCCCCGAGCAGCGGATGGTCGGCGCACTGGGCCGGTTGCCATTGTTCAAGAAAGCGGCACACAGCACTGAATGCGGGGTCGTCGATCTCGCGCTCGATCTGCAGGTGACGTGCGCGGAATGCGGCGAACGACTCGGCGGTGCGGCCACAACGCTTCTCGAAATCCGCCTCCGACTCCTTCGCACCGCGTTCGCCGGTGTGGCCGAGCAGATAGGCGCTGTTGTCCCACAGCAGGCAGGGATTGATACCTGATCCGGATGGCTTCGACTGGCCCGGCACCGACAGCTGGCGCGGCACCGGCTTGCGACCGCGGTCGTCGCGTACGTCCTGGACTTCGTGCAGCCGCCCGTCGGGGTGGAGGACCACGGCGAACGCGATCTTCTGCGTGCTGTAACCCTCCGCCGCAATCGCATAGGCGCGATCAGCGGCCAACCGGCCGTAGAGCTGATCGAGGGCTTGCAGGATCATGCCACCGTCCCCCCGGTCGTGCTCAGACATTGCCGCACGTCCATCACCCCATCGACCATGCGGGCGCGAAAGAAGTGCGGGGTCATGCCGTCGGCGAAGTCGATGTCGTGCAGCATAAAACCGAGCTCACGCGCGCCCTTGAGTTCCTCGGGGCATTCGGGCCACTCGTCCACCGGCTCGAAGTGGGCAGCGAATTCACGGGTCCCGAGATAGGGGCGATGGAAGCACTGCCCCTTTTTTAGGCGGCGGTTGAAGATGTCGAGGTGCTTGCCGGCCGGCTCGGGGTTGGCGTGGCCGTCTTCCTCGGTTGCGTCAAGGATCTCGAAGCGGGCCTCGATGCCATAGCAGACGTCCTTGAGCAATAGCGAGGCGCGTTGCTGGCGGTCCTCGTCGACATAGAGGGCCAGCACCTTGCCTTTGACACCGCCTCCCTTCATCGCCGTCTTGATGTTTCCGACCGGGATCTTGCTCGCCACCTCGTTGCGCCGGATGTTAGTGAAGCGGATTGGGCTGAAGACCCGGATGCGGTCGATCACCCAGCGGATCTGCGGCTTCCAGTAGATGGCCTCCAGGATGCCGCGCGCGCCGGAGGGGGTCATCACGTCGTAGGAGACGCGCTCGGCCTTCATCTCTGGACGGGTCCAGCAGGCGTAGTCGCCCCGGACCAGCAGTTGCACGCCTTGTGTCATGGTTCCTCCTTCACACAATGGTGTCGTTGGGGTCGTAGAGCGGGTCGGCGTCGAGGCGCAGACCCAGCTCCGCGTGATAGTGGAGTTGCGGGGTAGTGAGTACCGCGAAGCGATAGCAGAGGGTCTCGATCAGGCCGTCAGCCTGCGCCTGTTGCCAGAGCCGCTGCGAGACGGTCACCGTCTGGCGTTGCAGGCGGCGTGACAGCTTACGATCGGGGTAGAGCTTGCGGTCATGCAGCCGGCGCAACTCGTCGACCTGTTTGCGGCTCGGCTCGTCCCAGCCGATGACGATGGGTCGCTGGGCGTCGTCGATGAAGCGGAAGCACTGTGCGATGCTGGCGAAGTCGCAGTCGAGGGGCAGTTCGCGGGCGCCGAGCCGAAAGCCGTCGCAAATCAAATGTTTGTCCCAATTCTGCTGGTGTTGCCAGTAGTGCAGGTCGAAGTAGTGCTCGATGGCGTCGAGCCCTAGCAGGTCGGCGTGGCGCGCGCTGCCGATCACCTGGCTGGCGGCGTTGGCACCGCTCTTGAGGGTGCCGAACAGACGTTGGTACTCGGGTTCCTC
>JAXGTD010000258.1:0-2573 GCA_040775095.1 Chromatiaceae bacterium | reverse complement strand
CTCTCGCAGCTGACCGATACCGAGAGCATCTATTTCGCCGAGCGGCCCTTCGCGGCCGGGATCCTCGAGGCCATCGCGCACTATCACTTCTTCGATGCCTGCCAGGTGCCCGATCCGGCCGGCGCATCCGCGCCCGACTGAGGGTCGCGGCGGGTCGTTTCGGATCCGAGGTCGCTGTCCACGACGCGGCCGTGCGGGAAATTCGGTCTGGGGGACGCTTGCACGAGCATCCACACCTCGTTCTGCTCTGCACCGATCTCGACCGCACGCTGCTGCCGAATGGGCCGCAGCCGGAGTCGGTGGGTGCACCGACGCGCGTCGGCGTCCTGGCCGCGAATCCGCGCGTGCGCATCGCCTATCTGACGGGTCGCCATCGCGCGCTCGTGCACCAGGCCATCGACGCGTACGCGATCCTTGTGCCAGGGTTTGTCATCTGCGCCGCAGGGTCCTTCGGGCCGGTCCAGGGCGGTCGCCGTTGCGCAAACAAAAGCCCAGACCGAATGGGGTCTGGGCCAAACGCCGTCAGTTCATGTGCGCCGTCCCTGGCGCGCTGGAGTGGTCCTCGCGGCGATTGCGCGCCTAGTCGCCGAGTTTGGTGCTGAGGCCGCGCTCGGGACGCGAGAAGTTGTGGCAGGTCGAGCAGTCCTTGCGCTTGTCCTTCACGTGCTTGTCGTGGATCTTGGTGAAGCTCATGTTCGACTCCGACCCATGGCATTGACGGCAGACCACTGAAGTCGGTCCCTTCAACTCGTAGCCCAACTCGCCCTGGAGGTCCATGCGCACCGGTCCGCCGCTGAGACTGCTGTGGCAGGCGCCGCAGGCCAATGCATTCGATTCGGGCTCGACGCCGTGGTTGATGCTTTGGTAGGTGTGTACGCCGACGATCTCATAGGGGTCGTTGACGCTCATCCCGTCGGTTTGCTCCAGGCCGCTTAGGATCGCCTGCTCGAAGTTGCCGGTGCGGAAGAACTCGAAGGTCGAGTGTGCCACCAGGGTGTCGGTCCGCCCGTTGCGTGCGACCTTGCCCAGGTGTTCCTTCATCGGCGTGAGCTTGGCGGTGCTGCTTGCGACGCTCCCGTTGGGCATCCCAAGCACATAGGCGCTGCTGCCGGCTGCCAGGCCCAGGCTGGCGGCCTCCTGGCTGCTCAGCGGGATACGCGGGACGTTGGCGAGGGGCTCGGTGAGGTAGTAGACCTCGCTGGTGCCGTCGAACCACTGGTAGGTCGGGGTCACGTTGGAGAGCTTGTCCTCGCGCGGCAGCCAGCCACCCCGGCCATTGCAGGCCGCGTCGGAGAAGTGGGGATCCTCCCAGTCTCGGGCCACCTCGGTCGCAACGCCCTTGGCAAAGGTTGGGATATGGCACGACTGGCAGGCGACATGCCCGGCGTGGGTGTCTCGCGCGCGGCCGTCGCGGCTGTCGTAGTCGCCATGAGGCCTGTCCTCGTGACAGCTGGTGCAGGTGAGGCGCCCGGGTACGTCATTCGGGCGAAGGTCGACACCGCGTCCGATGAATCGGTGGTCGCCTGCTGCATGACAGTCCGCGCACACCAGTCCGGCGCCGGCGCTGCTCATGTGATAGTCCGTGTGCGGATCGGGGTCGATCAGCGCCGTCGACATGTCGCCGCGCTTGGTCCCGTCCGCGCCACCGGCGCCGGCATGACAGTTCAGGCAGCTCTTGCGCGTGGTCGGGTGCACGGTTCGCGCCGCCTGGAGCGCCGAGATGCTCATCAGCTCGACTGGTGCCCCGGCGAGGTCCGGGTTGGTCGGGTCCGCGGGGACGAAGTCGAAGTCCTGTGTCTGCGTGTCGACCACGGGGATGCCCTCGAGCCCTGTCCGCACGATCGGCGCGATGTTGGGGTCAGGCTTGCCGTCTGTCCCCGGCGACACGATCAGGAGATCGTCGAATCCGCCGAGCGGATCGGGGAAGCGCTTGTACTGCTCCTGATGGCACATCATGCAGTCGATATTGCTTAGCTCTTTGAGCTGAGCCGCCTGGTCGAGCCCCGCGAACTCCTCGGGACTGGTCGGGAAGCGGCCGTTACCGACGTGGCAGCCGGCACAGGTGAAACGCGGGCTGGTCTCGTGGGCCCCGCAGTAGGTGTTGATCCCGGAGAAACCGGCGCCGATGATCCCATTCCATCGCTCGCCGGCGGGGCCAGGGATATTGGTCGCGTAGTCGGTGGGGCCGCTTTGCTGATAGTGCACCGAGCCATGCATCTGTTGGGCCTCGACCTCGTGGCAGGACACACAGGTGGAGGGGCCGTCGTAGGCCGTGATGCCCGCATGCGGGTCGCCGCCCCCGATGAACGGGTTGACCGTGATGGCCACGGTGTCGGGCGTACTCTCGGCGCCGTCGTTGTCGCGGACGATGAGCGTGAACGCGTGTGTACCCTCGCCGAGTGTGACCGTCGGACTGGCGACGTCGTCCGGGTCGGGGGTACCGCTCCAGACCCATGCGACCACGTTGCCGTCGGCATCGCTGGAGGCGCTGCCGTCGAGTGTCACCGCCATCTCGGTGGAGCCCGTGGGCAGGGTCAGCGTCTGGTCAGGTCCGGCATTAGCCGTTGGCGGCT
>JAXGTD010000257.1:0-2603 GCA_040775095.1 Chromatiaceae bacterium | reverse complement strand
GGGGAGCTTGGCTGCGAGCTCTATCAGCGACTCGTTGGTCATCGCGTCGCGAAGATCGGGATGGGCGCACAGATGCACTGGCGCCGCCCGATTCACCCAGGCAGGTAGCTCGGCCAGCTCGTCGACATCTGGAACCACGTAATCCGGATTGCGCCGGAGAAAGAGCCTGAACGCCCGCAACCGCCGCCCGGCCGGCTCCACCTGGCGCAACCGGTAGAGATAGGTCTTGAGGATCTCGGTGATGTCCAGGAGTGACTCCCGCCACGCGGGCAGGCGCTCCCAGAGCTGCCCGCGGAACGCGCTCATCAACGGGGAGGCGGCGGGCTCCTCCTCGATCCGGTCCATCAACGCACCGGTCTGGAGCGATTTGATCGCCTCGCCGATGCGCTCCGCGCGACCGATGTACCAGGCGTTCTGACGTTCCTTCTCGGCCAGGGTGCGTACGCTGGCGAAGCGGGTATCGGCGAGCATGCGCAGGTAAGAAAGGGCCTGCTCGATGTGATCGGCCAGGTCGAAGACCGCGTTGTTGAATGCGTCGACATAGCCGTCCAGGTCTTCGGTCCGGCCCTCGATGTGTGCCTTGACCGACTCGTCCACCAGCACCGGCAGGCGCGCCGCGAGATCCGCGATGTTTCCGCCCACGGCGGCGAAGAGCTGCTCCTTTTGCAGCACCTCGTCCAAATGCCTGGCCAGCGAAGAGGCGAGGCGAAACGCATCCTGTGTCAGCGGGACCAGGGTCCGGTGGCGGCGCAGGTCCTGGACCCCTTTCGCCGTGGCCACATCCGATGAAGAATCGATCTGCCCCTGATGATAGGCCGCGGCGACCATGGCCCGGTGTCGATGCAGGACCTCGATATAGGCGATCACCAGGTCGTCGGTCCGGGTCACAACAGGGATCCCTGGCGAACATCCTCGTCGCGTTCGTCTTCGCTCGCATCCGGGATTTCATCGGGGACCGAGTGATAGGCCATCAGGAAGTCCACCACCTCCTGGAGGTACTCGATCTTGCCGGTGACCTCGTAGATCTCCCGCTCGGGGTTGGCGAGGACCAGGTAGCCATCGTCGCGCAGGCGCTTGAGGATGCGCTCCAGGGTCCCACGCAGGGTGCCGTCCCCGCCCTGCCCCTTCCCCAGTCCGGCCAGCGCCTGAAGCTCACCGCGCAGGTTGGGGTTCTCGTCGATCGCCGCCATCAGGCGATTGGCCTCGATGGTGCTCCCGGGTGCCAGGAACTGGTCCTGACGCAGGGCCTGCATCACATGGACGAAGAACTCGACCAGCAGTCGGAGGTTGTGCTTGATCTCGGCGAAGCCCTCGCGGATCGCGCGGCGCTCATCGGGGCCGATGTCGGCGTAGGCGGCGAACCAGGCCCCGCCCTGTTTGGTCTGGGCCAGCCGCCGCCCCAGGCGCTCCAGGTAGCCCTGGATCTCCTGTCGATCCGACTCGCCCTCGAGGAACCGCCAGGCCTCCGGATAGCGGATTGCGCAGACGAACTCCCCGGCCAGCAACAGCGTCAGTGTCTGTTTGAACATCGTCAATCAATCGACCCGCGACACGACGCCATCCGAGCTCGCCTCCAGGCCCGCGGCATGGGGGACGGCCTCTGCGCCTTCAGAAACGGCATGAGCGAAGTCTTCGCCCTGCGCCAACACCCTGGCCTCGAGCAGGCGCCGCCCCTCCTCGACACTGAATCGGTGCCGGAACAGGGCCAGCACCTCGGCGTCCGGGTCGGGGAAGGCGGACACCAGTGTGATCTGGTTGCGCCTCAGGATGCCGAGCAGCGCCTCGATGTTGCCGATGTCGAGATCCTTCAGCTCGTCCAGCGCCCACACCACCTCAACCCTCGCCTGGCGGCGGATGCGGTTGATGAACGCGATGAAGATGACGCACAGAATCAGATAAGAAAGGCCATTGGAGGAGACACGCTCCAGATCAGCGGCCTTGCGGAAGGTGCGGGTCTGCCCATTCTCGACCACCGATCCCTCGACCCGGATCAGGCTCGCCAGCGCGGCGCGGATGCCCTCGCGGACCTCCCAGTGCTCGAGCAGGGTCTGCAGTGTCTTGGCGAACTCGGGGGGCGGCAGCTCCTGGCCATGGAGACTGAGCCAGGCGCGGTGATCCTCTGCCATCGCCTCGATGGGCTGCCAGTATTCCAGTTCCCGGATCGCCGATTTCACCTCGACGGTGACCCGGGACACGCTCTCGAAGGCGAGGTTCTCATCGAGGCTTTGCTGAAGCTCCCGGTTGAACTGGGCCACCTTTCGATGGAAGGCGTCCATGTCGCGGTGAAAGGCGACGATGGCGCCGGCGATCTGGTTTGCCTCGACCGCGAGGGTGCGCCGATAGGCGTCGTGGTCGCTGTCGAACCACCCCTTGAATGCCGCGACCCAGTCCCGCGGCGAGGCATCCGGTCCGAGCCGGGCACGATGGCTCTCGAAGAACTGATCCGGTGGGGTATCCCGCGCCTGGCTGAAGGCACGCTTGATCTGCTCGATGATCCGGCCGATGGCCTTGGCCAGCTCCGCCGCCCGTGACTGGTTGGTATTGGCCTGCTTGGTAAGGGCATCCAGGGTCCAGCCGGGATCGAATGGTCGCCCCAGGACCTC
>JAXGTD010000256.1:0-2610 GCA_040775095.1 Chromatiaceae bacterium | reverse complement strand
GACGACCGCCAGCGTCTCGCCCTCGCGGCGGCGTTCCGTCACCTTACCGTCGATTGCCCGGCGCCAACCCTCGCGCGTGCGACCGATCCCGGTCCCGGCATTGCGCAGCTCGGTTTCCCGGGCCGCACAGGCGCGCTGACAGAACTCTTCGAGATCATCGTCTGTGTCGGACAGCCGTTGATTGGCGGTGCGTCTCTGCCCGGCCGCCCGCGTCGCCCGCTCGCGGGTCGTCTCGACATCCTGATCCTGGGCGACGAGGACCTGATCGAGTGGCAGCTGACCAGCATTGGCATCGGTCGCCACGCGATCCAGGGTGGCGTCCGGAAGGCGCTCGCCGAGTGAGACCTCCGGCAGGTCGAGGTTGTCGAGGGTCGTGTCGTGGCCGAGGGTGGGATCGTTCTCCGGCGCAAGCGCCGCTTCGCCGAAATCTTCGTCCGTTGCCGTTATTGCGGTGCGTCTGTTGGTGTCCGAGGTGGTCCTGAGGTTGTCCCGGCGATCGTCGATCTCCTGTGGGTCGGTATCGTCTTCGAGGGACAGTTCCGGGGTTTCCGGGATCTCGGGGGCATCCTCGAGATCGATTTCGCGCTCGAGCTCGCGAATTTCCGCGCTTTGCTCGGCACTGCCTGCATGGCGTTCAGCTTCTGGCGGTCCGCGCGCAAGCTGATTGCGAACCCGCGTCTCGGCGCGGGTCTGATCGGCTTCGGCGATATCGGGCTCCGGCTCCGCGGCCTCGGCGCGCGGAACCTCGCGGGTGTCCGGGACATCCACAGGAGGGCCTCGCTGGAACGGCCGCTCGCCCTGCTGCACACGGGCGCACGGACAGTCACGCGTCTCGTGCTGATCGGCCCTGCGCCGCGCCGCATCCCAGGCATCCTGACCGGTCTCGCGAATGTCGAGGATTTCCTGGCGCCGGTCGGGACCCGGTGCCAGTTCAGGCAGTTCCTCTTCCCGCGCCTCGGTCCGGGCCGCTGTCTGGGTTTCCTCCAACAGCGTGCCTTGTGCGGTCGCAAGGGGCTGGTCAGCGGGCGGGGCTTGCGCAGGAGGCGGTTGTCCTTCGGTCCGACGCGACCGGGAGGGTGCGCGGCTTGCGCGCAGCCTCACCTCGATCTCGGGATCGGCGGGTGGGTTGTCTACATCCACGACCGGCGGCGTGCCGGGCGTGTCGTCTCCGGTGACGGCGATTTCGTCGTCGCTACTGCCGCGGCGGAAGAGGGCAACCCAGCCGGGCTTCATTGCCGGTTCCGCGTCTGCCTGATCTGGAGTCTCACCGGTCGTAACGTCCTGGGTGGCCATGTCAGCAGCCTGCTCGACCGAATCGTTCTCGGCCACGATTCCCGGCCACAGCGCTTCGGGCGCCGGGCCGCTGCCCTGGAGAACATGCGCGACCTCGTGCGCAGTGACCTCCAGCGTCGCATCGACCGACGGCAGCAGCACTTCGTCACCCCGCGCCGCGCCCTCGGCGTCGAGGATATCGAGCAGGCTCGCCGTCTCCGGCCCCGCAAAGACCCGAACCTGGTCGAGGTTCTCGCCGAAACGCTCTTCCAGGACCTCCTGGTGCGGCAGTGGTATGGCCTCCACGCGCGCCCGCTGCCAGGCTTCCTCCAGTGTCACGGCCTGCTCGACCGGATCACTCTCGGTCAGGATGCCTGGCCACAGCGCCTCGGTTGCCGTTCCACTGTCCTGCGTGGCGTTTTCGTCCCCGAGCACGATGACATCCAGGGACGCATCGGCCGATGGCAGCTGGACTTCATCACCCATCCTCTCGTCCTCGGCATCGAGGGCATCAAGCAGGGTGGCCGTCTCTGGCCCAGCATAGTCCAGAGTGTGGTCCAGCTTCTCGGCGAAGCTTTCTTCCAAAACGTCCTGACTAGGCAGAGACATGGCCTCCGCGCGCGCCCGCTGCCAGGCTTCTTCCTGCGTTTCTGGCTCGTCGTCTAAATGATCGAGCAGGCTGTCGCGGTCACTCAGCTCACGCGCAAGTCCGGTCGCATGCACCTGCTTCTTCTGCCTCTGGGTCTGCGGCTTGGCGCGCTGCGGCCTGGATCGGGCGCGATCTTTCATGCCCAGCCCTCATAGAGTGCCACGGCGATCGAGCGCCCGAGCTCCGCCGGACCCAGACCGGTCGGATCGACAACAGCCGGTGTCGGCACCAACCCCGCCGAGAGCCCGGACGGGACACCGCGCGCGGCGAACAGCTGACCGAGCTGGTGTTCCAGCGCCTCGGCGATGGCGTAGCGCTCGAAGGGCGCGACACCTTCGAGCCGCAACTCCTCAATCGAGAAGGTCAAGGTCCGGTTCACATCTGCCATCCGCGTATCTCCGCTGCGGTCAGCGACTGGCCGAGCTTGTCATATTCCTGCCGTGCGGCCTCGAGGATGTGATCCATGCCGACACTGCGGTCGTCCTCAGCAGCCAGGAAGGCCGCATTGCGGGCGATGGTCTTGATATTGCCGCCGGCGATCGCGAGCTGGGACAGGTACCTGGGATCGATCCGGTCGAGCGGCATGCCTTGCGGGAATGCCCCGCGCCAGATCCGTTCGCGTAGCGCTATGTCCGGAAACGGAAACTCAACGACGAACTGGATACGCCGCAGGAAGGCGTCGTCGATAT
>JAXGTD010000255.1:0-2634 GCA_040775095.1 Chromatiaceae bacterium | reverse complement strand
GGTGAAAGGGACACCCTCGACACCACGGGCCGGGCCTACTTCGGCGACCACCTGAGCGAGGAGCGCATCCACGAGACGCGCTCCCATCCACTCTACCGCCACATCCAACGCCTGAATCAGATCCGCCGTGCCGTGCCGGCGCTGCAAAAGGCCCTGATGACCCAGGTGAACGAATGGGGCAGCGGCATGAGCTTCGTGCGCGACCTCTCCGAGCAGGACAGCTACGCGGTGATCGGACTGGCCATCGGCGCCGACCAGTCGATCGCGATCGAGGGGATTCGGCCGGGGCTCTTCCGCGACGCCGTCACCGGTAACGAGCTGCCCAGCGACGGTCGCCTGCAGTTCCATGTCAAGGCCAATTCCGCCGGGATCTATATACTCGATGGTCCCGGCAAGATCGGTGAGGACGGGGAATTCCTGCGCTAGGAGCCTGTCGGGCTTAGGGAAAGCGAAGCGAGGGAGTGGGAGCGCGAGATCCTCTTGCTCCGGTTCTGATCCGCATCGCGGGTTCTATGTAACGAAGAAGCGGGGCGAAATGGGCCGTTCTCCCGCTTCCGCAGCCGATTCATCGGAAGTCCAACCGGCTCCCATGACAGGCCATCGCGGCAGGAAAACACCCTCTGCCTGTGGGAGGGGCGCTCCGCGCCGCGACGCTTTCCACCCAAAGCCCAGTCGCCCCGCGGAGCGGGCCTCCCACAGGCGGGCCGCTGCCCGTCAGGCAACCAGCTGGATGCTGGCGTAGGCGAGACCCAGACCAATGACGGATGCAACCAGCACATCGCTGGGATAGTGCAGCCCAAGCACGACCCGCGATGCCGCAACCAGTCCGGTAAACGGCACCAGCAGCAAGGCGAGCTGCGGATAGTAGAACAGCGCGACCGTCGAGAATCCCACCGCGTGCAAGGTGTGGCCCGAGGGGAAGCTGTAGCGATCCAGCGGCGGGGCGCCGGCGACGATCCCCAGCTCATGGTGGCAGGGCCGGTCCCGGCGGGTCACACCCTTGAGCGTCTTGTATAGCAGCAGCGCCACACCCCCCACGCCCAGCATATGCAGGCCCGCCCAGAAGCCATCCCAGCCGTCGACGACGGGTAGCACCGCGATCAGGCTATACCAGAACACGCCATTGCCGAGACGGCTGATCAGCGCAAAGAAGCGACGCATCCAGCGACCATGGGTCTTGCGGGTCCAGGCCACGCAAAACGGCCCCTCCAGCTCATTTAGATGCTGCAGCCACACTCTCATGTCGTTCCCCCGGGTTGCGATGGCGGTGGATGACCTCCAACAGGCGCTGCTCCAAACCGCCGATGACGCGCTCCCAACTCAATGCCTCGGCCGCGGTCCTCGCCGCGGCCCCCCAGGCCACGAGACGCCCGCGATCGCCAGCCGCGGCGACGGCAGCATCGATGAAGGCCCTTTCATCCGCGGCGGCCACGACTAAGCCATTGTGCCATGGGCGAATATGCTCGTGCGCCGCGGCGTCATCGAAGGCCACCACGGCCAGGCCGCTTGCCATGGCCTCGGGTACGACGTTACCGAAGGTCTCGGTCAGACTCGGAAACAGAAACAGGTCCGCCGACGCATAGTGGGCGGCCAACTCGACGCCAACCTTCGGTCCGGTGAAGATATAGTCGGGATGCTGGTTGCACAACCGAGCGCGCTCCGGACCATCCCCCACCACCACCAAGCGGGCATCCGGCCGGCGCGCGCTGATCGCCGCGAACCCCTTGAGCGCCAGGTCGATATTCTTTTCCGCCGCGATGCGCCCGACATAGAGTACGGCCACGCTCTTCTCGCCACAGCCCCAGTGCGCGCGCAGCCCGGCACTGCGCCGACTCGGCGAAAATAGCCGCGTATCGACCCCGCGGCCGAAGACCTGCACATTGCTGAAGCCATGGTCGCGCAGTCTGCGCCCGAGTGCCGCGGTCGGCACCAGCGTGCCGTCGGAGCGATTGTGGAAGCGGCGCAGCGAACGGATGATCGGGTGCATCAGCACGCCCAGACCGTAAAAACGGCTGTACTGATGGAACTGGGTATGGAAACCGGTCAGTACCGGGATGTCCCCGGCGCGCGCGGCGCGCAGGGCCGCCCGGCCCAGTGGCCCCTGGGTCGCGATGTACACCACGTCCGGTCGCCCGCGGCCCCACTGACGGCGCAGCCGCCAGTAGACCGGAAGACCCAGTCGCAGACCTCGATAACCGGGCAGCGGCAACCCGGGAACCAGCACCTGCTCGGCCGGAACGTCCTCCCCGGCGCCCTGCTGCTCGACATGCTGGCGTGGCCGGATCAGGGTGATCCGATGCCCGCGGCGCGCAAGCCCGGACACCAACTGGCGCATGGTGTTGGCAACACCATTGATCTCCGGTGGATAGGTCTCGGTCACCACCGCGACGCGCAATGCCCAGCTGGAAAGCGCAGTCACGGCCGGCCCCAGCGCGCACGCCCAGCGCCCGCGTGCGGCACGACACCCGCCATTGCCATCGCGCCGGTCCGCGCGCGCGGCGGCGGCTCCAGAGGCGACAGCGGCAGGCCGAGCCGATCGGCGATCGCCGCGCGCGCGGCATCCGCCAGCGAGCGCCGGTCCATCCCGTCGGGCTCGATCGGCTCGAGAAAGCTGACTTCCACGTCGATCGCCGG
>JAXGTD010000254.1:0-2639 GCA_040775095.1 Chromatiaceae bacterium | reverse complement strand
GCCATCTGGACAGATGCCGCCACCGCGAGCACGTCTCCCGAGACCCGCGCGTCGACTGCCCTGACAGAGCCAATGCGTGGCTCTTCGCGTAGCGACTCATGCACCCAGGTCGCCGCCATCAGGCTCGCGAATGGCATCGTTGGCAGACCCATCGCCAGCGAGACGAGACACCCGTAGGTCGGGTGATGGACCATTTCTCCGGTGAGCGTCTTGATTCGGTTGGACAGGGCCTGCACGATGTTCTCAGAGCCGCTAACGAGCGCCAGATCGCCTTGCGCACTGGCAACCAGCGCTCCGCGTGCGAGCTTGAGGTCCGTGCCGAAATTGGACTTCGGGGTGGGTGTCAGGGCCGCGTTGGTGTCCCACGGGACAAGCAGCGAGTCGCCCCAGATGACGGTATGCGCCAGCCTGTCGACGGCGTGATAAGACGCGACGACGAACGGCAGACGAAGATCGTTGAGCCGCGCCAACTCCGCCCAGCGCGTCACATCGCCAAGCTCGCGCGATGCAATGCTGCGCAGGCTGTCGCCCTGGCCGACGATGACCTGCCGCACGCGACTCATGCGAGCACCACGAAGCGGCTGATCTGCTCGGCGAAGGAAGGCAGATCCCAGCCGGTGGCATACACCAGCGGGTCCAGGCTCAGCGCCGTTAGGGCCGGCTCCGCGCCGGGCAAAATGCGGATTGGCGAGCCGGCGAGCGAGGCCGTCCAGTTCGTGCCTGCATAGGCGCTCGGCGCATACTCGCGCCGCACCAGCAGCACGTCGGCATGCAGGCGCCGCGCCAGCTTCGCCCACAGCATCGCGACCACCCGGTCATACTGTTCGGTGCGACTGGCAAGCGCGGCGAAGACTCGCGCCCCGGCAGCCGATAGACGCTCGGCGTTCGCCAGCCCGGCCAGATCCTCCTCGGAGGATTGCGCCATCACCGCACCAGCCAACAGCGAAGAGGCGCGCTCGGCGACATCGCCAAGGAGCGTCAGCAGGCCGGCATACTGGCCAGAATGGGCCGCCCCATCCGCCCCGCGCAGGTCCCCCGCCGTCGCCAATAGGGCTGCCACGGCCGCGGCCGGAACGCCTGCCGGGTTGCTCAGCGCAAGCAGTGCGGTTTGGCTCATGCGAGCATCCCCAGCCCCTTGCCCAGCAGGTTGGAGATACCGAAATCACGCTTGATCCCGGTCAGCCGCAAGGAGTATTTGTAGAGCAACGGGCCAGGCTTGGCGGTTCGGCTCCCGACAAACGAGATCGGGTACACCTCGTAGACGAACAGGTTGAGCGTGTCGACCCAGTACATCTTGACGCTCTCGATGGGCAATCCGGCCGCGGCCTTCATCGCGCGCATCTCATGGAAGCCAAGCACGACCAGGTCCCGCAGCGCGTAGAACTTCAGCTCCCCCGGCAACAGGTCCCCGTTCCAGCCGGTCGTGCCAGAGGCGGTGATGTCCGCAAGGCCCTCGCCAAAGTCGTCGACGAAGCCGCCATCGAAGGTCTGAATCACGGATCCACGCGATGGGTGCGTGTAGGACAGGTTCTCCGGGCGCGGCGAGAACAGGTAGAACGTCGGGATGCCGATCGGCAGATCGAAGCCACCGATGCTCAGACCCGCGCTGTCGATGACGACAAGCCCGATCGGCCGGTCTTTCTGTGAGATGACTGCCATGGCGCTATTGTCGTGTCACGACTCTGGCCGCTGGATTCGCTCCTCGATCGCATCCAGGCGCTTATCCAGCGATGCGATGGCATCGACGACCATGGCCATCATCGCGCCCAGGTCCCACCCGAGCTTGTGGCCGAGCTGATCATCCTCGATCGTGACCGATGCCGTGCCAGCCAATGCCGCGATGGACTGCGCGCTGAACCCCACCCGTAGCGGCGCGTCCTCGGCATCCTCGAGCATCGCAAACTCGATGATGCCCTCCTGCGCGAGGGCCCGCAGCGAGGATGCCGCGTTTAAGTCGGTGCGTCGCCTGATCTTGCGCTTCAACCTCTCGTCAGAGTAGTACCAGGTCCCATCCGCGTTGAGATTCTTGCAGTAGACGTCCATCATGGCGCTGCTGTTCCACTTGCTAACGACCTTCACCACCCCGGCCGTCTCCAGCAACAGGTTGGTGCTGAAGGTCACCGCATGGTTGCCGTTCCTGATCCCGGTGCTGGCCCCATTCGCGCCAAAGTCGATGACCGACGCGGCGAACGGCTGATAGATCGAGCCAGCCTTGGGCGCGTAAAGGCCGTTGCCCGTCTGCAGGTTGAGCGCGTGATAGTTTTGCGTGGCGTTGGCGACGCTGAACGTCTGCGTGTAGGACCCTGCCACGGGCGCAAACGAGCCGGCCATGTCGCCCACCGTCGCGACGGCCGCGTTGGCGTCCGTATCGTTTCCGATGACCCATTTGCCGAGACTGTAGCTGTACACGAGCCGGCTCGCCCACGCGAGCGTGCCGTATGAGCTGGCGGGAACGAAGCCGAAGTAGTTGTTCTCGGCATAGAAGCTCGCGCGCAACGCGCCGTCGGTCTTCAGATCCAGCACGCCACCGCTCCCGGCCCGGCTGATGCTCTGGGCCGCGGTGAACGAATTGATCTGGTTGAGCTGTGCGTAGCCTCCCAGCGCGGATGTCAGGTCGGTGATCTGCGAAACGGAGTGCG
>JAXGTD010000253.1:0-2658 GCA_040775095.1 Chromatiaceae bacterium | reverse complement strand
GCACCCGCGCCGACGCGGACGGGGCGGTGCTGGATCCGTGCCCGCGCTGACCCCGTCCCTTTCGGGGGCCGATGTCCGTACTCGCGCGCCGCGCTCCCCCGCTTGCGCACGGATTGGCATGTTAACTGCTTTCGATGCACCACTTTTGAGCGAGAGGTGATGGAAGTGGAGCAGATCGAGCAAATCCGCGCGGGGACAGACGTCCTCTTCATTCTCATTGGCGCCGTGATGGTGCTGGCCATGCACGCCGGCTTTGCGTTCCTCGAGGTTGGGACGGTGCGTGCGAAGAATCAGGTCAACGCGTTGGCGAAGATCATGAGCGACTTCGCGATCTCGACCATCGCCTACTTTTTCATCGGTTTCAGCATTGCGTATGGGGTCGATTTCTTCTCCGGTGCCGCGGAGCTCCAGGCCAAGAACGGCTATGAGCTGGTCAAGTTCTTTTTCCTGCTTACGTTCGCCGCGGCGATCCCGGCGATCATCTCCGGGGGGATCGCCGAGCGCGCGAAGTTCTACCCGCAGCTGCTCGCATCGTTTCTGCTCGTCGGTCTGCTCTACCCGTTCTTCGAGGGCATGATCTGGAACGGCAACCTCGGCGTTCAGGGCGTCATCGAGGCCTGGTTCGGCGCGCCGTTCCACGATTTCGCCGGCTCGGTCGTGGTGCATGCGATGGGTGGATGGATCGCGCTGGCCGCGGTGCTCCTGCTCGGCCCGCGCAGCGGCCGCTACCACAAGGACGGCGGCATAACCGGCCATCCGCCGTCGTCGATCCCCTTCTTGTCCCTCGGCGCGTGGACCCTGACCGTGGGCTGGTTCGGTTTTAATGTGATGTCGGCGCAGACCGTCGAGGCGGTCAGCGGTCTGGTGGCGATCAATTCGCTGATGGCGATGGTCGGTGGCGTGCTGGCCGCGTTGGTCGTCGGCAAGAATGACCCGGGCTTCCTGCACAACGGCCCGCTGGCGGGGCTGGTCGCGGTCTGCGCCGGCTCGGATCTGATGCACCCGCTCGGTGCGCTGGTGGTCGGCGCCGTGGCCGGTGCGCTGTTCGTCTATGCCTTCACGCTGACACAAAACAGGTGGAAGATCGACGACGTGCTCGGTGTCTGGCCGCTGCATGGTCTGTGCGGTCTCTGGGGCGGGGTCGCGGCCGGCGTGTTCGGACTCGAGGCCCTCGGCGGCACCGGTGGCGTGACATTCCTGTCGCAGCTCGCCGGTAGCCTGCTCGGCGTCGTCATCGCGTTCTCCGGCGGTTTTGTCGTCTATGGTCTGATCAAGCTGACGCTGGGGCTGCGGCTGAGCGAGGAGGACGAGTACCAGGGTGCTGATCTGAGCATCCACAAGATCACCGCGGAGCCGGATTACAACCGCGGCGAGGTTTAGCGCCCGAGCCGGGGTCGAAGAGGCGGCTGAAGCCGACCACGGTCGTGGCGGGGTTGGCGGCTGGGGTGCCCCGCGTGGGTGGGTCTTGGCGGCTGAAGCCGCCCCTACACGGGTGGGATTGGCGCCGCCGGGGGTGCTGCGGCGAGGCGTGGGTGTAGCTTTAGCCGCCCAACGATGTCGCCGAGCGCTGCCGATCGCGACCGACCGCGCCCCAATGCTGTTTTGTCGGCTCCGCGACTGCTATCCTGCAAGGCCTGACCGTCCCTCGTCGACCCCGGAAACTCAGATGGACGCGACCGCGTTTTGGCTCGTCATCATTGGGGTATTGCTCAATGCGGCGGCGCAGCTGGCGCTGAAGGCCAGCGTGCGCGAGACCGGCAGCATCGCGCTGAGCGCGTCGGCGGCACTGCCGACGGCGATCCACCTGGCCGGCCAGCCCTGGCTGTGGCTGGGGCTGGGGTGCTACGCGATCAGCGTCGTGATCTGGGTGCTGGCCCTCTCGCGGGTGGACGTCAGCATCGCCTACCCGATGTTGTCGCTCGGCTACGTGGTCAACGCCCTGGCGGCCTGGGCCTGGCTGGGCGAGGACATGAATCCGACACGATTGGTTGGGATCGGGATCATTCTCGTCGGCGTGTTCGTGCTCGCGCGGGCGTGATCGGACCGCGCGGCAGTCGAGGCGGAGGTCGCTAAGCCAGGTGGAGCTGCTCCCGTTTGCAAGACCCACGATCGGTGCCGATGAGCTGACCGCGGTGCGCGCGGTGCTGCAGTCCGGCTGGCTGACCACTGGTCCCCGGGCCGTGGCCTTCGAGCGGGCGCTCGCGCACTACATCGGCGGCGGTGTGCGGGTGTTGGCGTTCAACTCGGGTACCAGCGCGTTGGAGGCGGCACTGCTGGTCGCGGACATCGGTCCCGGCGACGAGGTCATCGTGCCGGCGATGAGCTTTGTGGCGACCGCCAACGTGGTGTTGCGGGTCGGGGCGCGCCCGCGTTTCGTCGACGTGGACCCGGTATCGCGCAATCTGGATGTCGACGCCCTCGCCGGGGCTATCGGGCCGCGCACCCGGGCGATCGTGCCGGTCCATTTTGCCGGGTGCGCCGCGGACCTCGATGCCATCCACGCGATCGCGCACGACAACGGGTTGCGGGTGATCGAGGACGCGGCCCAGGCCATCGGCAGCGAGTACCAGGGGCGCCGCGTCGGTAGCCGCGGCAATCCGGTCTGCTTCAGCTTCCACCCGAACAAGAACATCACCACCATCGAGGGTGGCGCGATCG
>JAXGTD010000252.1:0-2672 GCA_040775095.1 Chromatiaceae bacterium | reverse complement strand
GGTCGAGAGCCTCGCACAAGCGAGCGCTGTGTCCGTCTCAGATAGAGCCATCGAACCTCCGCATCCTGGCCGGCGTTATTGCCAGCACGCATCTTCACGTCGCCCAAGAATACAAAGAATGCGTACTCGTCAACGCGCGAGAACTCGTTTGCGCGGCTTGTGCTTCTTGGACTTACAGTGATGCTCACCATCTGCACTCGGGCTTCTGGAAATACATCTTCCAGCAACAGACCCAGGCGCAGATACTCCTTCTCATCGATCGTCACGATTAATACTGAACCTTCTGAGTTCAATAATCGCTTCGCCAGCTTCAGCCGTCTCTCCATAAACGACAGCCACTTCGAGTGCCGCCAGGAATCGTTGGCATCCACGTAGTCGTTGTTGTACTTCCAGTCCCGGGCGCCGGTGTTATAGGGCGGGTCGATGTAGATGCAGTCCACCAAGCCTTCGTACAGATAGCCCAGGAGTTGCAGGGCATGGAAGTTGTCCGCCTCGATCAGGCAGTGCCAGGGGGCGTCCTCCGGCCCGTTCTGGACCTGATCCACGGGGGTCAGCGCAGGGAAGATCGGCTCGCCGAAGCGGCGCACCACGACCAGCTCGTCCAGATCCAGATCCCAGGGGTCGCCGGCACCAGGGGCGCCCTCGGGCCGCACGCAATGGGCCGTCCCGCCGCTCACGCGCCGCACCCGCCAGAGATCGGTCAGCGAGCCGCCTTTTCTCGCCACCAGATCGCCCCGTCGCGGCCTGGCCTGTGGGATCGGCACCAGCTCCGGCAGGTGGCGGTCGAACACCAGGCCGAACTTCTTGGTCTTCCGGGCCTCGGCCCATTCGCGCTTGAGCTGCTCGCGCAGCCTCTGCTCCGGGACTTGGGCAATCAGGTCGTCGATGGCGGACAAGGCGGGTTCCCTGTTGTTGTTGAACCTTTGAAGTGCCGAAGCGTCATGCCCCAAGCTCGTCGATCATCCGGCGGATCGCCTCTGACAGCGGCCCTACCTCACCCTCCGGGGTCGCCGTCAGCTCGTCGGCACTGGCGATGCGGCGGGAGCGGTCGCGGACCCTCTGCAAGGCACCATCGATCTGGCCCAGGATGTCCAGCACCAGGGTCCGGTCATACATCGATGCCTTCCTGCTCGATGCGCTTTCTGAGCAAGGGGTTCATCCGCTCGCGCAGGCGGACGATGTCCACCTTTCGATGCACGCGGCCCTCGATAGCCTCCTTGAGGTGAACCAGCAGATAGGGATTCGGTGCCCTGGTTCTGACATAGATGTCCAAATCGCTTGCCTCGGTGGCACTGCCCCGCGCGAAGGAGCCGAAGACCCCCATCTCCTCGATGCCGAGGGAATCGCGCCACTGCCGTTTGAGATCGCGCAGCGCCGACAGCACCCATTCCCGATCATGGGGGGAAGCGTCTTGAGGTTCTACCCGAGCCGTCATAGGACTTGCCTCGCGAGCTGAGATCTCGGAATTCTCTCACCCAAGCCGCCGGTTGCGTACCAGAGCGCGCAAAACCCGGGCACCACTGGCCTCGTCCAAATGCCGTGGACCCTATCCCCACGCACGCGACGCACGGCCAGAGGACGGTCAGGGACCCGCCCTAAGACTCCGCCGGAGGCCCGCCACTGCGACCATGGCCTACTGCCCTCTCCAGCAACGTCGGGCCCCGGGCATCTTTCTCGGCGCCCCGCTGGGCGCGTCGCTGAAACTGCATCTCCGCGTCGGCCTCGGCCAGCATGACGCTGGACATCTCCTCGAGCCGCCGAGACAGGCGCCGACGAAGCCCGGTGTCGAGCACGACGATGGGCGGCGGCCCGGTCATGCGAGGGCCTCCAGGTAGGGGCGCATGACGTTGGCAACCCGATCCAGCCGGGCGTAACGCCAGATCTCGTCGATGCTCATCCGTCGTCCCCGACCACCCTCCACGCCTTGCTCCCGCAGCGCCTCCTTGAGTGCCTCCAGGGCCACGTCGAGACCGATCTTGTTGCGGTACTTGAAGCAGTCCGCGACGGTCCGGGCGATGCCGGTGATGCGCACCGGCACCCCGTCGATCTCGTGCTCCTCGACGCCCTCGGTCAGGCCGGCCTCGGAGAAGCGCACGATCCGCAGGGGCCCTGAGCAATCCAGGCTGTCCAGTTGTGGGGGCCGCGCCTTGTTGGGGATCGCCAACCAGACCTCGAAGGGGGCCTGGGTCGTCAGCTCATGGAAGCGCAGCGCCGAGAGCAGGCACACCACGGTCCGAGAATGTCGGCGCGCTACCTCGGCCAGGGCCGAGTGCTCGGACACCGGACGATCCGGCAGGGCATAAAGCCCCCGCCCGACCCGCGCGAGCCGACCCTGGCGAACCAGCCGGGTCAGGGAGACCCGCGGCAGACCACGGGCGTCCAGGTCCTGGGCACGGATCAGCCCTCGGTTACCGGCGAGATCGAGGATGGCGTCTTGGGTGGATTCCATGCCGCGAGCATGTTCCGATATGTCGGTATCTGTCAATATTTCCCTTTCTTACGCAACAGCACGACGGGAGCGGATGCTTTCGCCCTGCTTTCTCCTCGCGGATCGGTTGAGGGCCAACTCCAGGGGGCTTTGCTTAAGTCAGTGCCATTCGGGTCAGGGGATTCTCTCGGCGACCACTCCCCCAATCACCTCCAACACCCCTGCCCTCTGCGTCAGCACCTGT
>JAXGTD010000251.1:0-2674 GCA_040775095.1 Chromatiaceae bacterium | reverse complement strand
GTTGACCCGGTTCCTGGAGGGCTATGCGGAGCAACGCCTGGATGAGGGTCGCCGAGCCGTGGTGCGCAACGGCTACCTGCCGCAGCGCACGGTGCAGACCGGGATCGGTGACGTCGAGGTGCGGGTGCCGAGGGTGCGCGACCGCAGCGGCGGCGGGGTGTGCTTCCGCTCCAGCCTGCTGCCGCCGTACCTCAAACGCGCGCGCAGCCTCGAGGAGCTGATCCCGTGGCTTCTACCTCAAGGGGGTGTCCACTGGGGACTACCAGGAGGCGCTGGCCGCCTTGCTGGGCGACGGGGCCAAGGGGTTGTCGGCCAACACCGTCTCACGGCTCAAGCAGCACTGGATCGAGGAGCATCGCGCCTGGTGCCGACGCGACCTCAGCGACCGGCGCTGGGTCTACTGGTGGGTCGACGGCGTCTACAGCAACGTGCGCAGGCAGACGATCGCGTCTGCCTGCTGGTCATCGTCGGCGTCACCGAGCACGGCCACAAGGAGCTCATCGCCGTGGAGGATGGCCATCGCGAGTCCGCGGCGAGCTGGTACGAGCTGCTTGTCGGACTTCGCGAGCGCGGCCTCACCCAGGGACCCAAGCTGGCCGTCGGCGACGGCGCCTTGGGCTTCTGGAAGGCCCTCGCCAAACTCTACCCCGACACCGCGCACCAGCGCTGCTGGGTGCACAAGACGGCCAACGTCCTGGAGAAGCTGCCCAAGACGCTCCAGCCCAAGGTCAAGGCCGCCCTGCACGAGATCTGGATGGCCGAGACCCGCGAGGATGCCCACAACGCCTTCGAGCACACGCTCAAACGCTTCGCGCCCAAGTACCCCCGGGCCATGGACTGCCTGGCCAAGGACCGCGATGCCCTGCTCGCCTTCTACGACTTCCCGGCCGAGCACTGGGTGCACATCCGCACCACCAACCCGATCGAGTCGACCTTCGCCACGGTTCGACTGCGCAGCGACCGCATGCGCAACTGCGGCTCGCGCGAGACGACCCTGACGATGGTCTTCCAGCTGCTTCAAAGCGCGCAGAAGGGGTGGAAGCGGATCAAAGGATTCAGGAAGCTTGCGCTGGTCCTCAACAACGTCCAGTTCCGCAATGCAGAGCAAGTCACTGATCAGTCAGACAGGCTCGCCGCCTGAGGGCTGTACACCAGATTTGACAATAACTCAACGGGAAGTTAGCAGAGTCTTAAACAATCTAGCTGTCACGTAACGCGACTTACCTGTCTGTTACCCGCCCGGCAAAGATCAAGCCCTTCGCTGCCGTTAAGCCCTTGTTTTAATTGGCGTCCCCACGGGGATTCGAACCCCGGTTGCCGCCGTGAAAGGGCGGTGTCCTAGGCCTCTAGACGATGGGGACGGAGAGGCGTTGCACAAAAAATCCGGTCGACCTGGGTAGACCGGACCTTTGTGGAATTTGGTGGAGCCAGGCGGGATCGAACCGCCGACCTCAACACTGCCAGTGTTGCGCTCTCCCAGCTGAGCTATGGCCCCGTGACCTAAGCCGTGCAGTTTAATGGCTGATCCGGCGGCTGTCCAGTGCCTCGATTGCGATTTTCTGGCTAACACGCCGACGGCGGCAGAACCGCACCCAAGAGCCCGCGGCCCCCGTGACCAGCACGACCCGGGGTACCGGGGGATTGCGGCCGCACGAGGAGGCTTGCGTCCGCCCGCCCGAGCATCCATGTTCTGGGCGCGATCCAAGCTATCAACCCGGAGGGACGCCCAAGATGATGCGAATCCTGTTGTTCCTGGCGACCAATGTCGCGGTACTGGTGGTCATCAGTATCGTCTTCAGCCTGCTCGGTCTCAATGGCATCCAGACCGAGGCCGGCGGACTCAATCTGTATGCACTGCTCGTGATGGCCGCGATCATCGGGTTTTCCGGCTCGCTGATCTCCCTGTTTCTGTCCAAATGGATGGCCAAGCGTTCCATGGGCGTGCAGATCATCACGCAACCCTCGACGCCGTTCGAGCAGTGGCTCTTCGCGCTGGTGCGACGCCAGTCCGAGCAGGCCGGGATCCGGATGCCCGAGGTCGGCATCTTCGACACCCCGCAGCCGAATGCCTTCGCCACTGGCTGGAACCGAAACGACGCGCTGGTCGCGGTCAGCACCGGGCTGCTCCAGAACATGAACAAGGACGAGGTCGAGGCTGTGGTCGGCCACGAGATCAGCCACGTCGCCAACGGCGACATGGTCACGCTGGCCCTGATCCAGGGCGTCGTCAACACCTTCGTGGTGTTCCTCGCGCGAGTCATCGGGCACTTCGTCGACCGCGTGGTCCTGAAGAACGAGGAAGGCTACGGCATTGGCTATTTCCTGGTGACGATCGTTGCCGAGATCTTCCTATCCATCCTCGCCAGCATGATCGTGATGTGGTTCTCGCGCTTTCGCGAGTATCGCGCCGACGCCGGTGGCGCCAGGCTGGCGGGGCGCCAGAAGATGATCGATGCGCTCCGCGCATTGCAGCGGGTACACGAGCCGCAGGATCTTCCAGCGGGTGAATTCGCGGCCTTTGGCATCTCCGGCAAGATCGGCAGTCTGCTTTCCAGCCATCCGCCGCTGGAGCAACGCATCGCGGCGCTGGAGCAGATGCGCGGCTGAAACCGGCTCCGCCATGACCCGGGCGCGGCCGCCCCCCCCCCGTAGGGGGGGGGCGGCGCGGCGCGGC
>JAXGTD010000250.1:0-2711 GCA_040775095.1 Chromatiaceae bacterium | reverse complement strand
ATGTATGAGGACCGGCGGCGCGACCGCGATGAGCGAGAGCAGCGACGGCTCGCCGAGGCGCTACGCAACAGCGACATCCAGCTCACGGCGTTCTTCGACAACTCGCCCACGGGCATGGCCGTGGCCAGCGCGGAGAGGCGTTGGCTGCGGATCAATCCGGCACTGGCCCGGATGCTCGGACAGACAGAGGCGGCCCTGCTCGCACTCGACTGGACAGATCTGATCCACGCGGAGGAGCGCGCCGGATTCCACGCCGAGCTCGAGGCGCTCCTCTCCGCGAGGGTCGATGACCGCGGCGTGGCCCTGCGCATGCTTCGAGAAGACGGCACCACCCTGCATGTCTTCCTGAGGGTACACGCCGTGCGCCGCGATGACGGCAGCCTGGACTATCTGTTGGTCCAGATCGCGGACATGGCCGACCGCATTGAGATCGACGCGCTCTACCACGCCCTGCTGCACACCAGCACCGAGGGTTTCTGGCTGTGCGACGGCGACGGGCGCCTGCTCGAGGTTAATTCCGCCTACTGCCACATGAGCGGCTACAGCCGGGACGAGCTGCTGCGGATGACGATTGCGGACCTCGACGAGGTCGAGACCCCCGGCGAGGTCAGGGAGCACATCCGAGCAATCGCCGATTGGGGCTCCGCGCACTTCGAGCGCCGTCACCGGCGCCGCGACGGGCAGCTCATCGACGTGGAGATCAGCACCAGCCACAGCCCGTTCGAGGGCGGGCGCCTCTACGTCTTTGTGCACGACATCACCGAGCGCAAGCGTATCGAGCACTCCCTGAAGACCGAGCGGGCGCAGTTGCGCAGCCTGTTCGACGGCGTCGACGAGGTCATCTATGTTGCCGATCCGAAGACCTACGAGCTGCTCTACGTGAACGAATGCTTTCGGCGCACCTGGGGCGATGATGTGGTCGGCAAGCCCTGCTACCGCATCCTGCAGGACCGTGAGGCCCCCTGCCCGTTCTGCACCAATGACAAGATCCTCGGCGAGTATCTGGGACGCAGCTATATCTGGAACTTCGAGAACGAGCGCACCGGGCGCTGGTACCGCTGTGTCGACAAGGCCATCCGCTGGTCCGACGGGCGCATGGTCCGCTTCGAGCTGGCCTCGGACATCACCGAGCAGAAGGCCATGGACCAGCGCCGCATTCAGCTCGAGAAGCTCGGCTCGCTGGGCCAGCTCACCGCGGGGGTCGCCCACGAGCTGAACAATCCGCTGATGGGTATCATCAATGGCGTACAGTTCTGCATGGAGAGGAGCGCGAGCGACAAGGATTGTCTGGAAGTGCTCAAGGACACCGAGCACCAGACCCGCCGCTGCATCGGCATCGTCGCGGGCCTGCTGGCGTTCTCACGCAGCGGTGACGCCACCCGGATCGGCTTTCTGCTCACCGACCCGCTTCCAATCGTCGAGCGTGTTCTGCGATTATTGGACTACCGGCTCAGGAAGGAGGCCGTTCGCGTCCGGGTCGTTGTCGAGCCCGGCCTGCCCGCGATACGGATCCAGCCGGAACGCTTCGAGCAGGTGCTGGTGAATCTGATGACCAATGCACTGGACGCCCTCGCCGAGAGCGATGTCAAGCGCATCGACGTGGACATGCGTATTATCGGGGGGGATTTCGTCTTGCAGATCGCCGATCACGGCCCCGGCATCCCCGAGTCGATCAAGGCGCGCATCTTCGAGCCTTTCTTCACGACCAAGCCCGCGGGAAAGGGCACCGGGCTCGGGCTTTCCACCAGCTGGTCGATCATCACCGACCATGCCGGGCATCTGGAGGTCAGCGATCGCCCCGGTGGCGGTACCTGCATGACCGTTAGCATCCCGACCGAACTGGCGCACAGCGATGAAAAAACGCATCCTGATCATTGACGACGATGACGCCGTCCGCAAGGCCTTCGGGTTGGCCCTGCGAGACTTACCCTACGAGCTGATTCAGGCAGCCAACGGTGAGGAGGGCGTCGACCTGGCCACCCGCGAGCCGTTCGACCTGATCTATCTCGACCTGCGCATGCCCGGCATCGACGGGATCGAGACCCTACGCCGTATCCAGGCCGTAAAGCCCGACCAGCTTGTCTACATCGTCACCGCCTTCCATCGCGAGTTTTTCGACGAGCTCGTCACGGCCCGCGGCCGGGGTCTGCGCTTCGAGCTGATGCGCAAGCCGTTGGAGCGCCGTCAGATCATCGAGATCACCCAAGGCGTGCTCGGCGACGGCGATGCCGGCGAGGACCCTCATCCGGCCGATGCCGGTTAGCCCGCCGGGTTCCATCTCGCCCGGGACCTGACCGGCCAGAGGCGCCCGCTCTCAGCCCGCGCCGCACGCGGGTGGTCCCCGCGCGGGCGGGCCTGCCATCAGAAGCGCACGCGCACCCGGTAGGTCAGCACCGTTTCCCCCTCGGCCGGGACGTCGAGCTCCCATACCGCCGTGCTCGCGTTACCCTTTACATGCGGCCGGCTTTCCTGAAGCATCTCCCAGTCGCCGGGAATCCGCTCCTGCACCGTCACCCGCACCGGCTCGTCCTTGGCATTACGCACGCGGATCTCAAAGGCGCTCTCGAACTGGTATTGCCAGGGTCCACTGCCGGACAGCTTCTGGAACAGGGTCTGCTTCTTCTTCGCGGTTACGTCGAACGCCTTGCCAAGCCGCAATCGCAGCGTCTCGTTCTTTGGCGTGTGCTCGATCCGATCCTCGCCGACGAACT
>JAXGTD010000249.1:0-2725 GCA_040775095.1 Chromatiaceae bacterium | reverse complement strand
AGTATCCACGGACCGGTTCGAACGTTCGAAACACGCAAGCTTGCGGCGCCTGTCGGATGCCTCGCCAGCGCGTCTAATGCGAACGAGCCCCGGCGAACCCGCGCTTGGCCTGTCGCCGCGCGGCATCCGTCCGGGTTCATGCCACTTTCACAATCCAAGGACAGCTCGAACATGACCACTTACTTTGTCTCCCGCCACCCCGGTGCCCACGCTTGGGCGGACGAGGAGGGTGTACGTGTCGATCGGGTGATCGATCACCTCGACCTGGCCGTCGTGCTGCCCGGCGACACCGTCATCGGCTCGCTTCCGGTCAATCTGGCGGCCGAGGTTTGCCAGCGCGGGGCGCGCTATCTGCACCTCTGTGTCGTGCTGCCCGCCGCGCTGCGCGGGGTCGAGCTGAGCGCCGAGCAGATGCGCGCCTGCGGGGCCCGCCTCGAGGAATACCGCATTGCCCGCGTCGATCCCTAGACGCCCGCGCCGGGGCGGCACCGAATCGCAAGCTTGCGAGTCGTGCCCGTCGCGGGCAGGCCGCGTTGTAATGCCTCAGCCTTACCCTTTCTGCCCTGGAGCCATCGCATGCCACCGCGCACCGCCGTCTTCGCCTACGACATCCACGACGACCGCCTGCGTCGCCTGACACTGCGCACGCTGCGCGAGTGGCGCCTGGAGGGTCAGCTCTCTGTTCACGAGTGCGTTCTTGGCCCGCTCGAGGCCACGGACGTCTTCGAGCGGCTGCGACGGGAGCTCGACCCGGCGACCGACCGACTGCTGTTTGCCTGGGTGCAGCGCCAGCGCCCGATCCTCGCGCTCGGAAAGGGGCGCGGTGCGAGTCTCGACACCGGCTTGCTGTTGGCCGCCTGACCGGCAAGCCATACGCGGAGGAAATACGATGCATCGTCCCGGCTGGTATCTCGTGGCCTACGACATTGCCGACCCCCGTCGCCTGCGGCGCGTGCATCGCGCGTTGCGCGCGGTGGCCATCCCCGTGCAGTGCTCGGTATTTCTCGTGCACGGAACGCTCAAGGACATCGAGCGGCTGCTCGAGCAACTCGATCTGCTGATCGAGCCTCGCCAGGACGATGTGCGCGCCTACCCCGTCGACGCACCCGACACACTCTGGCTCAGTGGGCCGCGCCTGCTCCACGGGGGCCTGCTGCACGCCGGGGACGCCGCCCTTGCGCCAGCCGCGGAGTCGCTGGCCGGCGGCTGGCGGCGTCTGCTGGCCCATGGCTCCACGTCCCAGATCATCCCAGCCGCCAACAACGGGGGCCGCCCATGACAGGCGATCTGCTGCTCGTCATCGACCATCGCGACACGCAGCTCACGCTCGAGGGTCGCGCGCTGCGGGTGCAGATACCCGGCAGCAAACCACAGCACGTACCCCTGGGGGTGCTCGCGCTGGTGGTGGTGCATGGTCGGCCACTGGTCGGCTGCGATGTCTGGCGCGCGCTTGCCGAACGCCACATCCCGGCCGTGCTGCAGAGCGCGCGTGGGCAGGGCGCCTGCACCTGGATCGGGGCGGCGCTGGGCTCCACCGGCGTGCTGCGCGCGGCCCAGCATCGCGCCAGCGAGCGCGCGGACCTGCGCCTGCGCATCGCCCGCCGCCTGATCCGCGCGAAGCTGAGCGCGCAACGCCAGGCCGCCGAGCGGCTGATCTGCGCGACGGAGGCCTCCGGCGCGCGAGCCGGCCTGCGCCAGCGCCTGGACGAGGCCGAGCTCCAGCTCGACGGCGCCCCAAGCCTCGGCGCGCTGATGGGTGTGGAGGGAGCGGCCGCCGCGGCCTGGTTCCATTGGCTGGCGACCTGGCTGCCGGCCCACTGGCAATTTCAGAGCCGTAACCGCCGCCCGCCGCGCGATCCGCTCAACGCGCTGCTCTCCCTCGGCTACACCTTGCTCGGCGGAGACATGCTGGCCGCCGTACAGCGGCAGGGTCTCGATCCCGCCCGCGGGCTGCTGCACGAACTGGTGCCGGGCCGAGAATCCCTAGTACTCGATCTGATCGAGCCGCTGCGCCCCACGGTCGACGTCGTCATGCTCGGCCTGCTCGACACGCTGTTCGAGCCAGATGATTTCACCACCAGCGCGGAGGATGGCTGCCGCCTCAGCAAAGACGCGCGAGGACGGTTCTACCGCGTCTGGGCCAAGGCGCGCCAGGACTGGCCGGATCTCAGCGCGCCGCCGAACGAGGCGACCAACGGCGAGGAGCCACCGCCGGTCAGCCTGGCGCAACTGTGCCACCGTCAGACCGAGGCGCTGCGTCAGGACCTGCAACGCGTAATGCCCTGAGTGCGCCCGCGCGCGAAGACGCGCCACGCCGGGCAGCGCCCTGGTTGCGGCAGCTCGAGATTTGGCTACACTAGCGGTGTGTACCCGTCGGTCGGCACGGGCTTAGGGACGTTTTCAGCGGTATGTGTAACCTAACTTTTTCGTCTCCGTTACGTGTACCATTTGGCTCTCGCAACACCGTGATTTTGTGGGAAAAAAATGGGCCGAGGGGTACGACCGTAGACCCGCCTTAAAGGGGATTAAGACTGATCAAATTCAGGCGCCCCGCCACCTCCTCAACGTACGACCGTAGACCCGCCTTAAAGGGGATTAAGACCAATCTGCAGCCAGACCTTATCCAGCGCGATGGGTACGACCGTAGACCCGCCTTAAAGGGGATTAAGACCAAGCAGGTTATTTAACGTAGGCAGATCCAATCCGTACGACCGTAGACCCGCCT
>JAXGTD010000248.1:0-2745 GCA_040775095.1 Chromatiaceae bacterium | reverse complement strand
CTCAAGTGGGTCCGATGTCCAGCGATCGTCCAGCACAACGCGGTTGCTCAAGCGCCCCGCGCAATGCTTGTGCGCATCGAGACGCCGTGTTGGTATGAACCGGAACTGCCACTGCTCGGTGCACGGGTGCAGACAGGCAGCGAGGATCTCAAAATCAGTCGGCCGGTAGAATCTCGAGCAGGGATCGCTCTTTGATGCCCGCGTGCGCTGAAAGTCAACCCGGGCCGTTCCGTCCGACCGGGATCGGCGCAAGACGTTCTTGCACTCGATCGTAAGCGGAGGGCCTGCGCCGAT
This sequence comes from Chromatiaceae bacterium, assembly GCA_040775095.1. Classification (GTDB taxonomy): domain Bacteria; phylum Pseudomonadota; class Gammaproteobacteria; order Chromatiales; family Chromatiaceae; genus JAXGTD01. The sequence continues at coordinate 2,451 of JAXGTD010000248.1, read as the reverse complement.
TCGGACTCGCAGGTCAGGTTGGCCATCTTCTTCGATGCGTTCGCACGCGCTGACCTCTGGCAATCCGCGCAACAGCCGTTCCAGATGCACCTCGGCGACCCAGCCGCGTACCGCCATCTTGAGCCTGGGCGCACTCTGGATGAGGTCAAGGATCTCGTTCTGGTCCAAGTCCAGCTCCGACGCTAGGGTATGTGTTTCGGTCCCAGCCCCGCGATCAGGATGTGCTTGGGGCAGCATGCCGAATTTGTCCGCGAGCAGCGCGCGGTGCCCGGTCGAAAGCCCCTTGGCCGCGCGCTCGAACCGGACATAACGCAGGAACTGGCCAGGTGTTGCACCGATGAGCACCTCTACCGGTTGATCAAGCCCTTTACTTCGGCTGGCTCGCTCCCACGCAAGCCAACCATCTTCAAGCAGCTTTTGGACATTCTCGTCTTTAAACTCAATTGAAATGAAGAAGCGGGTCGGGTTGTGGAGCACAGGATCTGCGGCGACGAAGAACCCGCGCTCCGGATTGATGCCAACGAACAGGGTTGTATAGGGCTCGTCCGGATCCTGCCAGAGGACGTGGCGCTCTCCGTCCTTGCTGCCGTATTTCACCTGAAATCGATGTTCGTCGTCGGGACGGTTCTTTGTGACCTCCTGGTTGGCATAGAACGCATAGGCGATGATCCCCATCCGCTCGCCATCCGGTGCATCGAATGTGACTCGGAACGGGGCCTCGTCGGGTGGGGACGCATGAATCACCCGGCATCCGCATAGGTCGAGCGCGTCGATGAGGTACCCGAGAAGAGGCCCCTTGCTGCGTGGATTGACGCGATAGCGACGATAGTCCATCAGGGATCAGAGCAGGGTACGCGTTTCGCCGCGCTGAACCCCTTGCCCGTCCCAGGATGGGCCGTATGCTCACCGATCATGTGCAGGTACTTGGCCGCGAGTGGTGCAACCGGCTCGGATTCGGGGATGGAGTCGACATGAGATGGCAACAAGGTCGGGCTCAGGCTCGTAACGGTGTCATCGCGCAGTAGCCGCCCTCGTATTGCGAGACCAAGAACCTCGGCCAGGGCGGATGGCACTGCATTGCCGATCTGGCGCTGGACCGCGTTCAATGTGCCAGCCACTCGGTAGTTATCCGGCATGGTCTGCAGTCGGCACAACTCGCGCGCGGATAGGCGCCGATTCTTCCAATGGAAGGGGCCGGTCGCTGGTCCGGGCTGGGCAGTTAACGTCCACGCTGGCTGCTCCTTGGAGAGCTTCAGCAGAAAGTTCCAGTAGCGGCGTCTCCACCCGAACAGGGCGGGGCCGCTTCCGCGCTCGGTAGAATGCAGATAATTCCGGCCCTCGGGGACCGATGGTAAGAGGTCGGCCCATTTCCCGCGAACGCGAAGCTCTGGCGAGTCATCGTCCGCAAGATCCCCGACGGCATCCCAGGCTGTCGTGTGGGGCAACAGCGTAGCGGACAGGTCCAGCTCGAGCTGATCATGTCGGTCCAACGCCCGATGTGTCGGTGTCAGCTCACCGAGCTCGCTGCCGTCCCTGGCCCCAATCAGGAATGCGCGCTGACGGATCTGAGGCACGCCGAAGTCCGCGGCATTCAGCACCAACAGGGTTGCGGTGTATCCCGTATCGCAGGCATCGTTGATCGCGTCGAGCGTGCGTTGGACGAGACGCAGCGCCTCGTCTTTGCCGCGATACGCCAGCCCGGCGACGTTCTCGATCAGGAAGGCACGTGGACGGGTGTCCCGCAGTACCCGGAGGAATGCGGCAACGGTGTCTGCCCTCGGATCATCCAAGCGGCGTGAGTCGCCGGAGGCCCAGTAGCCGGCCTTGGAAAACGGTTGGCAAGGCGGCCCACCGAAGAGTAGATCGGTCTCCCCGACCTCGAGCCCGGCGGCAGCGAGCAGCTCTTTCGACGGTATGTCATGGATGGATCGGTCCAGCACCGTCCAGTCGCGATTGGTGCGCAATGTGGCGACGCAATCGGGATCGAGCTCGACGGCGACGCGGGTTTGGAACCCCGCGGCCTCCATGCCAATGTCCAGTCCCCCCGCGCCCGTGTAGAGGCTGATCGCGCTCAGGTTCGATCGGTGTTTCATGTTGCTGCGTCCTTTGTCAGCAACGGAGTCTACCGCATCACGGCGAAGAGCGGCCTTCGCCCTGCCGCGTCCGACCCCGGCGCTGGCTCGAGCGGCCAGGTTGGGGCAGCGGCCCGCGCGGAAGTGGGCTTGAGCGCTTCAGCGTTGCGCGGCGCGACGCCGAGGGCGACGCTCGGCACACCGGCGCCCATCGCGCGTGGCTGGACTGGTCGAAATGGGTGCCCATCAGTCGGCGTCCGCGGATCTCTTCAATTTGCCTTGGAGCGATGAGACCATTTGTGCCATGGTAAAGGAATGACGACCTTACCCCAGAGCGCTGAGCGGTGCACCGCGCGGACCGACCCCGCGCGTTTGTGTG
>JAXGTD010000247.1:0-2764 GCA_040775095.1 Chromatiaceae bacterium | reverse complement strand
CACAGAAGTCGCGGACGGACAGGCCGCTCGCGTGAAAGGCCTCGGCTTGCGCGGTCCAGAAGGAGCGGGGGCGACGGTGAGCTTGTGGCATGCGCCTGCGATCTCATGCCGACGTCGTGGGTGACCAGACGTGCTCCGTCGGACAGGTACGGAGATTGCGGAGGCCTGATGCCGGGTCGCGCCCAGCTTCATCAGGTTCCACAGTCGCCGCCGCGCCGTCTTCCACTGCTTCAGGGTACCTGTCCGACGGAGCACGTCTGGTCGCCCACGACGTCGGCATGAGATCGCAGGCGCATGCCACAAGCTCACCGTCGCCCCCGCTCCTTCTGGACCGCCCAAGCCGAGGCCTTTCACGCAAGCGGCCTGTCCGTCCGCGACTTCTGTGAGGCGCGCGACCTCCACACAGGCACATTCCGGTACTGGCTGGGCCGCCTGGGCCTCTCCGCCCGCAAGACCAACGACACTTCACCGGCCCTCCGCCTGCTCCCGGTGACGATCTCCGAGCCATCGACCCCGGAGGCACCCGCAACCGAGCGGGCGGTGGTGGAGTTCGAGGGGCTTCGGATGGAGCTGCCCACAAGCGTCGATCCCGAGTGGGTGGGCCGGCTGTTCCTGGAGCTCCGCGCCACGTGCTGACGCTGCCCCCCAGCGTGCGGGTCTACCTCGCCACCGCGCCGGTCGACATGCGGCGGGGTCACGATGGGCTCATGGCCATCGTCAAGAACGAGTGGGCGCTGGACCCCTTTGGCGGCCAGATCTTCGTCTTCGTTGGCCGACAACTGGACCGCGCCAAGCTGCTCTACTTCGACCGCGGCGGCTTCGTCTTGGTCTACAAGCGGCTCGAGCGCGGCCGCGTCCGGTTGCCGCGTGTGAGGCCGGGGGACCCCACGGTCCTGCTGGATGGCCTGCAGTTGGCGATGCTGCTGGATGGCATCGACTTCACGCGCGTCCGCCGGCCCCCAGGCTGGGCGCCCGGGGAGCCATCGATCAAAGGTCGGATCGACAGGGTGATACAGACATGATCTGAAGCCCTCATGGGCGAGGGACGAAGCCGCACCGCCCAGCTCGAGCGCGAAAATGCCAGCCAGGCTGCGCTCATCCTCAGCCTTCAACAAACCATCGCCGGACTGCAAGCTGCCCTCAACCAGCAGACCAAGGCGTTCGAGGCGGTGGTGGAGAAGCTCGAGGCCATGGAGCGCCGCTTCCTTCGGCCGAAGACCGAGAAGCGTACCAAGGTCCCTCCGCCCGCCAAGGACGCGGCCCGGCCCGACCCGGCAGAGACGAAGACGAAGCGGGCCAAGAACCGCGAGAGCAAGCGCGAGCAGGCCAAGACCGAAGAGACCTTCCATCGCGTCCCGGACGAACAGCGCTGTTGCCCGGGCTGTGGACCCCACGAGCTCAGGCCGGTCGGTAAGGGCCAGACGAGCGAGTGGTATGAGTACCACCCGGGCTACTTCATCCGGTACGTCGACCGGCTCGAGACCCTGGCCTGTTCCTGCGGCGACTACATCGTGACCGCGCCGCCACCGCCGCGCCCCTTCGAGAACGCCAAGTACGGCCCCAGGTTCATCGCGCACCTCCTGGTCGCCAAGTGCTTCGACGCCATCCCGCTGGCCCGCCAAGAGAGCATGTTCAAGCGCCTGGGCATTCCGATGTCGAGGAGCACGATGTGTGATCTCTTCCACCGCGCAGCGGCCGAGTTTGAGCCCCTGGTGACCACGCTCTTCGCGCTCATCGCCGCCGCACCCGTGGTGCAGGCCGACGAGACGTCCATCAAGGTCAAGACCAGCGACAAGCGGGGTTTCATCTGGACCTTCCTCACGGACGAGCTCGTCGCCTTCCGCTTCAGCCCCGACCGCAGTGGACACACGCCTCAGCAGGTCCTCGGGGGCACCGAGGGCGTCCTCGTCGTCGATGGCTACACCGGCTACAACAAGGTCGTCGGGGTGGATGGTCGGCTCCGAGCCGGTTGCCTTGCCCACGCCCGTCGGAAGCTCTTCGAGGCGCAGGAGGTCGCGCCCGAAGCGGTGAACGAGGCTCTGGACATCCTCCAAGACGTCTACACCGTGGAGCGCGAAGCCAAGAAGCAGGGCATCGCAGGGACGCCCGAACACCTCGCGTTGCGGCGGGCGAACAGCGCACCTGCCATGGACAAGCTGCATGACTGGTTGACGGAGCAACAGAGGCTGCATCCACCCAGAGGAAAGCTGGGCAAGGCCATCAGCTACGCGCTCAACTCGTGGGATGCTCTCAATGTCTTCCTCACCGACGCCCGCGTCCCGGTGGACAACAACCGGTCCGAGGCCGCGCTCCGCCGAGTCGCACTGGGTCGCAACAACTGGCTCTTCGTCGGGCACGACCAAGCTGGGCAGAACTTTGCGGGACTCATGTCGTTGATCGCGAGCTGCGTCGTCCAGGGCGTGAACCCGGAGATCTACCTGGCTGATGTGCTCATGCGACTCGGCACGCATCCAAGAAGCGAGATCGAGGCCCTGTTGCCTCATCGGTGGGCCCCCATCGAGACCGACGCCGGCTGATCTGGCTGCCGCCTCATGTCAACTGGGCCAGCAACGTGGAGGGTCGGACAGGTACGCGGCACCCTCGCGCACCCGCAGGCCGACGCGGAAGTAGTTCCTCTGCCAGGACCCGGACTTCACCCCTGCCGATGTAGGCCGCCGGATTTCGTGGCATCGCTACCGCCGTCTACAGTCCGTGACTTCTGTGAAGCGCGCGACCTGAACGCGGGCACATTTCGCTGCTGGCT
>JAXGTD010000246.1:0-2820 GCA_040775095.1 Chromatiaceae bacterium | reverse complement strand
TGGCGACGATCAGGCACTGGCTGGAGGTGTTCCTGTACCGCTTCTTTCGCATCAGCCAGTTCAAGCGCAGCTGCATGCCCAATGGCCCCAAGGTCGGATCCGGCGGTTCGTTGTCGCCGCGGGGCGACTGGCGCGCACCGAGCGACGCAGAGGCCGATGTCTGGCTCGAGGAGCTGCGCCGCAATGTGCCAGAGCGCTGGCCCTGACCGCCGCACCGGCCTGCCCACAGCCGTGGAGTCCTGCCATTTCATCGTGCCAACGGGCACCGTTGGACGATTGAGCGCCCGATCTCGGATCAGCGGCGGCCCACATCTGGAAACCGACCACGCCGCGCCCGCTGCAGCCCCGCGATCCACCATCCTATAACCCCGCCCCGGCGAGCGCGGACACCCCCGCCCCACGTGAACACCGACGCGATCACCTTCCACGGCCTGCTTGGCTACGTCACACCGCATTGGCGAACGCTGCTGCTCGCGCTCTTGCTGATGCTCGGGGAAAGCGCTGCCGCGTTGGTCAATCCATGGCTGGCCGGGCGGTTCAGCGAGATCGCCCTGGGCCCCGCGGCGGGGATTGCGCCGGCCCTGCTACCGCTGCTCGGGGCCTGGGCGTTGCTGCTGGCGTTGCAGAGCGCGCTGGCGTTTGCGAACCGATACCTGCTTGGCAGTACCGGCGAGACCATGCTCGCGGGGCTGCGTGGCCGTCTCTACGATCACCTGCAATCGTTGCCGCTCGGCTATTTCCACTCCCGCCGCCGCGGCGAGATCCTGTCGCTCTTGGGCAACGACGCGGCACAGATCAGTCATTTCGTGACCGGTACACTGGTCGGGCTGCTGCCATTGCTGCTGACCTTCGCGGGCGCCTTCTGGATGCTGATGCGGATCAGCCCCGCGATCGCGCTGCTGGCCGCCATATTGGTCCCCTCCTTCGTGATCCTGGTCCGACTCGTCGGCCGACGGTTGCGCCCCCTGTCCTCGGCCTGGGTGCAGAGCCACGCGGCGATGTTCGCGACTCTGGAAGAAAACATCGGCATGCTCCCGGCGATCAAATCGTTTACGCGCGAGGCGCACGAGTCCCACCGTTTCCGAGAGAGGAACACGCACCTGATGTGGGCCGCCAAACGCCGCCTGCTGATGCAGTCGATCCTCGCACCCGCCACGCAGCTGTTGGCCGGGCTGGGCCTTCTGCTCTTGCTCTACATCGCCAGCCGCCAGGTTGCGCAAGGCACCCTGAGCCCCTCGGAAATGGTCAGCGTGCTCCTGTACGGCATGCTGATCACCCGCCCGGTCAATGGGCTGGCAGGCGTCTACGGCAGCCTGCAGACCGCTCGCGGCGCGGCAGAGAGACTGCTCGAGGCGTTCGCGGTACAGCCTGAACCCGACGACAGGCGAGCGCGGTCGCTTGGCGCGGTGGCGGGCCAGGTCCGCTTTCAGGCCGTGCACTTTGCCTATCCCGGTCGCGGGCCGGTGCTCAAGGGGTTGGACCTGGAGATCGGGGCGGGCGAGACCCTGGCTATCACCGGCCCCAATGGGTGCGGCAAGAGCACCATCGTCCACCTGCTGATGCGCTTTGCCGATCCAGACAGGGGGAGCGTGCTGCTTGACGGAATCGATCTGCGACGGGTGCGGATCACCGATCTGCGCGGGCGCATCGGGCTGGTGGCGCAGCACGTGTTGCTGCTCAACGCCAGCGTCCGAGACAACATCGCCTATGGTAGGCCCGATGCGAGTCAGGCGAGCATCGAGGCCGCCGCCGAGGGCGCGATGGCGCACGAGTTCATCCGCGCGCTGCCCAACGGCTACGATACCCTCATCGGTGACCAGGGCATCCGCCTGTCCGGTGGCCAGCGCCAGCGCATCGCGCTCGCCCGGGCCCTGTTGAAAGACCCGCCCCTACTGATCTTCGACGAGGCCACGGCCATGTTTGATCCAGAGGGAGAGACCGATTTCATCGAAAGTTGCGGGGCGCTGCTCGCCGAACGCACGGTGATCCTGATCACCCACCGGCCGGCGAGCCTCGCGCTGGCGGATCGGATCCTCAGGATCGAGGACGGACGCATCCGCGGGAGCTCGACACCTCACCGGCTGCCAGCGGTTGCGCCAGCCCGTTGATCCTGGCACATCGCAGTGCCTGGCCGACAGGCACGGCGCTCGCACGCCCCGCCCCAATCGAGCCGCGTGGGCCGCGGGCAGGGCGCGAGGCAAACGCCGAGCTCTGGTGTCGCCGATTCCCACTCAGCCGCTGGCCGAACGGGACCTGAGCCTGCTGAGCACGAAGAGTGCCAGCACGCTGCCGACACCAGCGATCGCGGTCGCCGTCATGATCACCATCATCAGGTTGTCTTCGATGTACCCCATTCCGATACCGCTGCCGATCAGGAAGAGACCGAACACGGCCATTTTCCAGTCAATGTAGATACCAGATAATATCGCCGCCAGGCCCAGCAAGAAGATGATCACGAATCCGTGATCCTCGGCGTTTAGATACTGCAGCATCGACGGCATGAAAAGGAGGTTGATGACCAGCATCAATGCGCCCCAGTGCAGGACTTGCCGCAGCAGGTAGAGCGCCTTGGCGCGGCCACCAGTCCCGACCCAGCGCCAGCCGCTGACGGTTGCGACCAACCCAACCAGCGGGATGAAGATCAGCCAGTCGGCGCTCGCCTTGGCCTGGTCACTGTTGGTCAACGCGACGAGCCATATCGCGATACCGTAGAGGACGGCGTAGGGTATGTTGAAGACTAAAACAGACACCCAGCGCGGCCTTGCGTGGGTGGAAGCGGTATCGGGCACGGCGGAGACTCCTATCGGTTGCGAAAGACAT
>JAXGTD010000245.1:0-2851 GCA_040775095.1 Chromatiaceae bacterium | reverse complement strand
TCACTGGGTTCGCGTGGAGTTGGTGCAAAATTGCCGTTCTCGGGCTTGGGCGGGGTGCCGGCGGGGGGTAAAGGGCCGCTTCCTCGTTTGCCGGATGCCCGATGCCCGACAAGTACAATGAACCGTGCCGCCACAAGATCCCCCGGGCGCGCTATCGCATCCAGAACTGGCCGGAGTACGACCGGGCGCTGCAGCGGCGCGGGGACTTGACCGTCTGGGTCACGCCCGAGGCGATCGCGGCGTGGTGCCCGCCCCGCGGGGGTCGACGCGGTCGGCCGCAGGACTACTCGGACGTGGCGATCGAGACCGGGCACCTGCTCCGGCTCGCATTCGGCCGGCCGTGGCGGCAGACCGAGGGCCTATTTCGGTCGATCGCGGCCTTGCTCGGCCTGGAGCTGGGCATCCCCGACCACACCACGTTCTCGCGGCGCAGCCCTGGGCTGGTGCTGGCCACGGCGCTGGCACGAGCCCAGGCGGGCGGCGGGCCGGTGCACGTCGTGATCGACGCGACCGGGCTGAAGGTCTTCGGCGCGGGCGAGTGGCTGGCGGAGACGCACGGCGCCCGGGGAAAGCGGACGTGGCGCAAACTCCACCTCGCGGTCGATCCCGAGGGCGGCGAAATCCTCCCCTGCGAGCTGACCACCAACGAGGAAGGCGACGCGTCCCAAGTCGGCCCTTCGCTCGAGCAGATCTCGGGGCCCCTCGGGTCGATCGCCGCGGACGGGACGTACGACGGTGAGGCGGTCTACCGGGCCGTGTCCGAGCATCAGCCCGATCCGCCGGTGGACGCGGTTATCCCGCCGCGCTCGACCGCGGCGCCGAGCCCCGATGCCGGCACCGCGCCCACCCAGCGGGACAGCGGCTACAATGTGCGGGCTCGCGTGGAGGGTCAGATCGGGCGCTGGAAGCGCGTCATCGGCGACAGCCTGCGCTTCCACACCGACAAGGCGCAGGCCGCTGAGGTCGCCATCGCCGTGGAGGTCCTCAACCACATGCTCGACCTTGGACGCCCGAATTCCGTCCACGTCGCCTGATCGACGGCATGAAAAGGACTTCTCTTCTTCCGCTGCGCCTCCCTGCAACATCTGTGGACATCCGGTAATCGCGGGCGGCGCCGGAGTCATGGCGGCAAACTGAGCTCGGCTCGCGAACGTGAGCCAAATGAGAGCTCCAGGAGGTCGTCATGTCCTTATTCGTCGGCTTGGATGTTTCCCAGCGCTTGACCCACCTGTGCGTGGTCGATGTCGACGGGAAACGAGTATGGCGCGGCAAGTGCGTGACTGATCCGACCATTCTGGCGCAGACGATACGGGCCCGGGCCGGATCGGACGCGCGGGTCGGCATCGAGACCGGCCCCCTCACGCCGTGGCTGGTTCATGGGCTGCGCGCCGCCGGTGTAGCCATGATCTGCGTCGAGGCGCGCCATGCTCACGCGGTCATGGCGGCGGCGCAGGTCAACAAGAATGACCGTCATGATGCCCATGCCCTCGCGCAGCTTGTCCGCACGGGCTGGTACCGAGCCGTGCATGTGAAATCCTACCCTGCTCATCAACTGCGCGCTGTTCTGGGCGCCCGTGCGCAGCTCGTCAGCATGGTAACACGCGTCTCCAACCATATTCGTGGCGTGATGAAGATCTTCGGCCTAGTTGTCGTCGGCGTGCGCGGGACGGCGTTTGCTGCGCGGGTTGAAGAACTGATCGCCGATCGTCCTGAAGTGCAGTCAATCGTGGCACCGATGCTTGGCACCTGGCGCCATCTGCGAAGCCAGGTCGCCGCGTTCGACAGGCAGCTGCTCGCTGTTGCCAAGACGCGCCCGGCATGCCGCCTGCTGATGAGCATCCCTGGTGTTGGCTATGTGAGCGCTCTCGCGTTCATGGGCGCCATTGACGTGCCCGAGCGCTTCGCCCGATCAAGAGCGGTCGGCGCCCATCTCGGTCTGGTGCCGAAGCAACATCAGTCCGGCGAGGTCGACCACTTGGGCGAAATCTCCAAATGTGGCGACGCTTATGTTCGAACTACCCTGGTGGAGGCGGCGAACTCGCTCCTGATCCGATGCCGGAAGCCATCGCCGCTGCGTGAATGGGCGCTGGCCTTGGAGAAGCGATCCGGCCCCAAGAAGGCGCGGACCGCACTTGCTCGCAAGCTTGCGGTGATCATGCATTCAGTTTGGCGTAGTGGTAGGCCGTACGCGTCGGCGTTGCCGTCGGAAACGACCGTCTGAGGCCTGACCGACGAGAGCATAGTCGCCAAGACGGCGCACAACTCGCTGCTCGAGGCGAGGGATCGGGATCATTCCGCAAGTGGGGCCTGTGCTGGCCAATCGCTCCAAGCACGTTGTGGACATTGGAAGACCCGATTCATCGAACCGGATTGTGCAGCGGCTTCATGTCGACTGCGAAGAGAACGAAGACCTCGAGTGCGAAGTTCGAAAAAACGTCTTGACCTGGACCCCGCGATTAGAGAACGCCCCCTTCTGGGCAAGGGGAAACCTCAGGATTGTCGTGACGCGTAGTCGGATGCTGCCATCTGTCCGGCCTCTCGATGCGGCCATGAGCCACCGGCCTGCATGGGAGTTCGCGGACCGGGTCCAGATCAAGCCGGCGTACTCGAGGTACGGTGTTGCGCACTGGTTTTCCCGATCCCGTCTCGCCGACTGTTGCGCCATGCTCTCCTTCCGCTTGCCCTACGCCTCGGCGGCCACGACCCGCTACACAGCCGCGGCCGGAACTCTGTAGCCTGGAAAATTCACCGGGGCTGAGCACGCGGGCAGCGAGCGCGGCGTAAACGTCTGAGTTCGTGTATGTTTCTGGTGCTGAAGCAGAAGCACCACGGCTCGACGGAGTTCCGCGCC
>JAXGTD010000244.1:0-2902 GCA_040775095.1 Chromatiaceae bacterium | reverse complement strand
TTCACGCAAAAGGTCATGCAGTGGTCCGAGATCAAGCGCCGTGCCGCCACCAACCCGGCCTGGCAGTGGCACCGACCCGACGCGCTCGACAAGCTCAAGGACGACGCCTTGCACCGCGACATCTGGCGCGACAGCGGCGGCTATGTCGAGAAGGGGCCATTCCCGAAGCCCGCCACCCAGGTGAAGCTCCAAGAGCTGTCTCGCGACGACGACACCGGCAAGGTCAAGCTCCGTGCGACGCCCATCAACGGCGACACCGTCTATATCGAGGTCGGCGCGCCAGCGACCACGGCATCCCACAAGCTCTCGGGGCGTGACTACGAGACCGACGAGCTGGAGGTGTCCTTTCTCGCCGTCGATTCCAGCGGCGGGCACGACACCGGCGATCCGGTCACCTGGCACAACCGCATCACCCTCAAGGGACGCCTGTTCGATGCCGGCGCGAACAAGATGGTGGAGCTGCGCGCCGCGCCCCCGGTTCCGATTCGTTACAGCACTGACGGCTCTGACCCCAAGGTGTCGGGCGGCACTTACGATGACCCGCTCGTGGTCCCGAGCGGGACGCGTTTCGTACTTGCCGTCGCCGAGGACAAAGGCGTCGTCTCCGACCCCTTCCAACTCCCGGTGAACTGGAATAGCCCGCCGGTAGACAAGCCAATCGATAACGACGAACCGGCCACCTGGCGCCCCACCGACGGTTTCACGTTCTCCACCACGCGTAACGCCTACGGCTTCCTGGAGCGGCTGCGCAAGCGCGGCGCGAAGGCCGCTGTCACCCGCATCGCGGTCCTTGACGGCCAATGGGTAGACCTAAACCTCGCGGACGACCTGCTGTTGGACGCGGACCAAGTCCAGGCCACTGTCGAGCAGCTCCGCTCGCTGCTCACCGAGGGCGAGGTCACCGTCGAGGCGTCGGCACTCTGGTTCCCGACCGGCCAACAGTTTCTGGACTACGTCCGCGACGTCGCCGTGCAGTTTCGGCCCGATGAGGTCGAGCAGTAGTCATGCCCGCCCGCAAGAAACCCGCTTGCCTGGGCTTCGGCTTCTGCCCGGCGGACTCCGCACACCACTTCCTGGTCACCATCCCGGCCAGCAACCGCGAGGACGTGCTGATCTCCGAGCACCTGACCTGGGACGACGACGAGACCGGCGCGACACCCACGTTCGCCTTCGGCGAGGCCGAGGGCAAGCTCCGCGTCGTGCTCGCCCGCGCCAAGTGGAACGCCATCGCCGACGAGGTCCGGGTGGAGCTCAACCAGCGCCTGAAACAGGACGGCCTCAAGTCCGGGAATTGGAAGACCGGCACTAACCCCGTCTCCCGGCTCCTGGGCAAGGAGCTGGTGCTGCTCGCCTGGTCCATCGAGGAGGCCGACCCGGCCTTGATTCCTGCTGCCGTCAAGAACTGGCTCGGCCTGGTCCCGGAGGAACGCTGGTGGCTCTACACCATGACCTGCGCCGCCACCGGCCACGCCATCCAAGGGCGCAACAAGGGCTGGCGCAAGGCGGTGCGCTATGCGCTCACGGAGAATCCGGTATCCGACGTGCCTCACGAGCCGCCGCCTGTGTTTGAATTGCGGAGTCATACAAAACAACCAGCGTTCAACCCGATGGCACCCAAAGCGACCCGAGGCCCCCGACGACCGCGGAAGGACTCAAAGGAAGCCGACTAGGGTTCCGGGCCAGTTCGGTTGAGCGGATAGCGAGAATCAGCGGAGACGTCCATGCAAGCCATCGAGATCGAAACCGAGATCGACGACAACGCCGAGATCCATTTGCGACTTCCACGCGGGCTCAAGCCTGGCCCGGCACGGGTGATCGTGCTCATCGAAGGGCAGGCAGCAGGGCAGACCGAGCATCCGCGACACGAGCCGCCCCCCGAGCTGGCCTGGCAGGGCGCCGAGCTGCATGGTGACGACATCGCGCCGGCCTTCACCCTGGAGGAATGGGGAGATCTCTATCGGTGATTCTTCTCGACACCCATGCCTGGGTTCGCTGGCTGCATCCCGAGATCAGCCGAAATCTCCCCGAGCCGCTGCGGCAATGGCTGAGCTCCGCAGAGGATGCCTTCGCCGTTTCGGTCATCTCGACGCTGGAGGTTGCGCAGCTCGTCAGGAAGGGCACCTTGAAGCTGCCGCTACCGCTGCCGGACTGGTTCGACGTCGCCTTGCAAAGTGCTGATATCCAGTGCCTTCCCGTCACCCCACGGCTGTTGCACGCCTCCACGCTGTTGCCCGATCTCCACAAGGATCCAGCCGACCGCATCATCATCGCAACGGCGCAGGAGCACTGTGCGTTACTGGTCACGGCGGATGCGGCGATCCAAGCCTATCCGGACCTGAGAACGGTCTGGTCCCAGCCAGTCGACGACACGCACTGAGCCGATCATGGACGACCGCACCTTCATCGAGACCCAGTTCCCCGTCTCCAAGCTCTCCAAGGAGAGCTACAAGGAGCGCAAGGCTAACTACAGTCAGACGCTGACCGGTCTCGGCAAATGGTGGGGCCGCAAGCCGCTGATCATGGTCCGCGCGGCGATCCTGGGCCTGCTGCTGCCCGCCGGCAACGACCCGAAGCGGGACCGGGAGGTCTTCCTCAAGCTCCTGACCATGGACGACGAGGGTCTCTGGCAGCGTAAGTCCAAGCCCATCGCCCTCAAGGACCTCTACGGCGGTCTGACGCCCGCGGAGCGCGAACGCTGGTTCGATCCGGACGCGCCCAAACCGAAGTATCGCAAGGGCATCAAGGCGCCCGAGAAGGCACGGGTTCAACGGCTTGTCTTCGAGCGCATGAGCTACGACGAGAAGCTCAGCTACTGCGACCGTCCGGAGCAGATCGACGGCCCCTCGGAGGCCGCCTGGGTCGAGATCAATGCGCATCTGGGCACCGACGCGGACAGCCTCCC
>JAXGTD010000243.1:0-2911 GCA_040775095.1 Chromatiaceae bacterium | reverse complement strand
TCGCCTTGCGCGAGTTGTTCCAGCAGCATCAGACGCGCCGGTGCTGATAAGGCGCGTGCGACGAGGGCATATTCCTCCAGCAGGGCCAACTTCGGGCTGATTGACAAGGCCTGTCTCCTGACGCTAGATCATTCAAGCGATAACTTGAATAATAGCGATTCCATCGCGCCCCACAAGCCCCAAGGCCAGCGATCCATGTCCGAGACCATCCTTGCCACCGAGGCGACCATCCGTCTTGCCATCTTTCTGGGTGTTCTGGCGGGCATGGCGCTGTGGGAAGTGGCGGCCCCGCGGCGCAGGCGAGAAATCCCGCGCGTCATCCGTTGGACGAACAACCTTGCTCTGGTGGTGGTGGATACGGTCATCCTGCGGCTGAGTTTTCCGATCCTCGCGGTCGGTCTGGCCGTCATGGCCGAGGATCGTGGCTGGGGCCTGTTCAACAATCTCGATGTGCCAGTTTGGGTCGCAATCATCGTCTCGATGCTGCTGCTCGATCTGGCGATCTACCGTCAGCACGTGATGTTCCACGCCGTGCCCGGGCTCTGGCGGCTGCACCGGATGCACCACGCCGATCTCGATTTCGACGCGACCACGGGACTGCGTTTCCATCCCGTGGAGATCCTCATTTCCATGGGGATCAAGCTGGCGGTGGTCGCGGCGCTCGGCCCCCCCGCCGTCGCGGTGCTACTGTTCGAGGTGATCCTGAACGCCACCGCGCTTTTCAACCACGCCAACATCGACCTGCCGCGCCCGGTGGACCGCGTGCTGCGCCTCATCGTCGTGACGCCGGACATGCACCGCGTCCACCATTCCACCGACCCGCGCGAGACCAACTCGAACTACGGCTTCAACCTGCCGTGGTGGGACAGGCTCCTCGGCACCTACATCGCCCAGCCCGCCAAGGGACACGAGGGGATGGAGATCGGCATCGAGCAGTTCCGGACACGCCGCGATCTCTGGCTCGACCGGATGCTGGTCCAGCCGCTGCGCGGACCGGCATCGGGCCATGCGCTCGATCCCCGGAACACGACAAGGAGCCCGCAGAATGACCGCAAGTGAATTCACGCGCGGCATCCGCGAGAATAGGGTCCAGGTCGCGCATCAGCTGATCCAGGTGATGCTGGTGGGTTTCGCCATCGGCATGACTCGCACGGTGGTCCCGGCGCTGGCCGAGAGCGAGTTCGGGCTCGAGCGCGGCTCGTTCCTGCTGCTGGCGTCCTTCGTCGTGGCCTTCGGTGCGGTCAAGGCGGTGATGAACTTCGTCGCCGGGCGCTGGTCCGAGCGGATCGGTCGCAAGCGGGTGCTGGCCTTCGGTTGGGTCATGGCGCTGCCGATCCCGGTGATGATCTGGTACGCGCCCGACTGGAACTGGATCGTCGCGGCGACCGTGCTGCTGGGCGTCAACCAGGGCCTCTGCTGGTCGATGACGCAGACCGCGAAACTCGACATCACGCGCGCCGAGGAACGCGGCCTCACCATGGGGCTCAACGAGTTCTCCGGCTATGTCGGCGTGGCAATCGCAGGCATCCTCACCGCATATGCCGCGGAAGGGCTGGGCGCGCGGACGGGCCTGCTGGTCTTTGGCATGGCCGTGGTCCTGCTGGCGCTGATCCTGACCGTGGTCTGGGTGAAGGACACGCTGCCTTGGGCCAAGGCCGAGACGGCCGCGCACAAGGCAGCACCCCCGAAATCCCTGCCGCGTTATCCGCAGGGCAGCTCCGAACACCCGACGACGCGCGAGGTCTTCGCGCTGATGAGCTGGCGCGACCGGCGGCTCTTCGCGATCTCCCAGGCGGGGCTGGTCGAGAAGTTCGTCGATGCGCTGGTCTGGGCGCTGTTCCCGGTCTTCCTTGTGACCCAAGGCGCGACCCTGACCGAGGTCGGCTGGATCGTCGGCACCTATGGTTTCGTCTGGGGCGGCTCGCAGCTCTTCACCGGGCGGCTGTCGGACCATGTGGGCCGCTTCTGGCCCAACGTGCTCGGCATGTGGATCTGCGGCGCGGGCGTGGCGATGGTGGTCATGGGCACGGGCGCGCTCTGGTGGTCGGTCTCGGCCGGGGTGGCGGGCTTCGGCATGGCGCTTCTCTATCCGAACCTCTCGGCGGCGGTTGCGGACATCACCCCGCCGGCCTGGCGCGGCTCGGCCATCGGCATCTACCGCTTCTGGCGCGACCTCGGCTACGCCATCGGCGCGCTCGGCCTCGGGCTAGCGGCCAGCCTGACCGGCGCTGCGGAAGCGGCCTTCTGGTTCGTCGCGATCTCCATGTTCGTCTCCGGCGGCCTGCTCTTCTGGCTCGGCGAGGAGACGCACCCGCGTCTCAACCCCGCCACCCAAGAGGCCCCTGCATGAAACACCTGATCCTGCTGAACGACCCACCCTACGGAACCGAGCGCAGCTTCAACGGCCTGCGCATGGCCTACGCACTGGCGAAGAACGATCCCGAGGCGGATATCACCGTCTTCCTGATGGCCGACGCGGTGCTCTGCGCCAAGGCGGGGCAGAAGACGCCCGATGGCTACTACAATCTCGAGCGCATGCTCCGCCGGGTCCTGTCCGCCAAGGGGCGCGTCCTGATGTGCGGCACCTGCCTGGACGCGCGCGGCCTTGCAGAGGGCGACATGATGGAGGGGACGAGCCGCTCCACAATGGACGAACTCGCCCAAGCGACGCTGGCCGCCGACAAGGTCCTGGTGTTCTGATGGCCGGGATGCTTACGCTCGCCGCCCTCGCGGCCGACCCGGATCGCTTCCACCTGATCGACGTCCGCGACGCGGAAGACTTCGTCGCCGCCCATTTGACGGGCGCCGTCCATATCCCGCTGGCCGAACTCGAAGACCGGGCGGGAGAACTTCCTGCTGGCAGAACACCCGTGACCATCTGCGGCAAGGGCGGCGGTCGGTCGGCAGAGGG
>JAXGTD010000242.1:0-2950 GCA_040775095.1 Chromatiaceae bacterium | reverse complement strand
CGGCGTACTTGCTCTTGGACAGCGACTTGTGCTCGAACTCCGGCGCCGGCAGGTTCGGCTGGTGGACCTTCATGAAGTTGACGTTGATGAAGAAGGGCTTGCTGGGTTCCTTCGCGGCCTGCTCGAGGAACTCGATGGCCGCCTTTTCCACATAGGCGTCGAAGAAGGGAATGCCGACCACGCCGTCGGGGTAGGTGACGCCATGAAGCGTGACGCTCTTGCCGGGCTCATCGACATACTGCCCGTTGATCTTGAAGTCTTCTTTGGCCTTCTCGCCCGCCTTGCCCGAAAGCGACCCTTTGGTCACCTTGTTGAACATCGCCCGCAGCTTCGGGTCCATGTCCGGGAACCAGGTCGGGTCGCCATAGGTGTAGGCGTTGAGGTGATACAGGCCGACGTACTTCATCTCGTCGTAGCCCTGGGCGTTGGGCAGGGCGTAGTCCGCCTCGCCGAGGTGCCACTTGCCGGTGAAGTAGGTCTGGTATCCCGCCTTCTTGAGCACGGACGCGAGGGTCCACTCCGCCGCCGGCAGACCGCCGCCCTGGCCCTGGAAGGCCACGGTGGTCATGCCGCTGCGGTTCGGAATGCGTCCGGTCTGCATGGCCGCGCGGCCCGGGGTGCAGCTCGGCTGGGCGTAGAAGGAGAAGAAGGTCATGCCTTCCGCGGCCATCTTGTCGATGTTCGGGGTGGGCATGCCTCGCCCTTCGCCGCCGCCGTAAGGGCCCAAGTCGCCGTAGCCGGTGTCGTCCGACACGATGAACAGGATGTTGGGCTTCTCGGCTGCGCTGGCGAAGCCAGGGGCGATCGGCACCAACAGCGTGGCAAATGCAGCCACCGATAACCATTTGTTTCGGTTCATTGCGATCTCCGGTTTGAACGATGATAGTTTGGTGAACAACCGAGTGACTCGACTGCGGGTTCCCGCTCGCGCCGAGCAAGGCTCGTCGAAGTCACAGCCGCCGGCGAGTATCGGCAAGGCGGACGGCGCTTGTAAATACGTGCGCACACATAGGTCCCCATACGTGGCCAAGCGGCGCAAACCTGCCGGCTCCTGGTGGGACGGAGGGGGAAAATTCCTCGACAAGCTCACTCGAAGCTGCAACCGGCACTCTTCTCCCTTGATGAGGCCGCGGGGCGGAAAAGCTGGACATCGAGGAGGAGACCATTCACTTGCCGAAGATCACACGCGTACCACTCCCCAAAGGCACGCGACCTGTCGCCAAGGCGATGTCCGGGACCATCGGGCCGGTTCAGCTCCCGTGTGGACCGTTGGGGCTCCCCTACTCCGGCTTGGCGCCATTGAATATGCCGGAGGCTTTCATTCAACCGCCCGGAGCCGATAGATCCCGAACCAGCCGGTCGACGGCCGGATTGTTGGGCATCAGTTGCTGGATCTGCCGTGCATAGGCGAGCCCCGCCTCCCGATTCCCGGCCTCCTGGTTGTAGGTCACCAGCGCGGAGAGGGTATCGAGATCGCCGGGACGCCGTT
The DNA here is from genome assembly GCA_040775095.1 of Chromatiaceae bacterium. GTDB lineage: Bacteria > Pseudomonadota > Gammaproteobacteria > Chromatiales > Chromatiaceae > JAXGTD01. The sequence goes on along the minus strand of JAXGTD010000242.1, from coordinate 1,461 downwards.
TGTGGGCCGCCTCCAGCACCCGGATGGCCTCGTTCAGCCGTCCGCTCGATTGCAGCGCCACGGCATAGACATAGCCGTAGCGGGCGTTTTCGGGTGCAAGCTCCGCGGCCTTGCCAAAGGCGCTCAACGCCTGGTCGAGCCGTTTCTGACGAACGAGGGACAGGCCGAGCGCGTGATGCAGGTCGGCGCCCTCCGGGTTGAGCGTCAGGCCTTGTCGCAAAAAGGCTTCCGCTTCATTCTCGCGCTGCATCCCGCTCAGCAAGTGCGCCATGTTCACATAGGCCGGGATGAACCGGGGTTGCAGCTCGATGGCCTTGCGATAGGCACGCTCGGCATCCTGATCGCGGCCCAGGTCCGCGTAGAGGGTGCCGAGGTTGACCTGAGCCTCCGTCCGCTCCGCGCTGAACTCCTGCACCTCGATGTATTCCCGTATCCCCTGCGCGAGCTGTTCCCGCACGGAGTCCGGCAGCTGGTCCGACGGCAGCGTGGCGAGGAGGCGTGCTGCCGCGACGCGAACCACCCGGAGGTCGTCCCACAGCAGCGAAACGGCGAGTATCCGCTGCGCGGGCCCGAGGAGCTCCAGGCCAGCAATCGCGCCGAGCCGCCGCAGCGGGTCTTCTGCGCTCAGACCCTGCCGGATCTGCGCCAGCATCGCGGCATCCGGATAAGCTCCCAGCGCCTCCAACGCGGTCGCCCTGGCGATGTCCGGCGCTGCGGCATCGGCGGCGACCTCCTGCAGCATCCGACCGGCCCCGGGCAGCTGATCGCGGGCCGCATGCAGAGCCGTCGCGTAGTGCTGATAACCCTTTGTGGGCCTGCCGTACCAGGTCTCGACGTACTCCTCTGCCCACTGCGAGGTCTTGTCCGCGTGGCACTTGTTGCAGGCATTCGGGGTGCCCAGGGTGACGGACTGGTCGGGACGCGGGACGCGGAAGCCATGGTCGTGCCGTGCGTCCACCACCATGTAGTTGGTCGGCGGCATGTGGCACTCGACGCAGCTCGCGCCCACCGAGCCCTCGTCGTGGAAGTGATGCGCCTTGGTCGCGTAACGGTCGGGCGTATGGCACTGGTAACAGGTGACGTCGCCCGGTATCCGCAGGTCGGCGGCATGCGGATCGTGGCAGTCCGAGCAGGTGATGCCCGCCTGGTACATCTTGCTCTGGAGGAACGAGCCCCAGACGTAGACCTCGTCCTGGATCTGCCCGTCCGGGTGGTACAGCCCCTCGGTGAGCAGTGCGGGATGGAAGCCGTCGAGGAAGGGTTGCCCGGCGATCGCCTCGTCGGTCAGCTGGCTGCGCCGGCTGTGGCAGCGGGCGCAGACCTGGATCTCCCTGGTGGTCTTCCTGGGCGTCGAGCGCGAGGCCGTCCCCGTGGCGGGGTCGATCGACCAACCCACGCCTTTACGCTCGTCGAGCAACACCGTCAATCCCATGTCCGGGATGTCCGGGGTCTCACCCTTCT
>JAXGTD010000241.1:0-2966 GCA_040775095.1 Chromatiaceae bacterium | reverse complement strand
TCCTTGTCCAGGATCACGTGCCGGGCCGGGAAGCGCTGGAACTGGCACAGCAGGAAGGCAAGAAGCGCCGTCTTGCCGGCGCCGGACATGCCGATGACGCTGGTGTGCCCGAGGTCGCCGACGTGGGGCGAGAACCAGAGCGGCGTATCGACCGTCGAGCGGAACAGGCTCACCGCCTCGCCCCAGTGGTGCCCGTCCGGGCTCCCGGTCGGGAAGGCATAGAAGGGCGACATGGCCGCAAAGTTGAGGCTGGTCACCGGCGCCTTGCGCGGTCGGTACTTGGTGTTGCCCGGCAGGGTCGCGTAGACCTGCCCCTCCATGGCCATGTCCTCGCGGACGATGACGTTGCCGGGATCGGACAGGGTCGCGTGGCCGAAGGCGACGTTGCGGGCCAGGGCCTCCAGGTCGTCTCCATAGACGATCAGGATCGCGTTGTGCTCGCCGAGCACGAAGCGGTTGGAGATCAGCTGGTCCATCGCATCCTCCAGGGCCTCGACTTGGGAGATCGCGGCATCCCCGGCGGAGACCAGGCGCCGGCGCTGGGTCGCGAACAGGTCCTTGGCTTTGTCCTTCTCCAGGAAGGCGAAGGACTGCACCCAGTTCAGCTCGTAGGGCTCCTCCATCAGGCCGGTGAACATCTCCGGATAGGTGCGCGGGACATATTCCTTGATCGCCAGCGCGGCGCCGAAGCGGCTGTTGCCTGGACGGCGGATCTCGAAGATCTCGCGGCCGAAGAGCAGGCGGTTGCGCCCGACCGCCTGGCTCAGGTCGTAGGGGCCGAGGGGGACGCGCTCGGCGCTGTGGTTCAGCAGCAAGCCGTAGAGCTCGGCGATCTCGGAGAAGCGGTTTTGGCCGTGCTCGTAAACACCGAGCCGGCGCGGGCCGTAGTCGATCAGGGCCTGGCCGAGCTTGGCGGTGATCTCCTCCAGCTCGTCGATGCCGGCGGTGAGTAGGTCGCGGACCAGGCGCTTGTCGGCCTTCTTGGAGAAGGCAATCTCGGTGCGCAGGCCGGTGACCCGGTAGACCAGGGTCAGCCAGAGGCGGTTCTGGTAGAGGGTCCGGGCCTCCTGGAGCCCGGTGTAGGCGTCGGCGACCCGCTGGGCGAAGGCGTTCGGATACTCCCGCGCGAGATCGGGATGCACCCTCCTTCGCGTCAGCGACGACCAGAGTGCCAGCCGGGGCGAGGCGCTGTTGCGCAGCGCCACGTTGAGCTGCTCTTTATAGAGGTCGCGCTGCTCCGGGGTCTTGGCCTCGAAGGCGGTGCCGTCCAGCTCGAACGCGGCCACGAGGGCGCCGTCGCGTGTCTTGGCGATGCCGGTGGTCAGGTGCGACTGGATCGGCACCAGGGTCGCGGCTGTGCGCTCCTCGGAATGAATCTTGAGGGGGGCGTTCATGGGCGGTACGTCGAGCCCTTCCAGATGTAGCGATGCCGGGCGTTGGCGCTGGTCTGCATCCAGACCATCACCAGGTCGAAGAAGCGCGGGTCCCACTTGCACACCAGCCACATGGCCCCGTGGATCGGGATCGCGGCCAGCAGGGGCCAGAGGCTGTTGAGCATCACGAAGGGCGTGATCACCAGCATCATGTTCAGGATGACGCCGGAGTAGGTGACCCCGGCCAGCATCGCCGGCCGGGTCATGCCCTGAAAGAGCGGGTCCGACATGGATCAGGCGATCCGCTCGATGACCGGCGCCGGGTCGAGGGCCGCGGTCGCGGAGTTGTCCCTGATGTAGTCAACGATGCCGGCGGAGCCGAAGATGATGACCACGGCGATCATGACGCTGATAAAGGCCATCCACTGGATGCGCCCGGACAGGGCCATGAGGCCGGCGCCGATGACCGCGGCGATGGCCACGGCGCGCAGGAAGGTGTTGTTGAGGATGCCGAGGATGGCGTCGCCGAAGTTGTCGAGGACGTTGGCGGAGGCGATCTCCGGGGCGAGGGCCAGGGCCGCCAGCAGGGTGACGGCGGCGATGCCGCGCGTCGTTGGGTCGGTTGCGTTTGCTTGGGTCACGCGGGTCTCTCCTTCAGTTGAGGAAGTCAATGAACGCCGAACGGGTCGGCACGGGTTAGCGATGGAATGCGCCCAGGGTCGGGCGCCTGGATGCGGCGTTATCCGCCGCCGAAGCCGTCGAGCACGGCCTCGAAGCGCCAAGGTTTGGCGTTGGATTCGGGAGGATCTTGTGCTGACGCCGGTTGGTCTGGCGAACCCGCGTCGGCCACCAGGTCCTGGGCGAGGCTGACGCTGACCACCACGGGGTCGGTCGGGACATAACCGTTCATTGGCACGTCCTCGACCTCGTACTGACGGTCTGGTGGCGGCTCCGGCATCCATGCCTTCACGCGGCTGACATAGCCGTTGCGGATGCCCCGCTCCGCGTCGCCACTGTTGTAGCGGCTGATGGCCGCGTCGACGGTGAACGGCGCGCGGGCATAGGCATCGACGAGGACCCGCTCACCGGCGGCGAGGTTGGTGCAGGGATCGAAGACGGTCTCGGGCGAAAGGCCGAGCCACTCCCAGTTCTCACTGTTGATCTGCGCCAGGCCGGCATCGATCCGATGCCCGGCGGCGAGCAGCTCCCGAGCCGTGGCGACGGCTTGCTCGCGGGTCTCGGGGAAGAGCGCCCGACGGCGCTTGCCGTCGTGGATGGCATAGGGATGGCCTCTGCTCTCCTCGAGCACAATGGCCTTCATCGTGATGGGTGCCACCATCGGGGCACAGGTTGCGATCAGGGTTATCAGGTCCATGTCCACGCCATGTCAGGTTACTGCTGTCCTGCCGAGCACATGCTGTACTGGCGGGGCGCAAATCTAACAGGCGTTTCAGGAAACACTAATACCCATTGGCGCCTTTCAAATATCGAAACGCGCCATTTTCTGAGGAAGCCAGTAGGGATCTAACTATAGTCCGACGACTCACGCTCCTCGCTGGGACTGCGGCCGGTCCACTTCTTGTAGGCCCGGGA
>JAXGTD010000240.1:0-2998 GCA_040775095.1 Chromatiaceae bacterium | reverse complement strand
GCCAGAAAAAGACGCCGGCCCGTCCCGGCCGGCGCGTCCTGGATGCGCGAGTCACCGGGTGCGGTTCCCGATCGCACCGGCTGCTGTGCTTGGCCCATCACGCCAGCATCCGGCCCCATCGCGGCTCGTCCCTGAGCCAAGGGGCAACGCGGAGACCCTTATGGCGTCCCAACGCAGGCAGTGGGCGCACCCGCGACTGGAACGGCCGGTCCGACCAGGGTTCCGACTCGGCCGGCAACGGTGCAGGGAACCGTCAGCGTGTGCAACCCCCGTGCGACTTCGAATGCCCCGTCCTGGTCGGCGCGCACCGCACATACCCGATCACGGGTGACCCCGTTGATGATCACGACGAGGTTGAGGGGGGCCGCCTGGCCTTCGATCCGAAGATAGCCAAGGCGCGGGGTCACCGGATCCCACCGCGCCGCCTCGACAATCGGGACACCGGGGTTGATGCGCGGGTCGTCCGCGTCCCAGATCACCTCGTCTTTCGCGTACCCGAGCACGGCATAGTTTGGCGTGCCGGTGGTGACGGGCTCGAGGACGGGCATCCACTCGGGGCAGCCGCTGCTGTCGCAGGCACTCTCGGCCTCCCAGGTCAGACTGGCCCGCGTGAGGTCGGTGCCCGCCAGCGCGGCGGCCGCGTCGGCCTGCAGGAAGCAGGGTACCGGCTCGGTCTGGTTGACCTGGTCGCTCGCGCAGGCGCTCGGCGCGAACCAGTTGAGCGCCATCTCCTGCGTGCTCTCGCGCACGTACCTGGGATCGGCATCGATATCGATATCCGCGCCACCCACGACATCCTCGTTGCTCGTCGTCAAGCCGAGGCGGATCAGCTCAGGGGTGTGGTAGTACCTCCACTTGTAGACCGGCAGCGCCGCCTCGCCCATTGGCGTTGCCATATACTGCTCCTTGGTCACCGGAACCAGGGCCTCCAGCACGCCACCGGCGACGTGGCACTGCTGGCACCCGCCGTATCGCCCGCCACTGCCAAGCGCGTTCTCGTGCGGGTTGGGCACCACGCCGTGGCCGCCAAGGGTCACGCCGTTCGAGAAGGCGGGGTAACTTCCAATCAGCTGTTGGATCATGTCCATCGGGACACCCGCCATCTGCAGCTGCATCCCCAGAAACAGCTTCATGAACTTGCCGTCCGGGAGCTTCATGGTCGCGACGTCCGAGACCGCTTCGAAGGGCGGGTACCAGTCGTAATCCATGGGTAGGAACATGGGCTGATTGAACCCCTTGAGCTCCATCAGGCCGACATTGACGGCGCCCGGGTTGGTCGGGTCGTCGTTGAACATCCTGAACAGGTCCGGCGCGAGCCTGTCGACGACGCCATTGCCGTCCGCGTCCGCCGCGGATCCGGCCAGGGCCGAGCTGACCAGGTAGTGCTCGTAACCAAATCCGGTCTTGCTGAAGTTCATCAGATTCGGGAACGCCTGCATCATCGCCATCGTCTGCACGTCCGGGCGATCCATGGCCATCAGATCGAGCAGCGTCGTGGTGCGGACCTCTTCGGGGGTCTGCCCCTGCACGATCAGGTTGCCGGCGTTGTCCTTGACCGTGCCGAGCAGCCCGAGGGCGGAGAAGACCTCGGCATTGCCATACTTGCCGTCCGCGCTGCAGACGAAAGGCTCCATGCCGGGCAGTGCCAGGTCGCCGCAATTCGCCGCGTTGGCGTAGAAGCGGTACATCGAGTGGGCGTTGTAGGGGAATCCCGCCTCGTTCATCAGGTACTCGCCCTGAAAGAAGCGCCCGTCCATGACCATCCCGTTTGCCATGGGCTTGAACGGGGTGATCTTGGTGTTCGGGGCATCGCGCACCGCCAGCGACTGGGCCAGGAAGGAGGTGGAGCCGTTGAACCACATCAGCACCGGCGTGAGACGGTATGCCTCGAAGTCCGCGTCGATGTCCGCCGGATCGTCCTCGTCGGCCAGCATGTGGTCGAGGGTGATGAGCTTGGTGTCCCTGCCCGCGGCGTTGCGGCCGAACGAGACATGGCCACCTTGTCCATAGACCGAGTAGGTGATGCCAGCGCTACGCGTGATGTGGCAGGTCTCGCAGGCGATCTTGGCGAGATGCCGCTCACTGTGGACGCCGTCCGCCTCGCGCTGCGGCAACGACTCAACAACGTGACACTGCTCGCAGGCCAGATGGGTCGGATCGGCCGGATCGACCGGTGCGCCCGGCGGAGGCGGCGGATAGTCCGCCGCGGCCAGATCGCCCCCAACCAGATGCCCGCGCACGAACTTGTGCACGTCCTTCAGACCATCGCCATCCTGATCGTAATCGAGTGTAACGTGGCAGGCCGTGCAGGTATTGTGCTCGGGACACTTCGGGTCGTCCGCCGCGAGGCTTGGATCCGGGAAACACAGGTTGGCATGCGCGTCGTAGCCGACCCGGAACAGGGTGCCGCGCTTATAGCCGGTGCGAGCATGCTCATGGCAGCGCAGGCAGTTGTGCTCGTCGGTCCTGCCCACGGAGAGCACGGCCGCGACCGATCGGTCCTGCATGATCGTTGGCCAGGGCGTCTCCGGTGTCCCGTCGCCGTCGAGGTCCTGCATCAGCGGCGCGTCGCCGATGCCGTCGCCGTTGAGATCGATCACCAGGTCGAGCTGCCCGTCGTGATCGAAGTCTGCATCGTCATGGGCGAGCGTCCCGTAGCCTTGTGGTGATGGGGAATGTTCCCCGGGGCTCGCATAGCCGGCCATCTCCAGCGTCGGCAGCGACCAGTCGATGTCGTCACGAACGGATAGGTAACGCTCGGAATGGCAGATCAGGCAGTCCAGTCCCCCGTCGACGAGGCCGGTCGCATTGCTTGCCGCCAGCTCCGGGGGCATTCCCATCTGCATGAAGACACTGGTGAAGGCTTTCTGCATCGGTGGGAGAAACCGTCCGACATGGCACTTGCCGCACTCGCCAAGGTTGACATTGCTGGTGAAGTTGATCAGCCCCGTGCTGCCGGGCAGTCCGCAGGCCCGATCGACAGAGCCGTGGGCGCCTC
>JAXGTD010000239.1:0-3021 GCA_040775095.1 Chromatiaceae bacterium | reverse complement strand
TTGCAGTTGAGCAGCGCGGTCTGATCCGGGGCGGATCCCAGCGTGCGCGGCGGACGTGCCGGCAGCGCGCAGTTGTCCACGTAGGGATTCAGCGGGAAGACGCCGTTGTAGCAGGGCGCCAGGGGCGCCGGAATCGGGTCGGCCGACGCGACGGGCGCAAGGGCGAGGGAACCCGCCAACGAGATAACTGACGCCACAACGGCAGCGATCCCAGCCCTTATCGATCTTGCACGGGGCGATCTTGCGAAAGTGGCCATCGAACACCTCGTTCATCGATGACGCTCAACGTTGAGCGCACCCTCCAATTTACTCCTACCCGGGGGACGAATGACGGATCACATCGTGACGGCCTGCGCGGGGTTCCTGCTCGCGGTTCTGTGGATGGATCTCATCTTCGACATCCAGATCGGACGGCGGGGCCGCCGCGAAAAGGATGTCGCCACCTCCGCACTGGAATCGATCTGCGGCTACTACCGTCGGGCGACGACCACCTCGAGGCCGATGAGCGCACTGATCCCCGTAGTGATGGGAATTCTGCTGGCGGCGTTGGCATTCGAAGCAACGCGCGGGGTCAGGCCCGCTTGGATGATGGCCATGTCCGGGGTGCTCGCAGGCGGCCCTATCCTGCTGGCACTGCTGCGCACCGTGCCCAACGCCACCCGCCTGGGCCGACGGACAGACCCCGAAGGCGAACAGATCCGCCTGGCCCGGGCGATCTTGGGCGATCACCTGCTCTGCCTGGTGGCCGTGGTGGCATTCCTCGTGCTCTGGCTGGCCGGCGGCTAGACTCGCAACTAACTGGAACACGTTCCAGTTTTACCGTCCCGAGGAGCCGGACATGCATACACCCCTCTGCGACGAACTCGGCATCGAGTTCCCCATCTTCGCCTTCACCCACTGCCGGGATGTGGTGCTGGCGGTCAGCAAGGCGGGCGGCTTCGGCGTGCTCGGCGCCGTCGGCTTCACCCCCGAACAGCTCGAGATCGAACTCAACTGGATCGACGAGCGCATCGGCGAGCGCCCCTACGGCGTCGACATCGTGATCCCCAACTCCTACGAAGGCATGGATGCGAACATGTCCGGGGAGGAGCTCGCCGCCATGCTTCGCAAAATGGTTCCCCAGCAGCACCTGGACTTCGCCAAGAAGATCCTCACCGACCACGGGGTGCCGACCGACGACGCCGATTCGAACGCACTACAGCTGCTCGGGTGGACCGAGGCGACGGCGACCCCTCAGGTTGCGGTGGCGCTGCGGCACCCCAAGGTCGCGCTCATCGCCAATGCGCTGGGAACCCCGCCGGCCGAGATGATCGCGCACATCCACTCCAGCGGACGCAAGGTCGCCGCGTTGTGCGGTTCTCCTGCCCAGGCCCGCAAGCACGCCGAGGCCGACGTCGACATCATCATCGCGCAGGGCGGAGAGGGCGGCGGCCACTGCGGCGACGTGGGTTCGATCGTGTTGTGGCCGCAGGTGGTGCGTGAGGTGGCGCCGCGACCGGTGCTGGCCGCCGGCGGGATCGGCAGCGGTTATCAGATCGCCGCCGCGCTGGCCATGGGCTGCCAGGGCGCATGGTCCGGGTCGCAGTGGCTGATGGTCGAGGAGGCCCAGAACACCCCCGTCCAGCAGGCCGCCTATGCAAAGGCGACCAGCCGCGACACGGTTCGCAGCCGATCGTTCACCGGCAAGCCGTGCCGCATGTTGCGCAACGACTGGACCGAGGCATGGCAGACGGCCGGCAACCCCGAGCCGCTCGGGATGCCGCTGCAATACATGGTCTCCGGGATGGCCGTCGCGGCAACCAGCCGCTACCCCGACGAGACGGTGGACGTCGCATTCAACCCGGTCGGCCAGGTGGTGGGCCAGCTATCCCGGGTGGAAAAGAGCGCCGCCGTCATCGAACGGTGGGTGCAGGAGTACCTCGATGCCACCGGCCGGCTCAACGCGTTCAACGAGGCAGCCGAAGCCGTCTGACGGCGCCTACCCTCAGCCGACCCGGTCGAACTGGCTGCCGTTGCCCCAGGGGCCGTTGCGCAGGAAGCCGGGCTGCCAGCCCTGAGCGCCCAGGCACAGCATCGGAAGCCCATCGGGCGACTGCGCCGCCGCCTGCGAACCGGGGCATTCGGATCCGACCTCCTGGACGCCGTACAGCTTCGGCGAAACCACCCAGAAGCCGGTGCCCTCCGGCGGCCGGTCCATGCCCACATAGGACTGGCCCGCGATGAAGTGACACGCGAGCGCCTGCCCACCCGGGCCGCGGCCGAAGATGAACCGGTCCCACCGGTAACACGGCGCGCTCAGGTGCGCCTCGTAATTCATACCGGGGACGTCACCGGGGTAGGTCCGCTGGGTTCCGTCGGCAACGGCGGACGGGGCCGCTCCCAGGGCGCCTCCGGCGAGCACGGCGGCGATGACCATGTGGCGCAACATGCCCAGAGCGTAACGGTTCTCCATCGCCCCGCTCGGGCAAACGGACCAGGCACGCGGAAAACGCCCTTGGTTTCCTTGCTAAGCTGCGGCGATCAGCCAAGCAAAGAGGACTGAAATGGTGGGAGAAGGGCTCGACTCCGAGTCCGGCGTCCGGGCCGGGAGGCCTGGGAGTGGCGGCTGGCCGGTTCCCGCCCCGCACGCCTTCTCGGTTCGGTACTCCTCAGCCGACCACCCGGGCTACTGGCACGAGGTGGTCGTGCTGGGCAACAGTCGCACCGGCGTTCTGCTGGGCCGATGCACCGACACCGAGTCGGCTGACCAATGCCGCTCGGCCGCCCGCGGCGCGCTGCTCGAAACCGCGGATCCGGAGCGCAGTCTTGAGTGCGTGACGGAGTCGGCCATCTCTGCATTGTGCGCCGTCATCGACGCGACGACGATCCGGTACCGCACCCACGGCGACTCCGCCGCCGCGGTTGCGGCTCCGGACAGCACCCCGCAGGCCCTCGAGCGGGCCCAGGACCGGCTGCAGGTCGCGAAACTGCCCCCGGGCGCCACAGTGCTGATGTCCGCCGGCCCCATCGGGTCGGCTGCTA
>JAXGTD010000238.1:0-3040 GCA_040775095.1 Chromatiaceae bacterium | reverse complement strand
GCCTCGCTCCAGGTGGGATAGGGGTGGACGGTGGCGAGGATCTTGTTCAGCCCCAGGCCGTGCTGCATGGCCAGCGTGAATTCCGCCAACAGCTCCCCGGCATGCTCGCCGACGATGGTCGCCCCGAGGATGCGGTCCTTGCCAGGTGGGGTCAGGACCTTGACGAAGCCATGGGCGTCGCCGTCGGCGATGGCCCGATCCAGCTCGTCGAGTCCATAGCGGGTGACCTCATGGGCGATGCCCTGGGCCTTGGCCTCCTCCTCGGAGAGGCCGACGCGGGCCACCTCGGGGCTGGTGAAAGTCACCCAGGGGATGACCCGATAGTCGGCCTTGAAGCGCTTGAGACCGCTGAACAGGGCATTGACCGCCGCGTACCAGGCCTGGTGGGCGGCGGTGTGGGTGAACTGGTAGGGCCCGGCCACGTCCCCGACGGCGTAGATGTTGGGATAGCGGGTCTGGAGCCATTGGTTGGTCTCGATGGTGCGGCCCCCGTCCAGCCCCAGCTCCTCCAGGCCGTAGCCCTTCAGGTTGGCCACCCGTCCGACCGCCACCAGTACCGCATCGAAGGGGATGCGTACCTCTCGTTCTTGGTGGGTGGCGACCAGGATCTTCTCGCCGTCCTCGACCAGGAACCGCTCCGCCTTGTGCTCCACCAGAACCTCGATGCCCTCGGCACGGAAGCGCTCGCTCACCAGGGCCGAGACCTCGGGGTCCTCGCGCATCAGGATGCGTGGCAGCATCTCGACCTGGGTGACCTGGGATCCCAGCCGGGCGAACGCCTGGGCCAGCTCCGCCCCAATGGGGCCGCCGCCCAGCACCACCAGCCGCCGGGGCAGCTCGCGCAGCTCCCAGAGGTTGTCGGAGGTGAGGTAGCCGACCTCCTCGATCCCCGGGATGGGCGGAACGAAGGGCCGCGCCCCGGTGGCGATCACGATGGCTCGGGTGGTCAGTCTTTGCACGGCGCCGTCCTCACCGCGGACCTCGACCTCCCAGGGCGAGAGGATCCGCGCGCTGCCTAGAATGACGTCGACACCCAGCCCCTGGTAGCGCTCCACCGAGTCATGGGGCGCGACCGCCTCCACGACCCGCTGCACCCGCTCCATCACCTGGGCGAAGTCGAAGTCCGCGTGGGCCGCGCCGATACCCAGCTCTTGCGCGTCGCGCATGTTGGCGAGCAGCCTCGCGGTGCGGATCAGGGCCTTGGAGGGCACGCAGCCGGTGTTCAGGCAGTCGCCGCCCATTTGGTATTTCTCGATCAGGGTCACCCGGGCCTTCACCGCGGCGCCGATGTAGGCGCTCACCAGACCGCCGGCGCCGGCGCCGATCACCACCAGGTTGCGCTCGAAGCGCCGCGGCCGCTTCCAGCCCGCGTAGACCTTGCGCGCCTGCACCAGGGCAACCAGTCGTTTCGCCAACAGGGGAAATATCCCGAGCAGGACGAAGGAGCCGAGCAGCTCCGGTGAGAGGATGCCGGACAGGCTGTCAATCCTCGCGAGCTGGGTGCCAGCGTTGACGTAGACCAGGGTCCCCGCCAGCATGCCGATCTGGCTCACCCAGTAGAAGGTGCGGGCCCTGATGGGCGTGAGGCCCATCAGCAGGTTGATGACGAAAAAGGGAAAGACCGGCACCAGGCGCAGGGTGAAGAGATAGAAGGCGCCGTCCTTTTGCACGCCCTTGTTGATGGCGGCGAGACGCTTACCGTAGCGCCCCTGCACCCAGTCGTGAAACAGGAAGCGCGATGCCAGAAACGCCAGGGTGGCGCCGATGCTGGAGGCGAAGGAGACCAGCAGGGTGCCAACCCACAGCCCGAACAGGGCGCCGCCGGCCAGGGTCATGACCGCTGCCCCCGGCAGGGACAGGGCGGTGACGGCCACATAGATGAGCAGGTAGGCGCCGGCGACCAGCAAGGGCGAGGCGTCATACCAGGCGGCAAAGGTCGCCTGACCGGCCTTTAGGCCATCCAGGGTCAGAAAGCGGCCCAGGTCGAAGACGAAGAAGGCCGCGACCAGGGCCGCGATGGCCAACAGAAGCGTAGCCTTTTTCATGCCGCGCGCTCCGTCTGGGGCTCGTCCAGGGCGCCGCCGCAACTGCTGCCCTGCCCTGCCGTGCAGCCGTAGCAATGATCGGCCACCGCGATGGGCGTGCCGGCGAAGTCGCTCGCCAGCAGGTCGGAGAGGCGACGCCGCGCCCCGCCCCGGTTCGTCCCCTGCAGCGGCAGGCCGAGCTGCTGGTTGAAGTCGCAGTCGTACAGAAATCCCTGCCAGTCCACGCTGATCAGGTCGCGGCACATGACCTGCTCCAGATTGGCGGCGCAGAAGTTGTCCTTGAGCAGGCCCATGTAGTCATCGAGCTGGCCCCTGGAGACCAGGGTGCTGCCAAAGCGCAGGATGGGCATGTTCGTTAGCGTATAGAGCCGGTTGAAGACGACCCCGTGGCGCTCGGCGAGCTCGCGCTTGTAGGCCGCCTCGAGCCCCGACTGCCCCGGCGGCAGATCGGCCCCGGCGGGGTTGTAGACCAGGTGCAGTGGCAACCCAGCCTGCGGCTGGCCGTAGCCGAGTTGATTGAGGCGCTTGAGCCCGTCGATGCTGCGCGCGTACACGCCCTTGCCGCGCTGGCGGTCCACGTTCTCCTCCAGGTAACAGGGCAAGGAGGCGACGATCTCCACGCCCTGCTCGCCCAGGAAGTCGGCAAGGTCTTCGAATCCCGGCTCGCAGAGGATGGTCAGGTTGCAGCGGTCGATCACCGTCACACCCAGGGCCCGCGCGGTCTGTACCAGCCAACGAAAGCGCGGATGCAGCTCCGGCGCCCCGCCGGTGAGGTCCAGCGTCGACAGGCCGCGGGCGGCCAGCACCCGGGGGATCAGCTCGATGTCGGCATCATCCATCTGCTCCGTGCGCCCCGGGCCCGCGTTCACGTGGCAATGCACGCAGCTCTGATTGCAGCGGTAGCCGAGGTTGACCTGCAGGGTCACCAAGACCCGGCGGCGCAGGGGCGGAAAGGCCGTGGCCCGCAACAGGGGCAGCATGTCATGCATGGCGGG
>JAXGTD010000237.1:0-3112 GCA_040775095.1 Chromatiaceae bacterium | reverse complement strand
GAGGACGGCAGCGTAGTGGATGTGCGCGGCGGACCTGTCCATGAGAAAGGCTGTAACCCCCTGTCTTCCAGAGCGATTATTTGGGGATACCGCAGGCTTGTAACGCATTTCTCCACGCGAACCCAAGACGACCAACCAGCGGAGCACGAGCATGATCGAGATGATGACTGGCCTTCCAGAGAACGTGATCGGTTTCACTGCCCAGGGCAAGGTCACGGCTGCGGACTATGAGCACCAACTCGTCCCCGCCGTGGAGGCCGCCCTGGCCCGCGCCGGGAAGGTCCGCCTGCTCTACCATTTGGGTGCGGGCTTTGAGGGGTTCGAGGCCGGTGCCCTGTGGGAGGACGCCAAGGTGGGCCTGAGCCACATGGCGGCCTGGGAGCGCATCGCGCTGGTCACCGACGTGGACTGGATCCGTCTGGCCACCAAGGCACTGGGGTTTGCGATGCCAGGGGAGGTGCGTGTCTTCTCCGATGCCCAGCTGCAGGCGGCCCGCGACTGGCTGACCGGCTGACGGGCCGCGCGGCCGCCTGGCCGTGTGCGCCGACCCGCGAATCCAGACCAAGGGAGACAGAGACAATGCCAGCCCGCGTACCGATGCTGCCAGTCATCCTCTTTTGCATTGCATCCATGGAGCCAGTGATGGGACAGACCAATCACGACAGCCAATTGGGCACGACGCTCGACGACCAACGCGCGGTCGCCGTGACCATCTACAACCAGGACCTGGCGCTGGTGAAGGATCAACGACAGGTGACCCTTCCGGCGGGCCGGGTGGCGCTTGCCTTTCGTGATGTGAGCGCGCGAATCCGGCCGCAGACGGCGCTGCTTCGCGGCTTGGATGCCGAGGCTGGGGCCGGCCCACGGGTGATCGAGCAGAATTTCGATTTCGACCTCCTGACGCCCGCCAAGCTGCTGGAAAAGTATGTCGGCCGCCAGGTGGGGCTGATCAGTACGCACCCCACCACCGGCGAGGAGACCGAGGAGCAGGCGACGGTGCTGGCGGCCAGCGACGGTGTGGTGCTGCGCATCGGCGAGCGTATCGAGACCGGCTGGCTCGGCAACGGCCGGCGCGCGGATGGCCCCGGGGGGCTTCCCTGGCGCATCGTCTACCGCGACATCCCATCGAATCTGCGCGATCGCCCGACGCTGGTCATGACGCTGGACAACGAGCGCGCCGGCCCGCAACAGCTCGAGCTCAGCTATCTGACCGGCGGCCTGACCTGGCAGGCAGACTACGTCGGCGAGCTCTCGGCGGACGAGGACCGGCTTGATCTGACCGGTTGGGTCACGCTGGAGAACCGCAGCGGGACCACCTATCGCGAGGCCAGGCTCCAGCTGGTGGCCGGGGCCGTCAACGTCGTCTCCACGCCGCGGTTCCGATCCGGCGCCGAGCGCGAGCGGGTGATGGCCGCGGCGGCGCCCATGGCGGAGGAGTCGCTGTTCGAATACCACTTGTATACCCTGGCCGAGCCGACCACCATCGCCGACAACCAGACGAAACAGGTTGCCCTATTGAGCGCCACCGACGCGGCGGTGCGCAAACAGCTGCTGATCCAGGATGACGAAGACGGCTATCGCAATCCCCGGGGAGAGCTGGCACAAGACATCGATGTCGAGGTGTTGCTGGAGCTGACCAACGACGAGGCATCCAATCTGGGCATGCCGCTGCCCGAGGGCGTCGTTCGCATCTACAAGCGTGACTCCGGCGGCAACGCCCAGTTCGTCGGCGAGGATCGGATCGAGCACACGCCAAAGAACGAGACCCTGCGGTTGCGGCTTGGCAAGGCCTTCGACGTGACCGCGAAGAAGAAGCAGACCCTGTTTCAGAAGCTGTCCGGCAGCGGGCCGTGGCAATACCAGTTCGAGAGCGCCTTCGAGATCCGCGTGCGCAATGCCAAGGACGAGCCGGTGCGGGTGACCGTGCAGGAGCGTATTCCCGGGGACTGGAAGATGCTCCAGGAGAGCCGCCCGCATGTGAAGGGCAACGCGAACACGGCGATATGGGAACTGGACGTCCCCGCCGAGGGGGAAACCGTGCTGACCTACCGGGTGCGCGTGCGCCTCTGACGGCAGGCGCGCCCACGCCGCGCGCGGACCACGCGCGCGCGGCGTGGGCGGGGCGCGTCGGGCCGGTCAGGGCGCGGCGAGGACAGCGCCCGGCGGGCTAACCCGCATCGGCCTGATGACGGTCCTCGCCGACATCGCTGTCGCCGAGCACGCTTCGGGTGATCTCGATGATCTGATGGCGCTCCAATGGCTTGCGCATCAGCTCGAAGGGCAGTCCCTGGCCGCGGGCGGTGACGAGCTCGTCGAAAAACTCGCGATGGAAGGCGGTGACGATGTAGACGAGCTGGTCGGGCTTTACGGTATGGATGCGGCGCAGGGTCTCTACCCCGTCGATGCCGGGCATGCGCAGGTCGAGATAAATCAGGTCGACCGGCTCGCGAATGGCCAGATCGGCGCCCTCCTCACCGCTGGCCGCCTGAATGAGCTCGTACGGCAAGTCTCTCAGGGCCAACGCGAAGGCCTTACGGACGGCGTCATCGTCGTCAATGATCAGGATGCGTTTTTTCATCGCTGTGCGCCAGTTCGGTCGGGATGGTAACGGTCATGCAGGTACCGCCACCGGGGCGATCGCTGACCTCCAGATGCCCGGCATGGTCGGTGACGATCGACCAGCTGGTGGACAGCCCGAGCCCGGTACCCTTTCTCGCGGGTTTGGTCGTGAAGAAGGGCTCGAAGATGCGCGCCTTGATCGACTCTGGAATACCGGGGCCGCGATCGGCGATTTGCAAGACGAAATCCCCCCCGATGATACGCATGTCGACGTCGATACGCTTGACATCGCTCTCGGCGATGGCATCCAGCGCATTGGTCATCAGATTCACCAGCACCTGCTCGACGCGTTCCGGCTGGATCCGTACCGCGGGCAGGCCGGGCTCGACAACGACCAGGACGCTGACGGCCTCTTTCCTGAGCCGGTAGTCCAATAATCGCAGAACACGCTCGAGGATTGGAAGCGGGTCGGTGAGCAGGAAGCCCATCCGGGTGGCGTCGCCGCTGCGTGAGAACGCCAGAAGGCCTTCGACGATGCCGATGCAGCGGCGGG
>JAXGTD010000236.1:0-3121 GCA_040775095.1 Chromatiaceae bacterium | reverse complement strand
TCCCATCCTCGCATCGGTGACACCACTTCACCCGACACGCCGGGGGTTCCATCACCGTCGCGGCTGTGCTATGAATGCGATCCCGCGCCGCGCATTTGAGAACCGTTACCATTCACGCTATCGCGGTCTGCCGGACTCAGAATCCCCCAACATCTGCGAGAAAACCACCATGGCAAACAAGAACATCACCCCGATTGCGACCATCGTCGGCGCCGCCCTCGTCGGTAGCCTCTCCGCTGTCGAGCTGGCCAACGCGGCCGAGAATCCGTTTGGCGCCTCGTCGCTGGAGAGCGGCTACATGGTCGTCGCCGAGGCCGACGCCGAGGGCAAGTGCGGCGAGGGCAAGTGCGGCGAGGGCATGATGAACGACGACGGCAGCAAGAGCGGCGGTGAGAAAGAGGAAGGTGAAGGCAAGTGCGGCGGTGAGAAAATGGAAGGCGAAGGTAAGTGCGGTAGCTCCACCTGACCAGCCCTCCCCCAGCTGAGCCGGCCATG
This sequence comes from Chromatiaceae bacterium, assembly GCA_040775095.1. Lineage (GTDB taxonomy): Bacteria > Pseudomonadota > Gammaproteobacteria > Chromatiales > Chromatiaceae > JAXGTD01. The sequence continues at coordinate 2,626 of JAXGTD010000236.1, read as the reverse complement.
ACCGCAGGGCAGCACCCGGTCCGTGGCGCCGGGCTCGGCCTGCGGCGCGCGTTCATCGCCGCCGCGGCCGAGCGCCCCCCTGCCGAGGTCGACTTCTACGAGGTCGCCCCCGAGAACTGGATCGGCGTGGGCGGGCGCCAGGGCAGACTGCTGCGCGCGCTCACCGAGCGCTTCGCCTTCGTCTGCCATGGGCTGTCGCTGTCCATTGGCTCCCCGGCGCCGCTGGACACGGCATTCGTCAAGCGGGTCGCGGGTTTTCTGGCGCAACATGGCATCCGCGCCTACACAGAGCACCTGAGCTATTGCTCTGACGGGGGCCACCTCTACGACCTGATGCCAATCCCTTTCACCGCCGAGGCGGTGACGCATGTCGCCGCCCGCGTGCGCCAGGTGCAGGACATCCTCGGACAGCGCATCGCCCTGGAGAACGTCTCCTACTACGCCGCCCCCGGCCAGGAGATGTCGGAGATCACGTTCATCAACGCCGTGCTTGCCGAGGCCGATTGCGACCTTCTTCTCGACGTGAACAACATCTACGTCAACAGTATCAACCACGGCTACGACCCGGTGCGCTTCCTCGAGGCGTTGCCGGCCGAACGCGTGGTTTACGGGCACATCGCCGGGCACTATCGCGAGGCCGAGGACCTGCGCGTGGATACCCATGGCGCCGACGTGATCGACCCCGTCTGGGACCTGCTCGACCATGCCTATGCCCGCTTTGGCGTCTTCCCCACCCTGCTGGAACGCGACTTCAATATCCCCGCGCTGGATCAACTCGCAGCCGAGGTCGGGCGGATCAGCCAGATCCAGCACGCGCATTTCAGCCAGACGCGGACAGATGCCACCGCCCATGCCTGAACAACCCACCGGCGCCGCGGCGCGGGCCCGATCCCCGGCCGCGTTCGCCCGCCAGCAACTGGCGTTCGCCGCCCATATCCGCGACCCCGCGCACCAGCCCTGCCCGACGGACGTCGAGCCCAGGCGCATGGCGATCTACCGCGACCTGTTCTTCAACAACGTCTCGTCGTTACTGAAGGCCAACTTCCCGGTCCTGCACCGACTCTTGCTGCCAGAACACTGGCAGGCACTGATCCGTGGCTTCCTGGTCGGCCATCGCTGCGCCACGCCGCTGTTCCTGGAGATCGCCCAGGAGTTTATCGACTATCTGGGCAACGAGCGTGGGCCAGACCCCAACGATCCCCCGTTCCTGCTCGAGCTGGCCCACTACGAATGGGTCGAGCTGGCCCTGCGCATCAGCGAGACCGACCCCGACCCACGCCTGGCCGACCCCAATGGCGACCTGATGACCGGCGTGCCCATGGTCTCACCGCTGGCGTGGAATCTCAGCTATCGCTTTCCCGTGCACCGCATCGGTCCGGAATTCCAGCCCACCTCACCCGGTGAGCAGCCAACGCATCTGCTCGTCTACCGCAATCGCAAAGACGACGTCGAGTTCATGGAAATCAACGCCGTCACCCAGCGCCTGCTGCAACTGCTACAGGGCGACCCGGCGCCCACCGGAGGCGAGGCCGTCCAAACGATCGCCCAGGAGCTGCAGCACCCGAATCCGGCGCAGGTCATCAACGCCGGCAAAACGCTGCTGCAAGACCTGCGCGCCCGCGATGTGCTACTCGGCACAAGCCGGCAAGCTAAGACCCGCTAAGAACAGGCAGACCCGAGCACACCACCGCGGCCATGGTCGGCGCACGCGCGGGCATTGTTCACGGCGTCGCGGCACTTGACACACACCCCAATCGGCGGCACCATTGTCGGCCTGTTGCGCCCGTAGCTCAGTTGGATAGAGTACCTGGCTACGAACCAGGTGGTCGGGAGTTCGAATCTCTCCGGGCGCGCCAAATCAAAGACTTAGCGCTTTCTGGCGCTAGGTCTTTTTTGTTTATCGCCCTGGAGAGGGCGAGCTTACCCCACCTTTGGCAATGCTGGGCGGCCTTCCCTCGCTGCGCGCCATGGAGAGCGAAGCGAGGGCGCGTCAGTCGCTCCTCCGTCGCGTGTATTGATCCCGTTCGTTGGACGATAGCGGATTTTCCTATACTTTACAGTTTACAGCGCGTACCTGGTTTACCTTGGTCCCCTTTGGTTTACCGACGCGAGCAGCGCGCAACCGTGGAGCCAGCCCGCCACCCGCCCTCTGGGCCGCCCGCCCCGGGGAGGCACTGCACGTTGCCGCCGCCGGGAGCGGCGCTCCGTCTCGCCCAGGGTCCGGTCCGAGCCCCCGACTATTGCCAGCAGAACGGAGTTGAGGTCTCAGGGACAGCCGTAGCCGGACCAGCTCCAAGGGACAGGATGACCGAGCCGCGGGTGAGCACGAGGGAAGGAAGAACACGATCATGGCAGCCCAAGATGCCAAGGCCCGAATCAAGATCAACAAGCTCCTGGAAGAGTCCGGCTGGCGCTTCTTCGACGAAAAGGGCGACAAGGCCAACGTGGTGCTGGAGCCCCACGTCAAGCTCACCAAGAAGCGGATCGACGACCTGGGCGAGGACTTCGAGACCACGACCTCCGGATTCGTCGACTTCCTGCTGCTCGACAAGAAAGGCTATCCGCTGCTCGTCCTGGAAGCCAAGGCGGAAGACAAGAATCCGCTGATCGGCAAGGAGCAGGCCCG
>JAXGTD010000235.1:0-3161 GCA_040775095.1 Chromatiaceae bacterium | reverse complement strand
GCGCACACGCCCGGGCCGGGTCGGCGCCGGCGCCGGCCGCCGACGGTGCCGCACCATCGACCCCGAGCGCCGACGCCTCACCAGAGGCCGCGGAGGCGGCCAGTTACTACGCGGATGCGATCGCGGCCGAGCAGAAGCGGCTCGACGCGCTTCGCAAGCAGGATCGCCCAATCGCTGTCCCGACGCCCTGACCGGCGCCTGGCCCGGGCGACGGGGGTTCAGGGTTCAGGCCAGGATCGTCCGCGTCGGCGGGGGTGGGCGCCACGGTAACCGCCGTTGGCTTTTACGTTCCCTCCCCCCATCCTCATCCAAGGTCCGCCCCACGCGGCGTTGTATACTGCGAACCCGATCTGCCAGCAGACTTTCGAGCATGAGACACGAAACCGACGATCTGCGCATCCGCGACATCAAGCAGGTGATCGCCCCGAGGGATCTCCACGAGCAGTTCCCGATCACCGACGCGGCCGCGGAGAACGTCTATCGCGCCCGCCGCGAAATCCAGCGCATCCTTCACGGCGAGGACGATCGCCTGCTGGTCGTGGTCGGGCCCTGCTCGGTGCACGATCCGGGCGCGGCAGTGGAATACGCGCAGCGCCTGAGTCCGGTGCGCGAGGCGCTGCGCGAGCAACTGATGATCGTGATGCGCGTCTACTTCGAGAAACCGCGCACCACGATTGGCTGGAAGGGGCTGATCAACGATCCCAATCTCGATAACAGTTTCGAGATCAACAAGGGGCTCGGCCTGGCGCGCCGCCTGCTGCTCGACGTCAACGAGATGGGTGTACCCGCCGGCACCGAGTTCCTCGACCTGATCAGCCCGCAGTATATCGCCGACCTGGTCAGCTGGGGCGCGATCGGCGCGCGCACCACCGAGAGCCAGGGCCACCGCGAGCTCGCCTCCGGGCTGTCCTGCCCGGTCGGGTTCAAGAACGCCACCGACGGCAGCGTCAAGGTCGCCATCGACGCGATCCACGCCGCGGCCCGCCCGCACGTGTTCATGTCGCTGACGAAGGACGGCCAGTCGGCGATCTTCAACACCTCCGGAAACGAAGACACCCACATCATCCTGCGCGGCGGCACGCGGCCCAACTACGACACCGAGAGTGTCAACATCGCCGCCGAGCAGATCGCCGACGCCGGGCTGACGGCGAAGATCATGATCGACTTCAGCCATGCCAACAGTCGCAAGCAACCCGACAAACAGATCCGCGTCTGCGAAGACGTCGCCGGGCAGATCGCCCGGGGCGACCGGCGCATCATCGGCGCCATGATCGAGAGCCATCTGGTCGGCGGCAGCCAGACCCTCAGCCACGGCGCCGATCTGGTCTACGGACAGAGCATCACCGACGCCTGTGTCGCCTGGGAAGACACGCTGCCCATGCTCGATGAGCTCGCGGAGGCCAGCACCCGCCGCCGGCAGGCACGCCCGCACCGCTGAGCCGGAACGGCAAACGCCGTAACTACCCCACGAATCGGTTTTCTGCTCAGCAAGGTGTGTCGATCGTGCCCGAGAGCAAGGCGCGACGCCCACCGTAACAGCAAGCTCGACTGCAAGGATCGCAACGCCGCTCTCGGGCGCGAGCGGCGCGCATCGCGGTGGACAATCCGTGCCCGGCGGCTACAGCATGAGCACGACCGTCGGACCGGACCCCGCTCGCCATACCGTAACGGGGGTTCGTCGACGGTACGCCGGTACGATCAAGGGCCGAGCGGGAGCGCAACGTCGCGCGGGTGATCGCAGCCATCGAGGATGGTGGACTCCAGCGATTGGATCGATCGTCTCTCCAAACCGTCGTCTCGGCAACTGGAACGGGCGGATCTCGATGGGGTAGACCCGACACTCGCGTCACCAGCCGCCACTTCACCCTCGCTTACTGGTCAGCACCAGCATATATCGTTTGCGGTATATTAGGAGCATGAAAGCAACCGAATTCTTTTCTGCCTTGGCGAACGACACACGCCTTCGCTGCCTGGCGCTCTTGTCGCGGCACTCCGAGCTTTGCGTGTGCGAGCTGACTCACGCACTCGGAGCAAGTCAGCCGCACATCTCGCGCCACCTGGCCCAGCTACGCGAGCTGGGTATCGTGACCGACCGCCGCGAGGGACTCTGGGTCTACTACAGGGTCAATCCGGCGCTGCCGTCCTGGGCCCGGGCCGTTCTCGCGGAGACGGTGTCTGGAACCGCCGAGTCTTCCCCATTCGCCAAGGACGAGGTCTCCCTGACGGCTATGGCGAATCGCCCCGGCGCCGCGCGCTGCGCCTGAGGGGAACCGCCGGTTTCCTGGGCCGGGCGGAAGCGATACCTAGCCGCGCGCGTCGGCCAAACGGCCACCCTTCTCACCGCGCCTCGGAGCATCACCGCGCGCCGCTCGCGAGCCCTGCCGTGCCCTTGATGCTGGCGAGGGTCAGCGCCCGCGACGCGTACAGGCAGGGTCACGCCGAGCCACGCGTTGCCGCCTGCACGCGGCAACGCCCCCAGCAGCCGACACGCGACATTCCGCAACACATATATTTCGGCTCTCGCATATATTGGCATCCGCATTCACGCCGAGCCCATTCGAGGAGCGTCCATGAGCTTGCAGATCCCAGCATCCATCCTCGCTAGCCTGGCCGCCCTGTTCGTTCTCAGCGGCTGCGAGAAGTCCGCCGACACGGAGCCAGCGGCGTCTCCCTCCGGATCCACCATGCCCATCACCGGGGCCGGCTCGTCGTTCGCCGCACAGATGTTCAACAAGTGGTTCGATGTCTACGCCCAGGATCATGCGGACCTGGCGCTGAGCGACGACTCCGTGGGCAGCGGTGAGGGCATTGATCGCTTCCTCGCCGGCGCCGTGGACATCGGCGCGACGGATGCGCCACTACGCCCGGACGAGGCCGCCAAGGTCAAGGGGCCTTACCTGCAGATTCCCGTTACCGGCGGCATGATCGCCATCGCTTACAACCTGCCCGGCATAAACGGGCCGTTGAATCTACCGTGCGATGTCGATGTGGACATCTTCTGTGGCACGCGGGATCGTTGGGATGCACTCCCCCTCGCGCAGGGGGCCCGACTGCTCTTCACCCCCTGCCCGGGCACCAAGGGCGTTGGGCTTGCCGAGTCGCTCTCGCAATTGCGCGACGCCGGCGCGGACGCCGTGATCAGCATGACGCCAAGCGACGAG
>JAXGTD010000234.1:0-3175 GCA_040775095.1 Chromatiaceae bacterium | reverse complement strand
CTCGTCGCTTGGCGTCATGCTGATCACGGCGTCCGCGCCGGCGTCGCGCAATTGCGAGAGCGACTCGGCAAGCCCAACGCCCTTGGTGCCCGGGCAGGGGGTGAAGAGCAGTCGGGCCCCCTGCGCGAGGGGGAGTGCATCATAGGGATGTGTTGTCATCTTTATGGTCTGCCCTCTTGCCGGCCGCTGCCCGGCCAGCCTAAGCTCGTCGTGGAATGCCGTCCCAACACCGCGACCGCGTCAAAGCGCGAAATCGCCACCGAGCGGCTCCTCGCCCTCGATCACGGGCAGCGTCAGCGTGTTGCCCCAGTGCGACCAGCCGCCGTTGTAGAGGCGCACGTCCGCGTAGCCCAGATGCTTGAGCTGCATCCACGCCAGGCTCATGCGAAAGCCATCGTGGCAGTAGACGTAGAGCGTCCTGTCCTTGGGGATCTCCCGATAGAGGGCCGCCAGGGCCTCGTCGTCGCGCCAGGTCTGTGCCTGGGCGTCGGTGCCGTCCAGACTGACCACGTTGACCGCCCCGGGGATGTGGCCGCCGGAGATGGAGTGGCGGATCACCTCGCCGGTGTACATGTCGTGCGGGCGGGCATCGAGCAGCACCACGTCGGGATCGCGGCGGGAGACAACATCATCGTAGACGTCGGTCCACTCCACCAGCAGCGTGGCATCGGCCTCCTTGAGGGTGACGTTGCCGGGCGCCCGCGCGACCGGCTCCGGACTGAGGTCATTGAATGCGCTCCATTCCACCGTGCCGCCGTTGAGCACCTTGACCTGCTCCATCGGGAAGCCGTAGAGGGCGAGCAGGAAATACAGGCGCGAGGCGAGGGCGGTGCGCGAGTCGTCATAGAGCACCAGGGTGGAATCGTCATTGACGCCCCAACGGCGCAGCGTGGCCTGGAATGCATCCTTGGACGGGAAGCGCATCAATGGGTTGGCCGCGTTGTCGCCAAGGTCCTTGAAACGCTGGACCTGCACCGCCCCGGGGATGTGGCCGACGGTGAAGAATCGGTGTGGGTGATAACGCACCTCCAGCACCACCAGGTTCGCATCGTCGATGTGCTCGGCGAGCCAGTCGGCATTGACCAGGTAGGCGGGGGCGGCCTGGGCCGTCGCGGCGCCCAGCACGGCGACAAGCAGTAGGAATCGCAGGGATCGGATCATGGATGTGCTCATTCTCTCAGCGAGTGAAGGGGGCCGGGATCATCGGCACGCAGCAGGCGCTTCCCGCGCAATCCTGGCTGGCAAGAGCAGGCTCCTGGTCGTCGCCGAAGGTGGGGATCGACTCCAGGGTGTGGAAGACCTCCCAGGGGATACCCTGGGGGTCCTGCACCCAGTACTTGTTCGAACGCGCGTAGCAGCATCCGGCCGAGTGCTGCTCGGCGCCGCTGATCTCGGCGGCATCCAGACGCGTGCGCAGGGCCGCGAGCCCCTCGTCGCGATCGGCCTGGATGCCGACATGGTCCAGGCCCGGCGCGCGGCCGCGATCGGAGATTGCGAAATTGACCGCCGGGTCGGCGAGCTCCCACTTCGCGTAGTCGCTCTTGGTCACGCTCGGCTCGGTGCCGAACAGCGCGGAGTAGAAGCGGATATTCGCCTCCAGGTCCGCAACCGCGATGTGGATATGCATTCGTGCCATGGTTGAGTCCTCGTCGGTGTGTCAGGTTTGCGCGGCGCGGTGTTCATACCAGCCCTTGCTGCGGTTAACGATAGCAACCACCGACAGCATGACGGGCACCTCCACCAGCACGCCGACCACGGTGGCCAGGGCCGCGCCGGAATCGAAGCCGAACAGGCTGATCGCCGCGGCGACGGCCAGCTCGAAGAAGTTGCTCGCGCCGATTAGGGCCGAGGGTGCTGCAACGCAATGGGCCTCGCCGACCTGGCGGTTGAGCAGGTAGGCCAGGCCCGAGTTGAAGTAGACCTGGATCAGGATCGGCACCGCGAGCATCGCGATGATCAGCGGTTGCGCCAGGATCTGCTCGCCCTGAAAGCCAAACAGCAGCACCAGCGTTGCCAGCAGGGCGAGCAGCGAGATCGGATGCAGGCGCTGCAGGACCTGTTGCAGCCCCGCCTCGCCGCGCTTTGCCAGCAGTCGCTTGCGCCACCCATGGGCGAAGGCGACCGGGATAACGATGTAGAGCACCACGGAGAGCAACAGGGTGCTCCAGGGGACGGTGATCGCGGAGAGTCCGAGCAGCAGTCCGACGATAGGCGCGAAGGCGACGATCATGATGCTGTCGTTGAGCGCCACCTGGGTCAGGGTGAAGTGAGGCTCGCCGTCGGAGAGATTGCTCCAGACAAAGACCATCGCCGTGCAGGGGGCCGCCGCCAGCAGGATCAACCCGGCCACGTAGGAGTCGAGCTGCTCGGCGGGGAGATAGGCGGCGAAGACGTGGCGGATGAAGATCCAGCCCAGCAAGGCCATCGAGAACGGCTTGACCGCCCAGTTGACGAACAGGGTCACACCGACGCCCCGCCAATGCTCGCGCACCCGCTGCAGCGCCGCGAAGTCGATCTTGAGCAGCATCGGCACGATCATCAGCCAGATCAGCACCGCCACGGGCAGGTTGACCTGGGCCACCTCCAGCGCGCCGATGGACTGGAAGACAGCCGGAAAGAGGTGACCGAGGGTGATCCCGGCAATGATGCACAGTGCCACCCAAAGGGTGAGCCAGCGCTCGAAGACACCCAGCCTGGCCCCGGCGGCCTGCCTGGCGCTGACCTCGCATTGGGCACTCATGCACCACCCCCGGCCTTGTACCAGGCAGCGCGCAGGGCGGCCAGAGTGGCGACGATGGATGTTGGGATCTGCAAATGCATGGAGGCTCCTCGAATGGGCTCGGCTCAAATGCGGATCACAGTATATATCTAAACTTGTATATATATGTTACGGAATGTCGTGTCTTGATTCCTCGGGCTATCGTCACGAGCGGGCGGTAAGGTGTCACGCGGCGCGAGCATGCCTGCAACGGCCACGGGCGATGACCCTTGCGTCAATCAAGGGCGCGGCGCTACCCGTGAGGGGTTGGCCGCTGTGCGACAGGGCGCATTGCAATGGGAGGCCGATTGCCCAATGCGCAACACACCGGCCGGGGCGCTTGCGGCCGGGCTCGAGAGATGGGTCGTTCCCTCAGGCGCAACGCGCGGCCCCGCGGGGATTGGCCCTGGACGTTAG
>JAXGTD010000233.1:0-3204 GCA_040775095.1 Chromatiaceae bacterium | reverse complement strand
CGCGCCTAAGCCACGGCCCCCCCCAGCGCCCGGGTGGCGGCCGCGCCCGCGGCCGCGACCACCCCCCCGGGGGACGACCCCGACGACCCCCCGCGTTGAGGGGGGGTCGCCGCCGAGCCGGAGCGAGGGCCAGCCGTCGATGAGCGCCGATCGCCCACGCAACGGCGTCACGTCGCGCGGCGCGCTCGCCAGGGTACCCGGACCCTGCCCACGCCGGCGCGCGGCGCGGGCAGCGCTGCTCATCATCCTGACCGCGGTCCTGCCCGCGCTGCCGCCGGCGCTGGCCGATGATCTGCCACCGGCCATCGACGCCAAGCTCCCCGAGCTGCCCCTCGACCCGGACCAGATCAGCGTCTACGTGCGTCGCGTCGACGACGATCTTCCCACCCTCGCGTTCAATGCCGAGACCCCGCGCATCCCGGCCTCGGTGATGAAGCTGCTCACCGTGATTGCCGGCCTCGACATCCTCGGGCCCGAGCACCGGTGGTCCACCGACGTCTATGTCACCGGCGAGCTGCACGACGGCACCCTGCAGGGGGACATGATCGTCAAGGGCTACGGCGACCCGTACCTGTCCAACGGCACCCTCGCGGAGCTGATCCGCGCCCTGCGCGCCAAGGGCATCGTCCGGATTGCCGGCGACCTGATTTTCGACGACCACTACCTCGCCCCCCCGGAGAGCGATCGTGGTGACTTCGACGGCGCCGCCCAAAGCGCCTACAACGCCCTGCCCGCGGCCCTGGGCGTCAACCGCCAGGTCACCGACATCGTCGTCTACCACGACCCGACCAACGGGCACGTCGGCGTCTACACCGACCCGCCGCTGAGCGGCGTCGACATCGTCAATGAGGCCAAGCTGGTCAAGGCCGCGTGCAAGGGGCGCTTCCATCGACTGCAGGTCGGATTCTCCGAGCCCGAAGGGGCACGTCCGCGCATCCGCGTCAGCGGGTCGTTCGCCAGCGAATGTCCCGACGAGCGCATACCACGCCTGCTGCTCCCCCCGGCGCAGCACGCCGCGTCGGCGTTTCACGCGCGGTGGCAGGAGCTCGGCGGTCAACTGCAGGGGCACATCCGTCTGGGCCCCGTGCCCGACGGCGCGAGGCTGTTTCATCGCATCGAGTCCCCGCCGCTGGGCGAGCTGGTGCGCGACATCGACAAGCTCAGCAACAACCTGATGGCACGCCAGCTGTTCCTCGCCATCGGCATCGCGCGCGAGGGCCCACCCGGGACGCCGGAGAAATCCCGCGCCGCGATCCAGGCATGGCTCGCGGAGAACGGATTCGGCTTCCCGGAGCTGATCGTCGACAACGGCTCGGGTCTGTCGCGCGAGGCCCGCGTCAGCGCCGCCAGCCTCGGCGAGCTGCTGGTCTGGGCCTACCACCAGCCCTGGATGCCCGAGCTGGTGGCCTCATTGCCCATCGCCGGCGTCGACGGCACCATGAGGCGGCGCCTGCGCCACGAGCCCATCGCCGGGCGGGCTCACCTGAAGACGGGTACCGTGCGCGACGCCAGTTGCATCGCCGGTTACGTGCTCGACGCCCAGGGCAATCGCTGGGTCGTCGTCGTCCTGGTCAACGCCGTCGAGGGCCAGCGACTTCCCGCCTGGCATGGCCACGCCGTGCACCACGAGATCCTGCGCTGGGTGTATGGCGGCGGCGCGTAGCGATTCATTGCATCCGGCCGCAGAAGGGCGCGATCCGAGAAATGGGCTCTTCGATCGCTGCATTTCCCAGGACTTGCCGTCGCTGAAAATGGCGGCCCGCTCCCAGGAGCGCCCCCCGGGGGCACGCGCGGCAACCGCAACGGCGCCGTCGTCCAATCGCCATCAGCGGGTCATCATCCGGGGGTAGTCTATCGCGGTTTTCCCTCAACCGAGATTCACCCCCGGCATGGCATCGAACACCCGACCCACGCTCGCCGACCGGCTCGACCAGAAGACCTTCGATGCCATCTCTTCCAGGGCGCTGGTCTACAACACCTGCTGGGAAGACCCGGCGGTGGATCGACTGGTCCTGAACATCGAGCCAGACGATCGCATGCTGGTGATCACCAGCGCCGGCTGCAACGTGCTCGACTATGCACTCGTGGGCCCACACCATATCCACGCCGTGGACGCCAATCCGCGCCAGAACGCACTGCTGGAGCTCAAGCTCGCCGGCATCCGGCAGCTCGAGCACGCGGACTTCTTCGCCGCGTTCGGGGACGGCCATCACCCCGGCTTCGAGGACCTCTACCGACGGCGGCTGCGCCGCGTGCTCTCGTCCTACGCCCGGGCCTATTGGGACAAACGGGTACGCTGGTTCTGCAACCCGCGCGGCAGCTTCTACTTCCATGGCCTGTCCGGCATCGTCGCAAAGGCCTTCCACGCCTATCTGGGCGTCCGGCCGCGACTGGCCGCCAGCATCGCCGAGCTGTTCGACACCCGGTCGCTGGACGACCAGCGCCGCGTCTACGACAGCCGCGTCCAGCCGCTGATGTGGACACCGGGGCTGAACTGGACCCTGTCACGCCAGCTCACCATGAGTATGCTCGGCGTGCCGCACCCGCAGCGCAAAGAGGTGCAGCAGCAGCACGAGCGCGGCGTCGCCGGCTTCGTGCGCGAGAGCATCGAGTACGTGTTCCGGCAGCTGCCCGTCTGGACCAACTATTTCTGGATGGTATATGTGCGTGGCCGCTACAGCGCGAGCTGCTGTCCGGAATACCTGAGACCCGAGAATTTCGCCGCCCTGAAAGGCAGCACGGGCCAGGGCGGGCTCGTCGATCGCATCAGCCTGCACACCGGGACGGTGTCGGATTTTCTGGCCGGCACCAACGAGAGGATCTCCAAGTACGTATTGCTCGACCACATGGACTGGATGGGCTCCTACCAGCCCGATGCATTGGCCAAGGAATGGGGCCTGATCCTCGCGCGAGCGCGCTCGGACGCGCGCATCATCTTCCGCAGCGCCAACGCCGCGCCGCGCTATCTGGAACAGATCGAGCTCGGCCCCGCCGGCGCGCGACTACACGAGCTGCTGCGCTTCCATCCGGACCTGACCCGACGGCTGCAACCGCTGGACCGCGTGCACACCTACGCCGGCTTCCACGTCGCCGACGTGCTCGCCTAGCCCCATGCTCGGTCGCTTCGGCAGCGACGCCCGCGTATTGGTCGCGTTGCTGCGCGGTCAGTCGAAACGGGGCACCCAGGGCCAGCGACTGGAGCGT
>JAXGTD010000232.1:0-3206 GCA_040775095.1 Chromatiaceae bacterium | reverse complement strand
GCACGCGGACCAGAAAGACCTGCTCCACTTCATCCAGCGCATGCGCCACCCGCCTGGACAGGTAATCCTGGTTCACGGCGACGTGAGCGCCAAGCAGGCCCTGCAGCGGACCCTGCGCGAGCGTTTTCCCGCCATGCAGGTCCGCATCGGCTGACCGGCCCCGTGTCGCGCCAGCGCATCCGGTATCCTGCCAGGTATCCGACAAGCCCCCCAACCCACCAACCGAGCACAACGTGAAAGACAGCATCCTCGTCACCGGCGGCGCCGGCTACATCGGCAGCCACGCGTGCAAGGCCCTCGCCGAGGCCGGCTATACACCCGTGAGCTACGACAACCTCGTCTACGGGCACCGCGAGGCCGTCCGCTGGGGCCCGCTGGAGATCGGCGACATCGAAGACCGCCCCCGACTCGACGCCGTCATCGCCGCGCACCGGCCCAGCGCGGTCATGCACTTCGCCGCCTACGCCTATGTCGGCGAGTCGGTGCAGAACCCCGGCAAGTACTACCGCAACAATGTCGCCGGAAGCCTCACGCTGCTCGAGGCCATGCGCGATCACGGCATCGGCCGCTGCATCTTCTCCAGCACCTGCGCGACCTATGGCGAGCCGACCGCGATGCCCATCGCCGAAGACCACCCGCAACACCCCGTCAACCCCTACGGCGCCTCCAAGCTCATGATCGAGCGCATGTTGCAGGACTTCGACGCCGCCCATGGCTTGCGCGCCATCGCCCTGCGTTACTTCAACGCGGCCGGTGCCGACCCCGATGGCGAGACCGGCGAGTCCCACGACCCCGAGACCCACCTGATCCCGCTGGTGCTCGACGCCGCCGCCGGCATTCGCCCCGCGATCACCGTCTACGGCGACGACTACGACACCCCGGATGGCACCTGCATCCGCGACTACGTCCACGTCACCGACCTCGCCCAGGCCCACGTGCTCGCGCTGCAGGCCCTCGAGCAGGGCGCCGGCAGCAACGCCTACAACCTCGGCAATGGACAGGGCTTCTCCGTGCGTGAGGTCATCGATCGCGCCGCCGCGCTCACCGGCGGCCACATCCCGGTCGAACAAGGCCCGCGCCGCGCCGGAGACCCACCCCGACTCGTCGGCGACGCCACCCGCATCCGTCACGACCTCGCCTGGCGGCCCCGCTACGCCGACCTCGACACCATCCTCGCCACCGCCTGGCACTGGCACCGGCGACCCCAGCCGTAGTCCCGTACGCGCGCCTTCCGCCACCCAAATCCAAAACATCGGCGGGCCGCTGCTGGTCGTTGTGTCGCTTGGCCCGTACGCGCGCCTTCCGCCACCCAGATCCAAAACCCCGTAGGGGCGGCTTCAGCTGCCCACCCGCAGCGAAATAGAACCCCCGTAGGGCGCCTTCCGCCGCCCAAACCCACACGGATATAGGATCCCCGTAGGGGCGGCTTCAGCCGCCCAACCCCAGGCGGACATAGAACCCCGCGGCGGCTTCAGCCGCCTCCAAAAAAACCTGAAGATGCCAAGAGACAACCTGCTAAAAGGCCGATTCTCCGAGCCAGGTCGCGCCTACCACGTGACCACGGTGGTCGAGGGACGCCGTCCGCTCTTCGCCGACCTGATGCTCGGACGCATCGTCGTCACCGAAATGCGCCGGTTGCACGACCACGCGGAGGTCCAGAGCCTCGCCTACGTGCTGATGCCCGACCACCTGCATTGGTTGTTCATTCTCGGCGCGCGTGAGGACCTGTCCGCGGTGATGCGGCGCCTCAAAGGTCGGTCGGCCGTGCGTGTAGGCCAGGTCACGGGAGCGCGGGGGAGGGTATGGCAGCGGGCATACTACGACCATGCGCTTCGGGCCGAAGAAGACCTGCGCGCCGTGGCCCGCTACATCGTTGCCAATCCCCAACGCCGGGGTTTGGTCGCCTCCATCGGCGACTACCCGCTATGGGATGCAGTCTGGGTTGGTGGTACATCGTGACCCGGTGCGTGAACGCGGGAGAGGTGGGGCGGCTTCAGCCGCCCAGCAGATCGTCCACCCGAGCTTGACGGCACCCAACCCCCATGGTCTGATTTTCCGACGGTTCAGAGGCGTCGTCGCGGCGCAGAGCGCCCCTCCCGCAAGCCTAGTGGCCCCAGATCGGGGCCATCTTGACCGAACGGCGCCCGAATGATTTATTGATCCATCCATGGAATATGGCCGTGGAGGTAAGCAAGCAACGCGGTGATCTGGCCGCCCATGGCACGCGTTTGCTCACGGCGCTGTCGGAATTGAGCAAGGAATCCAGGGGAACAGCCGCATGCGCCTGATGCCCAAAGAGATCGCCGCGATCGATCTGGCGGCGCGCGAGTGCTTCGCGCCCGGTTCGATGGTACGGCTGTTCGGCTCCCGCTTGGACGATTCCCGGCGTGGCGGTGACATCGATCTGCTGGTCGAGTCGCCGATGCCGTTGAAGCCCCAAGAACTGGTCGAGAGACGCAACCGCTTCATTGCACGCCTCTACCGCGAATTGGGTGAACGGCAGATCGACGTGCTGATCGTCCCCGCTGGTGCGCCCGACGAGCGCCCGGTGGTCCGGGCGGCGAGGCGCGATGGTCGCTTGCTAACGCAGGTCAAGGGATGACGACGCAAAGCCCCTTGCGAACCGCCATCTGGGAAGCTGACCGCCACCTTGATACGTTGGAGGCTGCCTTGCAGGACTGGCAGGCCGCACCCGCTGCGAACCTGGCGGTACTCGAGACGGATCGCGAAAAGCTGCGAATCCTCGACCAACTCCTGTTCCGTTTCACCAGGCTACAGGATGCCTTGGGCCTACGCCTTGTTCCGGCGACGCTTGCGGCGCTTTCTGAGCCGTATGAAGACTGGCCCATGATCGACCGTCTGAACCGGCTGGAGAAGCTCGGTTACCTCGATGTCGACGCCTGGCTGCGCTGGCGGGAAACGCGCAATCGCCTGGCGCACGAATACCCCGATCATCCGGAGATGCGCTTCGCCGCCATCGAGGCCGCCATCGCAGCGGCGCTCGATCTGGCGCACGCGTACCGCGCGTGGCGCGCGAGGTTGAATCCATGACCGAGCGGCGTACAACCTGGCTGCATCGGGGAAGTCCCGAGACAGGCCCGCTCCGCGGGGCGAAAGAGGAAACCTTGTGGGAGGCCCGCTCCGCGGGGCGAAAGAGGAAACCTTGTGGGAGGCCCGCTCCGCGGGGCGACAGGCCTTGGCACTGT
>JAXGTD010000231.1:0-3289 GCA_040775095.1 Chromatiaceae bacterium | reverse complement strand
CTACGGGCATTGGCTTCGAAGATCGCCTCGTTTCGCGACCGGGTCGTGCATCACGCGCTGTGCAACCTCATTGAGCCGATCTTCGATGCGAGCTTCATCACCCACAGCTACGCCAATCGCACTGGTAAGGGCACGCATCGGGCGGTGGACCAGCTTCAGCATTGGGCGCGGCGCTATCGGTACGTACTGCGCGGCGATGTCGTCCAACACTTTCCGTCGCTGGATCATGCCCTCCTACGCGCCCAACTCGCGCGCGTAATCCACGATGCAGAGGTGCTCGGGCTGACCGACATCATTCTCGCCAGCGGCGCGGGTGTACTCGCGGATGAGTACACGATGGTCTACTTTCCGGGCGATGACTTGCTCGCCACCTGCCGTCCGCGCGGCTTGCCCATCGGTAACCTGACCTCGCAATTCTGGTCAAATGTGTATTTGCATGACTTCGACCAGTTCGTCCAGCGTGAACTGGGCTGCGGGGCCTACCTGCGCTACGTCGACGATTTCGCGCTGTTCAGCAACAGCAAGACCGAACTCCGGGCGTGGAAAGACGCGCTCATTACTCGCCTGGCGCGCATGCGGCTGACGATCCACGAGGCGCAAGCCCAGGTGCTGCCGACGCACTGTGGTATCCCGTGGTTGGGCTTCGTGGTGTATCCGACGCATCGCTTGCTCAAACGACGCAACGCGGTGCACTTCACCCGCCGGTTGGAACGCAACCTGGATGCGTACCGGGCTGGACAGATCTCGTTCGCCGAACTGGACGCCAGCGTACAGGGATGGATCAACCATGTCCGCTACGCCGATACCTGGGGGCTGCGTGAGCACCTCTTCGCCACTCATCCCATCCCGAGGCGCGATGCCTGAACACCGCCAGGGGCGCGCGGCGCGCTCCGCGCGGCGGGGGAGTCTCCCCCGCACCCCCTCCAGAGTCCAGAAATCAGCGTCCCAGAGGCCAGAGTTCCAGAGGCCAGAGCTACCGAATCGGGGCCGAACACAACACGACCCGAAAACCGCCGCCGCCGTCGCGACGGGCGGGGCGATCCCAGTCGCGGTAGGCACAGCGCGCGACGTCAGGATAGTAGCCCCACGAACCGCCGCGCACGACGCGGAGAACCTCGTCGCCGGCTTCCAGATTCTCGCGGTTCGCGTCGTTGGGATCGTAGGGATAGGCGAACGCGGGGTTGCCCCAGTCCTCGCCCCACAGGCTGCGCGTCCATTCCCAGACGTTGCCGAGCAGATCGTACAGGCCGAAATCGTTGGCCGGGAAGCAGCCGACGGGCGCAGTGTCGTTGATCTCGGAGCCGGCGACATTGGCGCGATTCGGGTCGGGGGCATCACCCCAGGAGAAGACGGTATCCCGCAGCCCACCTCGCGCCGCCTTCTCCCATTCCAGTTCGCTCGGCAGCGTGACCTGCCATCCACACTCACGCACCCAGCGGGCGATTTCGCTGCCCTTGAAAGCAGGCGCGTGGGCAAGGACATCGTTCAGCCAATCACAATACGCCCGGGCCTCGTGCCAATCGATCCAACGCATGGGGCGGCTAGCCGGGTCGCGCAAGGTAGCGGCATACCCGATCTTGAACCGCGTCGCTTCGACGAAGGCTCTGAATTGGGCGACGGTGACCGGATAGCGCCCGATGTAGAACTCGGGGGTCGGCGTGGAGGTCTCGTTGATTTCATCGTCGCTGACCGCAGTACCGATGATTTTCGCGACCCGCTGCGCATCCGCTTTTCGGGTGCCGATCTTGAACGCGGGGTCGGCGGGAATGCGCACGAAGCCGAGATCGTCGTCCGCCGGCAGGTAAAAGCGTTGCGGATCAAAACGGGGATCGCCCAGCGCCGCGAGTACGTCGCCCGCCTCGGCCCGCTCGCGCGGAGACAGACGTCCTTGCTCGACCAGTTCCGTGAGCCTGCCGCAGACGCGCTCCAGCAGCCGCTGGCCATGCGCCGTGTCCCGGACCCGGTTGGCGCCCATTTCCCACAGCACATCGCCCGCCAGCCATGCCTTGCGCCAGTTCAGATCCGTGGCGGGGGCCTGCTCCGGGCACAACTCCTCGACCAGCAACCGGGGCTTACCGGTGTCCCGGATGGAGCTGTGGACCAGATAGCCCACCGCCAACAGCACGACCTCGCGCCAGTAGGCGGGCTGCTCTCCGGCTCGTTGCGCCGCTTGTCGGGCAAACGAGTCACTATCAAGCCGCGCCAGATGGACGCCCGCCAAATACTCTTGGAAGGTGCGGTGGGGAAAGCTGTACACCCCGTCCTTGCGCTCCAAGAGCAGGCTCGCCCGCTGCCCCAGGGCCATCAGCAATTGCCGCGCCCAGTCGTAACTGGTCTTGGGATGCAGCGCGGCGACCCGGTCAAGCAGCGTTAGCGTGTCGATCGGCGCGCCATCGTCCTCATCACGGACGGTCCCACTGCCATGGGTGTCGAACGCCAGTTGCTCCAGCACCGCCTTGAGATCGTTGAAATCCCGGCCGGCGGCGTCGAGCAACGCGCGGATTTGGGGCGCGTTGACCGTTTTATCCTGCTCGCGTTTCTGCAACAGGATGTCCACGGCATCTTCATAGAGCAGGGCACGTTTCTCCGGTAACTCCCGCCGCCGGCTGTGCACCAGCGCCATCACCGTCAATAGCAAGGGGTTGGGCGCCAGCCGCCACAGATCGGGACGGCGCACGGCCTGGCGCAACTTGTCCGCCAGGGCGTCGATCTCGGTCGGCGACAGACCCCACTTCGCGCCGACCTCTCGATACCAAGCGGCGATGAAGCCGTCGATTTTTTCTTCATCAAAACGAGCCAGTTCGAGATCCGGGAAGGTGGGCGCGGGCAGCCGCCAGTGCGGCTCCAGGTAGGACAGCACCCGGCAGGTGACGAGATAGCGGTTGCGCGGGTAGCGCTCGACGAAGCACAGAATGCAGTCTTTCACCAGCGTCAGCTGCGTTTCATCGTCGGCGGGCACTTCGTCGAGGCCATCGAGCAGGACGAGGGCGCGACCGTCGTCCAACGCTGTTTCGAGGACGTGGGCGGCGGAACCGAGTTGCCATTGACTGAGATCGGCGCGGATGTAATCCCACAAAAGATGGGCGCTGGCTTTGTTGGGCGGTTTCTCCTGCTCCACCAACCAGCGAGCAAACTCGCGCAAAACCACGGGTACCGGCAGGGCATCGCGTTCCCGCTCGGGCCACCCTGGCAGGCACGCCCATCGTTGCCGGGCCAAAGCGTGGGTGAGATGGTTGACGAAGGTGCTCTTGCCTGAGCCGGGTTCGCCGGTCAATACCAGCCGGCGATG
>JAXGTD010000230.1:0-3317 GCA_040775095.1 Chromatiaceae bacterium | reverse complement strand
CGATGAAATCGGTACGATCTTCGACGATCCCCTGTTTGCACCCTGGTTTCCCGCTCGCGGCCAACCGGCGGAAAGCCCGTGGCGTCTGGCCTTGATCACCGCGATGCCATTCATTGAAGGACTCTCCGACCGCCAGGCCGCCGACGCGGTTCGCGCGCGGATCGACTGGAAATACGCCCTGAGTCTGGAATTGACCGACCCCGGTGGCGATGCTTCCGTGCTGTGTGAGTTCCGCGCGCGTCTGGTTGAAGGCGCTGCCGGGCCTGTCCTGTTGGAAGCGATGCTGTCACGGCTCAAGGATCTCGGCCTATGGAAGGCTCGCGGACAGCAGCGCACCGATTCCACCCACGTTCTGGCCGCGATCCGCACCCTCAACCGGCTCGAGAGCGTGGGTGAGACTTTGCGTGCGGCCCTGAACAGCGTGGCCACCGTGGCGCCGGACTGGCTAGCCGGTGTCGCAGCGCCGGAGTGGTTTGAACGCGACGCGATCCGGGTCGAAGAGTACCGCCTACCCAAAGGCGAAGCGGCGCGCACTGCTCTCGGTGAACAAATCGGAACTGATGGCCATACGTTGCTGGCGGCGATTTACGCGCCGGCGGCGCCCGTCTGGTTACGCGAGCTGCCGGCGGTCCAGACGCTGCGGCAAGCCTGGG
This sequence comes from Chromatiaceae bacterium, assembly GCA_040775095.1. Lineage (GTDB taxonomy): Bacteria > Pseudomonadota > Gammaproteobacteria > Chromatiales > Chromatiaceae > JAXGTD01. The sequence goes on along the minus strand of JAXGTD010000230.1, from coordinate 2,664 downwards.
TACATCAGTTCTGGGTCGAGGATGACGTGATCCGCTGGCGCAAAGCCGCTGACCTGCCCCCCGTCAGCACTCGTTTCGACTCCCCCGACGACACGGATGCTCATTACAGCAGCCAGCGCAGCACCACCTGGACCGGTTACAAAGTCCACGTCACCGAAACCTGCGATGTCGACACGCCCCATCTGCTCGGGCATGTCGAGACCACCCCTGCGCCGGTCACCGACAGCGATCTGACGGCGCCGATCCAGCAAGCGCTGGTGGATAAAGGCTTGGCGCCCGCTACCCACCTCGCCGATGCCGGTGACGTCGATGCCGATCCGCGGGTCACCAGCCAGACCCAACAGGGCATCGAGTTACTCGGCCCGGTGCGCTCAGATGTCAGCTGGCAGGCCAAGGCGGGCCAGGGCTTCGATTTGGCCGCCTTCGTTATCAATTGGGCGTCCAAACAGGTGATCTGCCCGACCGGCCAAACGAGCGTCGACTGGACGTCGGCCCGCGACCCTTGGGGTAACGACACGATCCATGTCGGGTTCCATCGCCCCACCGGTGCCGTTTGTAGCCGCCGTCCCCTCTGCACCCGAGCTAAGACCGACCCTCGCGAAATCACGTTGCGCCCGCGCCCATTGCATGAAGCTTTGCAGAATGCTCGCGGTCAACATGAAACCGAAGCCTGGCGCGCCCGATACGGCCCACGGGCTGGAGTCGAGGGCACCTTATCTCAGGCCGTCCGTACCTTCGGTCTGCGCCGATGTCGATATATCGGATTGGCCAAGACCCAGCTTCAGCATGTGTTTACCACCATTGCCATAAACATCGTGCGCGTGGACGCTTGGTTGACCGACCGTCCCCGGGCCAAAACCCGACGATCCGCTTTCGCCTCCCTGGCCCCTATGGCAACAGCAGCATAAGATTCCTCCTAATCGAATTCGCCAGCAGTATCCACTGCTCCCTAAACCCCGTCTCTAACAGGAGTCCACCTTAAAAATGCCGCGGGTCTGTCTCACGATGTGGGACCACCTCTCGTCTCCAGCAAAACAAATTGTGTGGAACGGTAGCGGACCTGCCAGTCCGATCCATGTGCCCACCCTACATTCGGGCCTGGAATACCGGGGGCCAGGCCCTCCAATGACTCGGTGGTGACATTCCTGTTAACCACCGAATCGCCAGTCAGTCTCTCCCGTTCGCGTTCATTTTCGCGACCCGCTTCATCTGTTCCTCGGTCATCTCCGGCGGCCCCGGCTTGAAGGTGATCTTGTTGATTTTGCCGGTGAACGTAAACGGCACCTGATAGTCGTGATCGTCCACGCCCGTGCGGGTGTCGTAACCGACGTCGAGCCACTCGTCCATGATCTCGACGGCGGGCACCGTGTGGGGGATGGTCTGCTTCGCCACCTCCTTTCCATCCACCGTCAGCACGCCGGTTCCACCCTTGGCGAGCCCCGGGCCGTCATACTGGAAGTCGAACATCACGGTGTGCCGGCCGGAGGGAATCGCCTGTTCGCCTTCCCAACGGAAGCGGTGCAGGTCGACCAGGTTGTAGGTGAAGACGGGCTTGCCCTTGAGCAGGTAGAGCCCCCAGCCGTTGAAACGGCCGCCCTCGGTGATGAGCATGCCCTCGGCGCCGCCCTCCGGGATGTCGATGTCGGCAGTGACCGTGAAGTCCCGGGCGAGATAGGGCGGCATCGCCCCGAGCGCGATCGAGATCGGCGCGATATAGCTGAACTCGGTCAGGCCGGGCGAGCCGCTCGGCCGCGGCTGTAAAAAGCGCTGGAATCCTTCGTTGTCGAGCGGAAACACGTTGTATTTCTTCGCTTCGCTGACGAAGATCGCCTGCATCTCCGCGAGCTTCTTGGGATACTTCTTCGAGACGTCCTCGAACTGTGTCCAGTCCGTCCTGAGGTCGTAGAGCTCCCACTCGTAGTCGAGCACGTCCGGCACCTTGACGCCCGGGTTGTTGTCCCAGGGCGCGATCGCCACCTTGGTGTTGGCGTACCAGCCGTCGTGATAGATCGCCCGCTGGCCGATCATCTCGAAGTACTGGGTCTTGTGCGTCGACGGCGCGTCGGCGTTCTTCCGGTCGAAGGTGTAAACCATGCTCACGCCCTCGATCGGGTGCTGCTTGATGCCATCCACATATTCGGGAGCGGGGATGCCGGTGGCCTCGAGGATCGTCGGCACGACGTCGATCACGTGGTGGAATTGATTGCGGATGCCGCCCTTGTCCTTGATGCGAGCTGGCCAGGAGATCACCGCGCCGCTGCGATTGCCGCCGAGATAGGACGCGACCTGCTTCGTCCACTTGTAGGGCGTATCGAAGGCCCAGGTCCAGGCGACCGCCATGTGCGGTGCGGTTTCGGGGCCGCCCCACTTGTCGTAGAACAATGCCAACTGGTCTTTGACCGGCACATCAATACCGTTGTAGGCGGCGTAGTCGTTGGGGGTGCCGACCGTGGTGCCCTCGGCACTGTTGCCGTTGTCGCCCTGCAGCCAGATGATCAGCGTGTTGTCGAGCTTGCCCTGGCGTTCGATCTCGGCGATCACGCGGCCCGCCTCGTAATCGGTGTAGGCGTGGTAGGCGGCGAACACGTCCGCCTGCTTGATGAACATCTTCTTCTCGTCGGGCGTCAGCTCCTCCCACTCCTTCAGGTTGGCCGGCGGGCCCTT
>JAXGTD010000229.1:0-3362 GCA_040775095.1 Chromatiaceae bacterium | reverse complement strand
CGTCGCATCGAGCCCACATGACGGGCTGGCGGCAACAGCAGCGGCCGCCCTTGGACGAATCGGACGCGGCGATCCGACATTCGTCATGGCCGCAGTTGATCGCGTCAGCCCTGGATGGCGCACGCTGGCCTTCTGGGGACTTATCGGTCTTGACCGCGCTAAAGCACAGGACGTAGCCGACGACAAGCTCGATCGGCTCTTGCTCGAGGTCACCGAGCAATGACCCAGCCGGTCGTGTCCGCTCGCGCGGAGGCGGCGTCCGCCCTGCTGTTCCACACACTCGGCGCACACCGGGTCACGGTCGCGGCTATGCGAACCCGACGTGCAAGTCGCCTCGCTATGGCGGCGCCTCTCGATGCCGAACAGATTCAATGTCAGGCAACCCTTGTCCGGCTTCTCTCCATCACAGAGTCCTTCACCGCCGAGTTGATGACGACGGCTGTCGATTCTGCGGTCTCGCGAGCAGCCAGCGCGGCGGTCAACAATATCTGGGAAGACGCAGCCATCAGGGGGACCGACAGCTGGAATGCGCAGCGAGACGCCTATAGGAAGTGGCTCGGTGTCACCGTGGACTGGAGTGCCGCCGAGCGGCTCGCTGAGGCACGAAATGCTGTGGCGCATGGGCTTGGGTCGCTGACGCGTCGACAACTTCGCAATGAGCAGGGAGTCAAGGCCAGGCTCCAGGCAGCCGGGATCGATGTTCAGGGGGACAGCCTGGTCCTCTCCGACGCAGCCTTGGCTTCGGCCGCGGCCGCGTGTCGTGACCTCATCCATCGAGTCGACCGGGCTACTCAGAGCCGCCCGACCGAGTTCCGGTAACGGTGTGCGCGTGCTCGCTCTGAAGGCCCCTGTCACTGGACTACCTCAAAGCCGCCTCCTCCATCCGGCAGGGGGGCTCATTACAGGCCAGGGATGGGGCGCTCGGCGGGTGCCTGGCATCGCGCGAGGCCTCCCAATGATTGAGGGGCGAGCCCTCGGGGCGCCCCACCGGTCAGCTGGGACAGGACCGCCTCCGTCGCCAAGAACTGTCAGTGGTCATTGCCAGCATGGGCCCATGCGCATGCACCGCTCCGAACTCGTCGTTGCGAACCGGGTTGGCTCCGTGCCCCCCGAGCAACTATGGGTGGATGCGCTGTGGCGTGGTGCCGGCGCCGCCTTCGCATCCCGGGCGTGGGCCCAGAGGGCTCTCAACCGGGCCAACGCTGGGATGGCCGAGCTCGAAGCCACCGCCGAGCGAGCGCAGGTGGCTCAGCATTGGTTGGCGAGGCGATCGTCACGGCTGAGACCCTTGCCGCCGCAGCTGAGTTTTTGGTTGCTGGCCTGCAGGTGCCGGCAAAGATCCATCCTGAGCCCGCGCGATGCTCCGGCGGATCCGAGGCAGTCAGGAGGGCATGAATATGGCAACTGGCATTGAGGGCGACGTCGCTCGGATCGAGGCTGCTTTGGGCACTCCTACGCTGAAGCTCCTTGACCGGAAGAGCGCGGTCATCGCGCTTCCGATCTTCGCGGCGCTGTTTCCGGACAATGCCGAGCCCATGCCCGTCGAGCGTTTCCACACGAAGGTGGACGCCTTGCTAGACGAGCTGCGCGCCTCAGGCCACCAGGTGCCGTCCAGTTCCGGAAAGGCGCTTGCCATGCACTGGGTGCGCGAGCGATGGCTGTACCGCGACCCCGGCCAGGGCCAGGAGACGTACCGTCCCACCGGCGATGCCGAACAGGCGATGGACTACGTGACCCGGGCTACCCGGACCCAACTTAACCTCTCGCTCTCCCGGATCGAGACGATGCGCCGGGTCGTCAGCGAGGCCGCGTTGGCAGCTCACCCGGACCGCGAGGAGCGCCTGCGGCGGCTATCCGAGGAGATCGCCAGGCTCTCTGCGGAGCACGACCGGCTCAGGGCTGGAGGAGAGCTCGCGGTCGCGAGCGAGTCCGAACTGATCGAGCAGTTCGCCAACGTGCTGCGCGAGCTCGATGGCTTGCCGTCGGACTTCCGCCGCGTCGAGGAGGCGATGCGCGAGATGCACCGCAGCATCGCCTCGCGCTTCCGCCAGGACGACAGTCCCATCGGCGAGGTGCTCGACGACTACCTGGAGCAGTCGAGCCAGTTGCTGACCGCTACGCCAGAGGGCCGAGCCTTCCAAGGAGCCCTGGAGCTGCTGCGCAATCCTGACTGGCTCGGCAGCCTGCGCACCGACCTGGGGACCATCCTCGCCCACCCGATCGCCGGCATGATGCTGCCCGACGAGACCAAGCAACTGCGCGGGACCGTAGCCGTGATACGTCGGGGCATCGAGGACGTGAATGGCCAACAGAGCCGGCTGACCACCACGCTGACCGAGCACATCCTCAATTACGACCACGTCCGCAACCGCGAGCTGGACGAGGTGCTCAAGGGCATCGACGCCTCGATGCGCACCTGGATGCAGACTGCGCGCCCGCGTGACCACGTCGAGGTCGAGCTGATCCCAGCCCATCTGGAGATCGACGCTCTCAAGCTGCGTGTCTTCGACCCTGACAGCGAGAGACCACCCGAGAAGCTGGTTGATACCTCCGACGACGAGCCCGAAGCGTTGTCCTTGGAGGACATCCGCAAGCAGGGGGGTCCCGCGCTGGAGGAGCTGACTCGGCTGGTTGACGAGGCTCTTGGGAACAGCGGTGTCATCGAATCAGCGGCTGCACTGTTCAACGTCCAACCCGACGCACTGCGCCGGCCCGTCGAGGTCCTCGGCCTGATGCACCTACTTGCCAGGCTCGATGCCGTGGTCGATCCTTCCCAGCCCGAGCAGGTCAACACCCTGCGCCCGGACGGCAGCACACGTTCGTTCCTCATGCCCGCCACATCGCTGCAAGGCGACGCACAACAGCAGGAGGCTGCCTCATGACGGACCAGTCGCTCGAGCACGACGTCGAGCACGACGACCGCTACGCAGAGCTCGATGACGATGGGTTCGCCGCGAACTCCGAGGACGAGGAAGAGCGACTGTCGCTGGCAATGTTCGAGGGTGACACCTCGACCCTGTTCCCGCAGCAGCGGCTGTGCCTGCACGCGCTCTTGAAGCACCGGTACATCTCCGCTGATCGCCACCCCGAGCACTGGGCCGTGCTCATGGACCACGAGCGGACCATCACATCCCGGCTGCACGACCTGTTCCTGGATCTGCACGTCGACCGCGAGCACCAGATCGCCTTCAAGCGCGCTGCCTCCTCCCACGACGAGCAACCGCTGCCGTCGTTGCTTCGCAACGTCTCGCACAACAAGGAGGAGACGATCATGATGGTCTCCCTGCGTCGGCGCTTCTTCGCCCAGCGGCAGGAGGGAGACGACGCGGTCTTCGTCGACCGGCAGACAATCCTCGACGAGG
>JAXGTD010000228.1:0-3479 GCA_040775095.1 Chromatiaceae bacterium | reverse complement strand
CTGTGCACCACGAAGGAGAAGCGACTTCGGCAGCTGTAGTCCTCGATATTGAGCCGGATGTGATGATCGGCGTGCGTCTCGCGACAACGGTCGATCTCACTGTAGATCTGCTGGACATTGCCATTGTAACAACAGGGTTGGCCCCAGACCGTCCAGGCTGTCCAGCGTGGCCTCATCGACGGAGTGTGCTCGATGCAGATCACGCACCCCTGCCGCAGGCAGTAGGCGATCTGCCCGAGTACACGATCCGCAAGCGAATGGAAATCGGCATTGCGTTCATTGGCTTGCACCTTCCCCCTCCTCGATCAGACTCGTTTTCGTCGGCCCAGGGTGCCGTCGACGAGCGTCGACGCCCTGGCATTTTGCTGGGACAAGAGTAAACATCGTCCTCTCGCAGAGGAAATTGTTATTCATCGTCAATGGGATAGATGCTGGTCTATCGATCGGTCCAAGGATTCTCCGGGGTCATGTCACCGACCGGCCCCGGGGAGCTCCAACGATGAAGAGAGGTTGCTCGCGAACCGGGCACGCTGTTCTGGACTCCGGTAAGCTCAAGGCCAACGTACGCCGGGAATCGACCAATGGACTTCCAGCTCCTTCGCCTCATCCTGATCGACTCCTACAGCGCGGGGAGGGTTGTGGAGTTTCCGTTGGACGGCGGGGCGGTGCTTACCGGGCGCAATGGTCGCGGCAAGACCACGCTGCTTCAGCTGATCCCGATCTTCTACGGCGAGAACCCGACGCGGATTGTCGGCACCGAGACCAACCGTCTGGATTTCAACGGCTTCTACCTGCCGCGGCTCACCTCCTACATCTGCTACGAGTACCGACGCCGCGATCAGGTCTCTCTGGTGGTCCTGCACCAGAGTCAGCAGGGGGCGGATCGCCGCTACCGGTTCGTGCGCACGGCCTACCGTCCCGATCTCTTCCTGCTCGACGAGCGCAACATCCTCCAGGCCCCGGACCTGCGGCGGCACTTCAAGCTCAAGGGCGTGCTGCACAGCGAGTCCATCGCCGGGGTCCGGGAGTATCGCAGCATCATCCAAGGCAAGAGCGGCAGCGGCAAGGGTTGGCAGCGCCAGCGCCAGCTTGTGGCCGACTATGCCTTCGTGGGCAGCGGTCATCACCTCACGCACATCGAGAAAATCGTTAGCGGCATGTTCCTGCGCCGCACCGACTTCCAGGACCTCCAGCGGATGGTGGTGTCCTGCATCTCGGATGGCGACGAGGAGATCGCACTGAAGACCGAGCGGCGCAAGATCGCCGCCTGGCCGGACCACTACAGGGCCTATATGCGGGCGATGGGGGAGCAGCAGCGGATGGCCGAGGCCCTCGAGCTGGAGGCCCGGCTGGCCGCGGTGGAGACAGAGCTTGGCCGCATCCACGCCCGGATCCTGCGGCTGCTCGGACAGCTCGACGCGGCCAGCAACGACAATCGCAGGCAGAAGGCAGCCCAGGCCGCCCAGGCGGGGCAGGAGGAGCAGGCCCATCGCCAGGGCGCCGACGGCATCCGTATTCGCATCGAGGTGGCTGGCAGGGAGGCCAAGGCGCAGGAGGCGAGGGTGGCGGCGCTGGAGGAGCAGAATCGAGACTGGCTTGAACGTGACCTGCCCAAGAAGGCCGAGGTGCTCGAGCGCGAGCCGCAGATCCGACAACAGCGCGAACATCTCGACAAACGCCGAGAGGCCCTGCTGGGTGAGCAGGAGAAGATCTCACTCAAGTACGAGCGCCTGATCAACGATCTCGATCGCCGTCACAACCAAAGCGAGACCGCCGCCTCCGCGGCCCGCACGCGCCTTTTCGCCAGCTTCGAGCCGAGGCTTCGGGATCTCGCGGAGCAGGCCCTCCAGGAGATGGATGCCCTTCGCGAGACGCAGCGCCTGGCGCACGAGGCCGTCGAGATCCGGCTTCGCGAGGCCCTGGAGCAGAAGGGCGAATGGGGGCAGCGCGCCCGCGATCCCCAGCCCGATCCGGCCCTGCTCGAGATTCGCGATGCGAAGCGCACGTCGCTGGATGACCTGAAGGCGGAACAACAGGCCGCGGCCGAGCAGACGCGAGCGCGGCGCAACGCGCTGGAGCAGACAAAGGCCGCGTACCAGGCGCAGGAGGGCCGAGTGCAGCGGTTGGGGCGGCAGCGCGAGGACCTGCGCCAACAACGCCGGCTACGTGTGCTGCAACAAAGCCCGGGAGAGGGGAGCCTGCTGCATTTTCTGCGTACCGATCGGCCCGATTGGGCATTCGATATCGCCAAGGTCGTACGCGAGGATCTGCTCGTGCGCACCGATCTGGAGCCCGAGTTGCTCGACACCCTGCCGGCACTCTATGGCGTTGGCCTGGAGCTGGGCCACGTGGAGGCGTTGCTTGCCGCCGACGAGTCGGCGCTGCAGCAGGAGACCGCCGAAATCGAGGCCCAGATCGCCCGGGTCGAGGCCGACCGCTCCGCGAGCGAGGCGGCGCTGGAGGAGGCGGATCGGGCGCGCCGGGCGGCGGATGAGGCCCTCACCCTCGCGAACCACGCGCTGAAAAAGGTGGAGGCCAGCCTGGGATCCGCCGAGGAGGAGCTGCGATCCGCGCAACGGCAGGTCGATCGGAGTCGAAGGCAGTCGACGGCCGAGGCGGCCACGCGGCTCGATGAGCTCGCCCAGATCGAGCTCGGGCTCAAGGCCGAGCTCAAGGAGCTGGACCGTGGCCATAGGCAGACGATCGAGGAACGGCAACGGCGCCTGACGGATGCCCGCGCGGCGCTGGAGCACGAACGCGGCTCAGCCATCGATGCCCACGACGCCGAGCAAGCGCGGCAGCGCCGTCGTCACGCCCGGGAGCGAGGCAGCATCGAGGCCGAACGGGATCAAGCGCTCGGCGCGGCCGGGGTCGACACCGAGACCCTGAAGCGGATCGAAGAGGAGATTGCGAAGGCCGACGGGCAGCTCGACGGCATTAGACGTTCGCGCAACGAGGTCGGCCAGTGGCGCATCTGGCTCGACACGCAATGGCGCGCCAAAGACGAGCATGTCGGCGCCGCCCAGGAGGCCCGCGCACAGGAGGCCGCCGCGCGCAGGGAGCTCGAAGGAGAAGAGCGGCGCTGGAAGGCGCGCTCGGGCGAGCTCCAGTCGGCCCTTTCCCGCCTCGAGCGCGAGCACGCCCGCCTGGAGCAGGAGCTCGCCGCCGTGCGTGGCCGCCTCGACGCGTTCCGCGCCTTCCCACCGGATGAGGAGGTCCTGGGACGACCTTTTGATCCCGGCTGGACCCTGGAGGGCTTGAGCGAGCAGGCCAATACCAACCAGTCGCAGGCGGCAGAGCTGGGCAAGGCCATCGGCCGGATCATCGAGCAGATCAAGCGCGCCTTCAGCCAGGCGCGGGATACCCCACCGGATCAGTTCTTCGAGAGCCATCGTGCCCGGCTCGGACCGGATGCCTAGCCGCGGGACTGGGTCGCGGCATTCAAGGGGTGGTTCGACAGCGACCACGACGCCTATCGG
>JAXGTD010000227.1:0-3603 GCA_040775095.1 Chromatiaceae bacterium | reverse complement strand
GCCGACATCGAGGCGGCGCTCGAGCGGCTCTACGAGCAGCCGGAGGCGGCGAGCGCCGATGGCGAGCTCGATGGCGACATCGGTAACTTCAGCGAAGAGGACATCGAGCACCTTCGCGACCTCGCCAGCGAGGCCCCGGTGATACGGCTGGTGAACCAGATTCTGCAGCGGGCCGTGGAGTCTCGCGCCTCGGACGTACACATCGAGCCCTTCGCCGATGAGCTCAAGGTGCGCTACCGCATCGACGGTATCCTCAAAGAGACCGAGTCCCCGCCGGTGCGGTCCACCGCGGCGGTGATCTCGCGCATCAAGATCATGGCGAAGCTCAACATCGCCGAGCGTCGCCTGCCGCAGGACGGGCGCATCCCGCTGCGGATCCAGGGCAAAGAGCTGGACCTGCGTGTCTCCACGGTGCCGACCATGTTCGGCGAGAGCGTGGTCATGCGCCTGCTCGACAAGGAGAGCGTGCGCTTCGACTTCGACGCACTCGGCTTCGACGGTCCGCCGCGCGACCGGCTGCTGAAGGTGCTCGAGCAACCCTATGGCATTTTCCTGGTCACCGGCCCCACCGGCAGCGGCAAGAGCACGACGCTCTACACCGCGATGAGCCGCCTGAACACCGAAGACCGCAAGATCATCACCGTCGAAGACCCGGTGGAGTATCAGATCGCCGGTATCAACCAGATCCCGGTCAAGGCCTCCATCGGCATGACCTTCGCGGGGGCGCTGCGCGCGATCGTGCGCCAGGACCCGGACATCATCATGGTCGGCGAGATGCGCGACCTGGAGACCGCCCGCATCGCGGTACAGTCGGCGCTGACCGGTCACGTCGTGCTCTCGACGCTGCACACCAACGATGCCGCCAGTGGGGTGACCCGGCTGCTCGACATGGGCGTCGAGGAGTATCTGCTCACCTCCACCATCAACGGCATCCTGGCCCAGCGTCTGGTGCGTCGGCTGTGCCCGCACTGCCGCGAGCCCTACGAGGCGCTGCCCGAGGTTGCCGCCAAGCTCGCCCGTACGCCGGACCTCGGCGATGGACCGCTGCGGCTCTACCACCCCGGTGGGTGCAAGGCGTGCAACGGCACCGGCTATCGCGGTCGGCTCGTTATCGCGGAGGTATTGCTGATGAGCGACCGTATCCGCCAGGCGGTGCTGGCGCACGCCACCGCAACCGAGATCCACCGCATCGCCGTCGAGGAGGGCATGGCCACGATGTTCCACGACGGGGTACGCAAATCCCTTGACGGGCGCACCACCATCGAAGAGGTGATGCGCGTGGCCGAGGACAGCTGAGTCGTCAGCCGATTCCAGCTCCCGGCCCCACCATCGACATGCAATCCGCGCCACACCTTGGCACCTGACTTCTAACCCCTGGCCCCGCCATGCCCCGGTACTACTACAAAGCAGTCAAGCTCGACGGTGAAGAGGTCGATGGAGAGCACGAGGCGATCGACGAGGCGGCGCTGATCCGGCGCCTCCAGGGCGAGGGCCTGATCCCGATCCAGACGCGTCCGGCAGGCGGTCTCGGCGCGCGGCTGGCGCGCCGTCGCCGGCGAGGCCTGACCGCGAAGGACATCGAGATCATGACGCGCCAGATGGCGACGCTGCTCGAGTCCGGGCTGACGCTGGACCGCTCTTTGCAGGTGCTCGCCGATCTGACCACCGACGAGCACGTCGTGCGCGTGCTCGCCGACCTGCAGGAGCGGGTTCGCGGCGGCGCCACCTTCTCGGCCGCGTTGGAGGCGCAGGACGGTCAGTTCCCGAAGCTCTACGTCAACATGGTGCGCGCCGGCGAGGCCAGCGGCGCGGTCGACGAGGTTCTGACCCGGCTTGCGGACTACCTCGAGCGCAGCGCCGAGCTGCGCGGGACCGTGACCTCCGCGCTGGTGTATCCGGCAATTCTGCTCTTCGTCGCCGGCCTGTCCGTGATCCTGCTGCTGGTGTTCGTGGTCCCCCAGTTCACCGTCCTGTTCGAGGACATGGGCGCGGCGCTGCCGCTGCCCACGCGCATTGTCGTCGGTGCCGGTGACCTCGTGCGCAATTTCTGGTGGGCGCTGCTGGTCGTCGTCGCCGTCGCCGCGGTGTTGATGGAACGCTGGCTGCAGGATCCCGAAAACCGCCGCCGCTTCGACTACCGGGTCATGCGCCTTCCGCTGTTCGGCGACCTGATCTGGAAGATGGAGACGGCGCGCTTCTGCCATACGCTCTCGACGCTACTGAAGAACGGACTGCCACTGCTCAGTGGGTTGACGCTGGCCAAGGAGGTCGTCGACAACCGCAAGATCGGCGACGGTCTCAACGAGGTCGGCGAGGACCTCAAGCACGGACGCGGCATGGCAGAGCCCCTTGCGAGCCGCGAGGTCCTGCCGGAGCTGGCGCTGCAGATGATCCGAGTCGGCGAGGAGTCCGGCACCCTTGATGCGATGCTGGCCAAGGTTGCCGACATCTTCGACCGCGAGACCCGCACCAGCGTGCAGCGGATGCTCACGCTGCTCGAGCCCGCGCTCATCATCGGCCTGGGGGTGGTCGTTGCCGGCATCATCATCTCGATCCTGATGGCCATCCTTGGCGCCAACGAGCTTGTATTCTGAAGGAGACCACGAGATCTGCCCCGTGTCGGTGCTGTCGCCTGGTTGGCTTCCGATCCGAGTTGACGCATCATCCTCGAGACGGCGATCGGCCGCGATGCGATCTGCACAAGCCCCCGTGTTCGTTGGATTGTCGCCCGCTCCATCCGCTGACCCGGCGGGCACGGGTGCGACGATCCCCGGGGCCTGTTCCCCGCGACGCCGGGTCGCGTTACGAATCGCTCGTTGCGCGCGCCGAAGCCATCTCGTCGTGGCTTGCCAGATCCCAGGGTGGGTCCGCGGGGGCCGTGCAAGCGCGGTTTCCCGGGTCATTTTTCTCGCGGCGGTGCGGTGTCCTGCTGACAGCGCACGCGGCGCACAACCTTCGATAGGTCACTTCCGCCCAATGGAGAACACCATGCAAAGACAGCGTCGCAGCACCCGCGGCTTTACCCTCGTCGAGCTCCTGGTCGTGCTCGCGATCCTCGGCCTCCTCGCCGGGCTGGTCGGGCCGCAGGTCATGAAGTTCCTCGGCAGCTCCAAGACCAAGACCACCCGACTGCAGATCGAGGACCTGGGTGCCACCCTGGACCTCTACCGGCTCGAGACCGGCCGCTATCCCAGCTCCGCCGAGGGGCTGGAGGCCCTGGTCTCGGATCCGGGCAACGTGCCGAGCTGGAACGGGCCTTATCTGAAAAAGGGCCAGGTACCCAAGGACCCCTGGGGCAACGAGTACCAGTACCGCTCGCCGGGTGAGAACGGACCCTACGACATCTGGTCCCTGGGTGCCGATGGCCAGGAGGGCGGCGAGGGCGAGAACCAGGATGTACGCAGTTGGGCTGGTTGACGCGGGCGCGCTCGCCGGGCTGAGTGGCACGCACACGGGCACCCACGCGTGGTGCCGCGACTGACAGGACGCCTGGGTCGAGGGCGTCACGGCGCATCGGCTGCAGACTGCTTTACTATGGTCTAGCTGCTGGTCGTGATTGCCATCGCCGGATTGATGCTCGCGGTGGGCCCGCCGCTGGTCTAG
>JAXGTD010000226.1:0-3623 GCA_040775095.1 Chromatiaceae bacterium | reverse complement strand
CTCAGTGACATCGACGTCCAGGCCACGCTCAAGGCGAAGCTGGATGTGGACGGCCGCCCCTACCGGATACTGGGGGCCTGCAACCCGCCTTTCGCCCATCGGGCGCTCCTTGCCGAGCCTCAGATTGGCCTGTTGCTTCCATGTAACCTGGTCGTACGGGAACTCGACGACGGCCGCATCAGCGTCGATTTCATGGACCCGGAGTCGGTCTTGAAGCTCGTGAACAATCCTGCGGTGACCGAGATTGCCGCGCAGATCCGCGAGCGGCTGACCCGGGTTCGCGACGCGCTGTCCTGAACGCGGAACCAACCGGACTGCCGGCCCCGGGCCATTTAGCCTGACCGCACGCTGGTAGTTACAAACCGCCTTCGGACGAGATCCCTCAACAACGCCGGTCCCAGATGGGTCCATGGAGCTGCGACATGAAGGTACAGATCGTTGTCACACGAGATTGCAGTCACCGCCAGAACCTGGCGCGAGCGCTGGCGGATTTCGAAATCGGCGGTGAACCGATGTTTGTCGAGGACCAGCCAGGACTCGCCAAGGGTATCGACATGCGCCACTCGACGACCCTGGTGGTCGAAGACCGCGTGGTCTTCGGCGGACAGCCAGGTGCAGCCGCATTCAGTACCTTCTTCTCGGGTAGCCGCTGAGATGGCCGCGCACGCCCATCACGACGCTTCACCCGGGCCGGCCCATTCGAAGGAAGCCGGGCATCAGGAGCGCAAAGAGCACGCAGGACACGATCATGCGGCGATGATCGCCGATTACCGGCGCCGCTTCTGGGTGTCGCTGGCGCTGACGGTGCCGATCCTGGCCCTCTCGCCGTTAATCCAGTCCGTCCTGGGATTGGACGGTGCCCTGACCTTCCCGGGTGACGGCCTCGTTCTTCTCGGGCTTTCGAGCATCGTGTTTTTCTACGGCGGCTGGCCCTTCCTGGTGGGTCTGGTCTCGGAGTTGCGCCGTCGCGAGCCGGGCATGATGACCCTTATCGCCCTTGCCATCGGCGTCGCCTATTTCTACTCGGCGGCGGTGGTGCTCGGGCTCAAGGGCGGCGTCTTTTTTTGGGAGCTTGCCACCCTGATCGACGTCATGCTCCTGGGGCACTGGATCGAGATGAAGTCGGTCATGGGCGCCTCAGGCGCCCTGGAGGCGCTGGTCAAGCTGATGCCGACCGAGGCCCATCGATTAATCGAAAGCGGAGACACGGAAGAGGTTCCGGTGGCGCAGCTGCAGACCGGCGACCGGGTGCTGGTGAAACCCGGCGAGAAGGTGCCCACCGACGGGGTCATCGTCCGCGGGCGCACCAGCCTCAACGAATCGATGCTCACCGGCGAGTCCAAGCCGGTGGAGAAGGGCGAGGGCGACGAGGCCATCGGAGGCTCGATCAACGGAGATGGCGCCGTCACCCTGGAGATCCGCAAGGCCGGCGGCGAGACCTATCTGTCGCAGGTCATCGAGATGGTGCGCCAGGCACAGGCCACGCGCTCGCGTACCCAGGACCTGGCCAACCGAGCCGCCCGCTGGCTCACCTACATCGCCCTGTCCGCCGGGGCCGTCACCTTGCTGGCGTGGCTGCTCATCGGCCAGAGCTTCAATTTCGCGCTCACCCGGATGGTGACCGTCATGGTCATCGCCTGTCCCCACGCCCTGGGACTGGCTGTCCCGCTGGTGGTGGCCGTAAGCACCAGCCTGGCGGCAAGCCGCGGACTATTGATCCGCGACCGCGCCGCGTTCGAGCGCGCGCGAAATCTCCAAGCGATCGTCTTTGACAAGACCGGCACGCTCACCGAGGGGCGCTTCGGTGTTAGCGACCTGGTGGTGTTGGGAGACCACGACGAAGAAGACGTCCTTCGCCTGGCGGCCGGGCTGGAGGGGCAGTCGTCCCACCCCATCGCCGCCGGCATTGTGGCCGCGGCCAAGGATCGGGGCTTGCGTCCCGGAGATGTCACGGATTTCGAGAATCTGCCGGGGCAAGGAGCGCGAGCCCGAATTGACGGCAGGCAAGTCGCCGTGGTGAGCCCCGGATACCTGCGCACCCAGGGTATCGAGCTCGACAGCGAAGCCCCCGGGAAGCTGATGGCCCAGGGCAAGACCGTGGTGTTCGTGCTCGAAGACGACAGACCGATCGGTGCCATCGCCCTCGCGGACATCGTTCGCGAGGTGTCACGGGAGGCGATCCAACGGCTCAAGGCCATGGACATCCGCTGCATGATGCTCACGGGCGACGCCGAGGCCGTCGCCAAGACCGTCGCGGCGGAGCTGGGGCTCGACGACTACTTCGCGGAGGTCCTGCCGCACCAGAAAGCGGAAAAGATCCGCGAGGTCAAGGCGCGCGGATTGAGGGTGGCCATGGTGGGCGACGGCGTCAATGACGCACCGGCGCTGGTGGAGGCCGATCTCGGTATCGCCATCGGCGCCGGAACCGATGTGGCCATCGAGTCGGCGGACATCGTGCTGGTCAAGTCCGACCCGCGCAACGTGGCTGACGTCATTGCGCTGTCACGTGCCACCTACGGCAAGATGATCCAGAACCTGCTGTGGGCCACGGGATACAACGCGTTCGCGATCCCGCTGGCCGCCGGCGTCGCCTACGGGGCGGGAATCCTGCTCACGCCCGCCTTCGGGGCAGCCCTGATGTCGTTGTCCACCGTCATTGTTGCCATCAATGCCAGGCTGCTGAAAAGGGCAAGCCTCGCCACATGAACAGACACGTCTGCCAATGAGGGCCACACTGATGAAACACCTCTTGATCACCGCTGTCTTGGTCGCCTGGACTGGCGCGGCAACCGCCGAGTACCTGCCGCTTCCGCCCAGCTTCACAGTGGATGCGGATGCGGAGACGGTGCTACGCACCTATCCCTTGGGCGTCATCACAAAGCTCGCCGCCCATTCCTTCCACGGTCACCCGGACCACAAGCTCACGCTGCCCAATGGACAGGAGGGCTGGGTCTATGAGATCTACGGGGACCGCCATACCCAGACCTACATTCAGCCGGACGGGACGAAGCGTTCGGTCAACGAGATTGAAGACCCGTCGCCGCGGTGGGAGTACACCCTGGTATTGGATTCGAATGAGAAGGTGGTCGACGTGCTCTACGACAGCAAACACCCTCGCTTCGGGCTGAGCGCGCTGCAGGTTCAGCGCCGCATCGACCCGGTGGGGCAGAAGCTGCCGGATGTGGATCACGGCGTCCATTTCCCGCCAGGCGTGTCGTTGGATCGGTATTGACCGGAACGGCGCGATGCGGCGGATGCGATATGCCCCATCGCGCGGCGCAGACAGAAATTTGATGCTCAGGCACAAAACCTATTTGCATTCTCCGCAATATGTGTAGCGACCGCCAATCCATTGTTTTTCTGCTCTGCGTCCTGTTACTGGTCGGACAGTGGCCGATGTCTGCCGTCGCCGAGTCGCTTCAGGAGGACCACCAACCTCACTGCCATACCCAAACGGATGTCGGACACCCTAGATCTACAGATCGCACTACCGGCACTCGCCATTCGGACCAAAGCCCTGAGCACTGTTCGCAGGGTTGTCATTGTGGTCTAGCGTGCACGGGCTGCTCTGTCGCTTTGTCCGCAGCTATCGTCGAGCCCCTCCAACCCCGAATCGCAAAGCG
>JAXGTD010000225.1:0-3641 GCA_040775095.1 Chromatiaceae bacterium | reverse complement strand
TGCCCTGGCCCACGATATCGCGATGAACGGGCTTCTGGTCTCGGAATTTTCGACCGGTACACCGCCGCTACCGGCCAACTTCCCGCGCCGTAACCGGATTCTGGCCGGCCTCGCGCTTGGCACCCTGGTGGTCGAGGCCGCGCTCAAAAGCGGCTCGCTGATCACCGCACGCCTGGCCGCCGAGGCCGGACGCGAGGTGTTCGCGATACCCGGAACCATTCACAACCCACTGGCGCGCGGCTGCCACGCACTGATCCGCGACGGCGCCAAGCTGGTCGAGACCGGTGACCACATCCTCGAGGAACTCGCCCCGCTGCTGCGCCGCGCCGGGTTCAGCCCGCGCGACACGGCTCCCCCGGCGGCGGGCGCGGCCGCTTCGACGATGGATCCGCAGCACCAGTCGCTGCTGGATGCCCTGGGATTCGACCCGGCGACCACCGACCAGCTGGTCGCCCGAACGGGCTTCCCGGCGGCCGAGGTGTCATCCATGCTTCTGTTGCTCGAAATGCAGGGTCATGTATCATCCGAGCCAGGTGGACTGTTCACGCGAGTTTGAATTTGCCGAGAGTGAACCCATATCCCGCCTTAACCGGCCAGATACCGGGACGCGCCCCGCCGTCCTTCGAGGCCTCCCATTCTCCGCCAGGAAGATTGCCGTGAACGAAAACGTCATCGACGTCCTGATCTATATCTACGAGAACTACATGGATGCGGAAGAGTCCGTGCCAACCGACCAGATCCTGCTCGAGGAAGAGCTGGTGCAGGCCGGGTTCCCGCAGGGCGAGATCAAGAAGGCGTTCAACTGGCTGGACGAGCTGGCCTGGCGCCAGGGCTCGCTGACCTACGCCGACGCCCTGCCCAACCGTTCGATGCGCATCTACAGCGAGCGCGAGCAGCAGCGCATCGACCTGGAGATCCAGGGCATGCTGCTGTACCTGGAGCAGACCGGGATTCTCGACCCGATGAGCCGCGAACTGGTGATCGAGCGCGCGATGGCGATCGAGACCGAGGAGCTGACCGCAGACGACGTCAAATGGGTCGTGCTGCTGGTGCTGCTCAACCAGCCGGGCCAGGAAAATGCCTTCGCCCTGATGGAAGAACTCGTCTACAACGGCGAACCGGTCTATCTGCACTGACCCATCGGCTCCAGCCGGGCTCCTGACCACACGGCTCGTTCAGCGGGCGCTTGACACCCCTGCCACCCTCCGGCTATCCGTATAAAAAGGCGCGCGGAGCGCCGAGCCACGAATCGTCCGGTCAACCATTTTCGACCCGTGCCGCAGACGCACGGGTTTTTCAACAGAGTCACAGCGCAACGCATGAATCTCGTTATCGTCGAATCGCCGGCAAAGGCCAAGACCATCAAGAAGTACCTTGGCAAGGACTTCGAGGTGCTGGCCTCGTATGGCCACGTCCGTGACCTGATCCCCAAGGAAGGCGCGGTCGACCCGGCCAACGGTTTTGCGATGAAGTATCAGGTGATCGAGCGCAACGACAGGCACGTCAAGGCGATCACGACCAGGCTCAAGGCCGCGGACGCGCTATACCTCGCGACCGACCCGGATCGCGAGGGCGAGGCGATCTCCTGGCATCTTTACGAGCTGCTCAAGGGAAAGCGCGTGCTCAAGGACAAACCGGTTCACCGGGTGGTTTTCAACGAGATCACCAAGAAAGCGGTACAGGACGCGGTCGCCCACCCGCGCGGCCTGTCGATGGACCTGGTCAACGCACAGCAGGCACGCCGGGCGCTGGACTATCTGGTCGGCTTCAACCTGTCACCCCTGCTGTGGAAAAAAGTCAGGCGGGGTCTCTCGGCAGGGCGGGTGCAGAGTCCGGCGCTGCGCCTGATCTGCGAACGTGAGGACGAGATCGAGTCCTTCGAGGCGCGCGAGTACTGGACCATCGAGGCAGACACCTCGAAGGAAGGCCAGGCGTTCAGCGCCAAGCTGATCCAGTTTGGCGGTGAAAAGGTCAGCCAGTTCTCGGTCACCGACGGTGAGCGCGCGGCACAGATCGACCAGGCCCTGCAAACCGCCGCGAACGGCCGGCTGGACGTACTCAAGGTCGATCGGAAGCAACGCAAACGCAACCCGGCGGCACCCTTTACCACCTCGACGCTACAGCAGGAGGCGGCACGCAAACTGGGCTTTACCGCGCAACGCACCATGCGCATCGCCCAGCAGCTCTACGAGGGCGTGGATATCGGCGCCGGAGCGGTCGGCCTGATCACCTACATGCGTACCGACTCGGTCAACCTGGCCGACGAGGCGATCGCCGAGCTGCGTGGCTATATCAGCGACAAATTCGGCAAGGACCAGGTGCCGAAGTCGCCGCGGCTTTACAAGACCAAGGCGAAGAACGCGCAGGAGGCCCACGAGGCGATCCGGCCGACCTCGGTGCTGAACGCCCCCGACGACATCGCCGCCCATCTCGACAAGGATCAGCTCAAGCTGTACAGCCTGATCTGGAAACGCACGGTGGCTTGCCAGATGATCCATGCCACGATCGACACCGTGGCCGCCGACCTGGGCGCCGGCACAGCCAACGTGTTCCGCGCCAACGGCTCGACCATCGCCAGCCCCGGCTTCATCCAGGTCTACCTGGAAGGCACCGACGACGCCAAGCCCGGCGATGACGACGACAAGATGCTGCCGCCGCTGAGCGAGGGCGAGCAGATACCACTGCACAAGATCCGCACCGAGCAGCACTTTACCGAGCCGCCGCCGCGTTACAGCGAGGCCAGTCTGGTCAAGGCGCTCGAGGAATTCGGCATCGGTCGCCCATCGACCTACGCCTCGATCATCTCGACCCTGCAGGACCGCGAATACGTCGAGATGGACAAGAAGCGCTTCATCCCGACCGATGTCGGGCGCGTGGTGAACAAGTTCCTGACCAACTATTTCACCCAGTACGTCGACTACGACTTCACCGCGCGGCTGGAGGACGAGCTGGACGCGGTGTCGCGGGGCGAGGAGGACTGGGTGCCGCTGCTGGAGAAATTCTGGCAGCCGTTCAAGGACCGCGTCGACCACACTCAGGAGAACGTGCAGCGCTCCGATGTCACCCAGGAGAAGATCGACGAGCAATGCCCCAAATGCGGCAGTCAGCTGGCGATCCGGCTCGGACGCAACGGGCGCTTCGTCGGCTGCACCAACTACCCGGAGTGCGACTACACGCGCAACCTCGACGACACCGGCACAGCCGCTGCGGAACCCGAGAAAGTCGGTCGCCAATGCCCTGAATGCGGTGCCGACCTGGTGTTCAAACAGGGCCGCTACGGCCGCTTCATCGGCTGCTCCAGCTATCCGACATGCCGCTTCATTGAGCCGCTGGAGAAGCCCAAAGACACCGGCGTCGCCTGCCCACAGTGCCACAAGGGCACGCTGATGCAACGCAAGTCACGGCGCGGCAAGGTGTTCTACTCGTGCTCGACCTACCCCACGTGCGACTACGCAGTGTGGAATGAGCCCGTCGCCGAGACTTGCCCGAACTGTGGCTGGCCGGTGTTGACGATCAAGACCACCAAGCGCAGCGGCACGCAGAAGGTCTGCCCCCAACAGGAGTGTTCGTACGCCGAGGCCTACGAGGTGCCGTCGCAGGAAGCGGCGGATAACTGAACCTTGGCCGGCGGGGGCTCATGG
>JAXGTD010000224.1:0-3721 GCA_040775095.1 Chromatiaceae bacterium | reverse complement strand
TCGCTGCACAGCAGGCAGCCGTTCTCGAACAGCGCCGGTTCCAGTGTCTGGGCGACGCGGCATTGGTCCAGCAGGTGCAGAAATTGGCGCTCGTAGGTCGCCCAGTCGCCGCCGTTTTTCTTGTATGCGGCGAGTATCTCCGCGGTTGGCGCCAGGCTCGGCAGTTCGCGATAGTCGATCCCGCAGAGCCCGCGCAGGAAATAGCGCAGGTCGTCGCGCTTGGCGAAGCCGGCGAGCTGCGAACGGTTGTTCAGCCGCACGTCGAGCACGCGCCGGACACCGTTCGCCGCCAGCGTGGAAAAGAACCGCTCGGCGCCCTTCTGGGTGAACCCGATGGTGTAGAGATTCATGCGTGTGGCTCCAACGCCGATGGGGGCGTGTCGGACCCCTCGTCGATGCGGTAGGCGATGCGCTCGCCCTGCTGGCGGTAGGCGAGGGCCTCCAACTCGGCATCGTCAAAGAACAGATCGGGTTGCTGCAACCCTAGCTGCTCGCGCAGCCGGTGCAGTGACTGCCCGTGCGACTCCAAACTGCCATCAGGCAGGATATGCTCAACTTGTAGACCCTGGCTGACCAGCGCGCGGCTGACGAGGATCGTACGATGGCAGGTCAGCGGGTCGCGCTCGGCGCACATCAGGGCCAGGCGGAAGCTCCGCGCGCCGGTGTGTATCCGCGCCAGCCCCTCCTGGAAAAGTGGGGTCCGGGCGAGCCGCTCGTACTGAACGCGGCCCTGGTCATAACAGGCGGGGTCGTCCGAGCGCGCGCCGCATTCCCGGCCGAGAAACACATAGTGGATGCCCACCTCCTGCAGCGCCGCCTTCAACGGCTCGCGGCTGAACTGCGGATGGTGCCGGCTGTAGGGGTGCGAGCGGACATCCGCGATCGCGCCGATGGCATGCTCGCGCAGCAGCGCGAGGAAGCCATCGAGCGGATGGTCGGAATGGCCGATGGTGTAGAGCAGCGAGGACATGGCAGTCAATCCGCGTTGGGGGGAATGATGGCGGCGGCCAGCTTGTAGGCGTAGCCGTGCCAGACCGGGGCCAGACTCACGCACACGAACGCCTGATCGAGACGGAACCAGCCGTCCATGCGTGGCCCATAGGCGGCCTTGATCCAGGGGTCGGTGACGCTGAGGTTGTAGACCGTGCGCCGGTAGTCGAAGCGCGCGCGGACCTTGCCGGCCGTCACATGCAGATCCACGCACAGCGGGCCAATGAGCCGCAGCGACGAGTCCAGTGCATCGAGTCGTGCTCCGG
Source organism: Chromatiaceae bacterium (assembly GCA_040775095.1). Classification (GTDB taxonomy): domain Bacteria; phylum Pseudomonadota; class Gammaproteobacteria; order Chromatiales; family Chromatiaceae; genus JAXGTD01. The sequence continues at coordinate 2,465 of JAXGTD010000224.1, read as the reverse complement.
GCACCCGGTCGTTGCAGCCGGCGACGCTCGAATAGCCATTGAGCCAGAGTGTGTCACAGGCGTCCACCGCCTGGCGCAGCGACGCCCAGCTCAGGCGACCGCGCCGCACCCAGCCTGCGCCCGGTGCGATCAGAACATTCTCCGCCTGAAAGCCGGCCGGGGCCGGACGAGACAGTGGCACGTCGACGACATCGAGCACGGCGGGCTGACCGCCACTGACCAGGCGTTGATCGAAGGCGCTCAGCTCGCCGGTCGGGCGGTTGCTGGTGGGGCGAATCCACGCGCCAAACCGCCTGTGCGTCACTTCCTTGCCGGCGACACAGCGCCCATTGTGCTTGCAGGAATTGGCGAGCACGACCAGGGTCTTGGAAAATGCGGCCATGTGTGCGGTCTCCCTTCTGTGGCCTGAGACGATGGCGCCAACGATGCGCCAGTCGCCTTAGGGCGTCCGTGTTCACAAGCTTGTGAACAGGGTTTGGCCGCCACGTACCCGCTCTTTGTGACCGACCCTCCCTGGCAATCCGCGTCAGGCGTTACCGGCTGGCGGTCGATCCCGGTGCGGAATCACCGCCGCGCCTGGGTGCCGGCGGTCTCAGCGAGCCCGGCGAGGGCTCCCATCGGGCAGCAGGTCCATGAGGAGCGCCTGGCCGCGCTGGTGTAGATAGGGGACGATGCCATCGCGCCGCGCCCCGCCAGGGTGCAGGGCATCCGTGAGCCGTGCCAGATCGTCCGCGATGTCTTCCTGTACCTCGTCGGCCAACGTGCCGTCGTGCTCCAACTCGGTCAGACGTTCGATCAGATCCAGCGCTTCGACGGCGATCGCCTGGCGTTGCGCATGGACCGCCGCCACTCGCGTGGGTGGGAGCGCCGCCAGCACGCGCAGGATGAAGCGCGCCACCAGCGCCTGCTCCGCGGCGGCCGGCTGGCTGTTGGCTAGCGCCTTGTGCTGGATCAACACCGGGCCGTCGTCGCTCCAGCGAACCTCGAAGGTCGACAGTGGGTGGCCGAGCCGGTCGCGTATCGCGTAGATCGAGCAACTCTCCGTCAGGCAGGTGGCCGCATAGGTCCCGACGCAGTGACCGAGTCGATGGCCTTCCAGCTCCAGCGCGCTCTGGCTGGTGAGCTCCAGGATGCGGTAGGGCCCTCGCGTGGCGACGCCAGGCAGTTGTGCCGGCCAAGCGAGCGGCTCGCGGGTCTCGAGATCCACTTGCAGGCGCGCGAGGGTGGCCCGCGTGAGTCCCTGACGCCAGTGCTGGGCCAGGCCGGCCAGACGTTCCAGCCCATAGCGCCCAAACCACAGCGGGTAGAAACCCGCCGGTGCTCGCCGCGGGAGATCCGGGAGGGTCGATCCGGCCTCTGCCCGCCAGGCAATCAGCGCCGGGCGCACCCCGTACTCATAGGTGGCCTGCATCATCTCGAAGATGGAATCCGGGTCCAGCGGCGCGCCCGAGCGGCGCGCGAGGTCCGTCAGACCAGCCCGCCAGCCGGAGCGAAATGGCTTGAGCAGACGCAGCGGCTCGACATCCAAGGCGCTGGCCAGCGCGTGGAGCTGCTCGCCAAGGGCGAGACAGCGCATCCAGTCCGTCTCCCGGTGCGGGTGATACTCCGGGGGCAGGGCGTCGAGCTGCTTGAGCAGCGCCAGCCGAGTGGCCAATGGGGCCGGCGGCGGCGACAGCAGGCGGGTGCGGGCCAGGGTGGATGGCCGGACCTGGAAGCGGGCCGCCAGCATCTTCGCCAGCGGCTCACCCCTGTCCACGCCGCGGCGCAGGCGCCAGTCCTCGCGCAGCACATCGGCAAACCAGGGGAACGCCTGTGCCGCCTGGACGCGATTGCGCCGTGCGCTCTGCGCTCCGGCGCAGTAGGCATTGAAAAGCGCTGGTGTGGCACGGCCTTCGGCGCGCACCACCGCCAGCACCCCCGGATCCAGTTTCGCGCAGAATGTCGCCAGGGCCGCGCTGATCAGGGATCGCTCGACCTGCTCCAGCAGGTGGCGCGCGGGGGGTTGGTCGAAGGACGTAGCCGCCAGGGTCCGCGCGGCCAGCCGCTCGGCGAGCGTGGACACCCACGGGGCATCTGGCTGCAGCACCGCGAGGTCATGGTGCACCCGCCCGCCGATGGTGTGCCGTCGCGTGGGGCGCTCGACCCCGTAACAAGACACCTTGCCGTCCGCCTGTTCCACCAGCCAGAGTCCGAGATCGGCCCTGTCCTGGCCGGCAAGCGCCAGCGGGGCGCCGAAGTCGAGCCACAGTGCCTGCCGCGGCCCTGCCGGGCTGCTTGGGCGATACAGTCTGGCCCGGGGCGCGATGAGCTGCCCTTGCGCCTGCAGGCGCTCGAGCAGGGCGTCGCACGCCGCGGCATGGTCGGCGTCGCCGACGAAACGACAGCTCCAGTGTTCGAAGGGTTGGCCGCCAGGCAACATGATCGATCGCACCCCGTCTGTGATGGGGTCAGTATCCACGGACCGG
>JAXGTD010000223.1:0-3728 GCA_040775095.1 Chromatiaceae bacterium | reverse complement strand
GCTCGCGCCGGGCCTTGTCGCGGCAGTGCACCTCATCGAGCGCGAGGAAACGGTCGATCTCCTGTTTCGTCGTGATGATCAGCTGCTCTTGAGGGGGTTTGGCGTCAAACTCGGCACGGGCTCGTTCTTTTTCCACGTGCTCACGCTCTTGCGCCTCGCGTTCGGCGGCCTCTTGGGCCAGACGCGCCTCCTCGGCGCGGCGCTCGGCCTCTTCCTCCGCCCAGGTCGGTGGGTGTTTCGTCGTTGGATAGCGCGCGAGTACCAAGCCCGCCTTTTTGGCGTCAACGAATTCATTGCTCCCCTTCGTTTCGAGCATCATGTGCTTGAGAGCGCCTTTGAACCGGGTCGCGTTTTCCGGGTCTGCCGTGCCCAGCAAGGTTGTCACCTGCGGGGAATCCCGCCAGGTTTTGTTCAGCGCGCGAGCCGCGCTTTCCATATGGGCGATGAAGGCATCGCGATATTGCGGCCACCCCAGGGTTGTTGCATCCGCGGCGTTCGGCCGTACGGCGACGTGGTCGATTGCGATCGTCAACTGACCCAGCCCGAAGGGCTTGCCCATGCCCAGTGAATGCCGCAACCGCGGGTCCCCGCCCCAGGTCAGTGCCCAGCACAGCGCGCCAAGCTCGACCGGCAAGAGGTTGTGAAAATCCACGCGGCAGCCGAACGCCGTGCCGGCGGGTAGCGGGTGAAGCACCACCTGCACCCGCTTGTTGTTCTGCTGCTCGCCGGTTAATGGCTGCACCTCACTACGGGCACGCGCGGGGTAGCGCTTCCAGCCCCGGACCTCCGGCTCGGGATGATCCGATGTGCTCAGATAGGTGGCATAGCCTCCCCGACGGAGCGTCCAGGTCCTCTCATCGGCATCCTGTACCAGATAGTTCGGGAAATAGCTGGCCTTCGGTCCGTTCAGGATCGTCGGCTCGGTGGCCGAAGGCTGACTCTGGGCGCGCGCGAGCGCGTGCCCGACCGCGACGCGGCCCTTGAGGCAGGCGTCTGGTTGGTCGCCGACCGTGCCGAACAACAGCTCGGCAAGATCCCGAGGACCTTTGCCCTGCCCGTCGAGATGCCGGGCGCTGGTGTGCGCGATCATCTCATGGGTGCTGAAATCGCCCGCCAACCGTGGCATGAAGGCCAGCCCGACGCGCGTTTTGGCGTCTTTGCGCAGATAGAACACCGGAACCGGCTCACCATCCCAGAAGCGCTGTTTCCAGTATCCCGGCCACGACATCTGCTCGGCATCGCGCGTTTCCTGATCACCATGGATGAACAGGAAATCACCCCAGTCGTTGGCGTTGAGCACGAACGCGCTCGCCGGGTCCGCATCGTAGAAGACGAAATCCCGCTTCTTGCCGTTCTTGCGTGTGCTGTCGCTGACCTGCCCCGTGAAGACCGGCACACCCTCGAGGCGGCCGCTGCCGAGCTGAACCGCTTGGCCGTCCTCGACCGAGAAGCGAATGCGCTGGGGGTCTACGCGACGGCGGTGGCAGACCTCCTGCCAGCGTGCATACTTTGCCTGCACGGAACGCTCGGGTCTGAAAATGGGCGGGCGCTGTTCCAGCCATTCCTCCAGCGTGCGATGGGAGAGGCGCACCATGGCGCAGGGCGTGACCATGGCCCGCCCATCGGGGCCGAGTTGCATGAAGCCGGTCTCGATGTGATCGCGTACGCGTTGCGTATATGCGGCGCTGACGTGCTCGCCGGAGATGTCGCGCAATCCGTAACGGATGTCGTCCACCGCGTTCATCCGCGAGAAGCTCGCAATCTCGATCACGTTGCGGAGCATCCCTTTCAGCGCGGTGCCGGGCAGCGCGTAGCGCCCGTCCGGGAGCCGGTATGGCTGTACCTTGCCGGGGTCCTGAGCCGTCGCCGCGGTCGGTTCCCGCCCGACCAGGATCGGTGTCTGGGCCGTCAGGCTCAGGTCCAGGTGGCCGCACAGGCCGTCGCGGAATGGCAGGTCGTGGGAGACACGCGCGGCCCAGTCGGGCAGATGGACCCAATCAGCCAGGGGGACGAAGTTGTATGGGGCGTCGATGTGATTCGGGGGTGCCATGTCAGTCTTCCTCCTTGGGGCCGAAGCCGATGAAGGCGGCGAACGCGGGGGTCGCACCGGTCTCGGGGTCGAGCCGCCAGTACCGACGGTAGAGCAGGGGGCCGGGGGCCTTGTCCGTGGCCAGGAGCCTCACCTCATCGGTGAGCACCAGGCCGTTTGTGCCCGGCGCATCGGCTTTCGGGCTGCAGTGCACCAGCAACCAATTGCCGGCGCCGCTCTGGCGCAGATGGGTGGACCGGCCGTTGGCATCGACGGCCTCGGCCGCCAGCAGCACGCCCCAGTCCGGCGCGGGTTGTGGCAGCTCGCCCGCGCTGAAGGCCGCGACCTGCGACTGAAACTGCAGCCAGCCTTCGCGCGGTGCCTGACGCCGCAGCTCGGAAAAAGCGCTGTCAGGGTCGCCCAGCTCCCGTGTCTGAATGTCGCACCCGGCCGGCGTCAGGGACGGCAGATCGTGGCGCCCCGCCACACGCGCGTAGGCCCTGCTCAATTCCAATGGTGTCATGTCCAGTCCTCCCCTTGGGCGCGCAGCCAGGCGCGCGTGGTCTCATCCGGGCTGCCGGAAAAACAGCCGTGCCCCTTGGTGGTGCCAGCGCCCAGCGCGAGGCGGCCCTCGCACAGATCGCGGATTGCGCGTGCCAGGGCCTGGCGTGCGCTCGCGCTGGCCTGGTCAATGTCCGGCAACAGGGTGATCGACAGACGGATGGGTTTTTGGTAGATCAGCTCTTCGGTGAACAGCATGCGGTTGCGCACCCCGCCGGTGAATCGATCGAGGCTGTTGTGAATCATGTTCTGGAGGTGGGTGTGCAGCTCGTTTGCGGGCATCTCGACATGGACGTCGTCGATGATCACCCGCCCGGCGCGGCCGGTCTCGTCCGGCAAGCTTGCGGCCCCGGCGGCGCGGTCTTTCGCATAGCCGAACAGCTCGCGCACGCCTTCACAGCGCTCTGATTTGTCCCAGTCGGCCATCTCGTCCGCGGACAGGTCATCGGCGAAGTGTTCGTTGAGGGCATTCCAGTGGAATGCGGCGCGATGGGCCAGCGCACCCTTGATGGACGAGCCGGGGACCAGTGCCAGTCGCGTTCCAATCTCCGCGTGACTCTGGCTCCAGGTCACCACCGGCTCGACCTTGGGCAGCAGGTCCGCCACCTTGTCGTCGGTCCCGATCCACAGGGACCGATTGCCCTGACCGAAGCGCCAGAAGTCCCGCGGGGTCAGCTCGACCGACAGGGTGTGAGATCGGGATTCGGCCGGGAGGGCATCGATGGACCGAGCCTCCAGCCCCACGGTGTCGCCGAGACCCGCGCCGATTGCGCGATAGGCCGCAACGTCGGCGGGTTCGCGCAGATTGAAGCTGCGGGTATGCAGGGAGACCAACTGCATCGCGCCCAGGCCGGCCCGTGTTGCCCCGCCAAGGCGCAGGGCGGGGCTCGCGAGTCGCCCGAGCAGGTCTTGCCACGCTGGGTCGGCCATGTCTTGGGACCACAGGCGCAACTCGCCGCTGAACCGATAGCCCGCGGGCAGCAGGCCCCGGTCGTATTTGCCTGTCTGCGCGGCGACCCCGCGGTGCGTCAGGCGCACGCGATCGCGGAACAGGGGGTCGGCCTGGGTCGCCAGCGCCGCTTGCAGCAGCTTGTCGCGGAGGCGATCGCGCCCCTCCTTGCCCAACAGGAGCCCCTCG
>JAXGTD010000222.1:0-3790 GCA_040775095.1 Chromatiaceae bacterium | reverse complement strand
CGGTTTGCGCGCACCAAGCTGCCCGCGATCTTCGAGCGACTGGCGCCGCCCAGCCTGGAGCTGCAAGTCGACGCACGGCTGGTCAAGCTGGATCGGCGGCTGATGGAGTACCTGATGTTCTGCATCGCGATGGTGTTGTTCTATCAGCGGCTCGGAGAGAACTGGGCATCGAGCAGGCATTTGCTCTCGGCCGTCGACTTCGCGGACGTGCTCGACCATTTCCCCGAATCGATTGTGCCCGCGCGGCGCAAGAAACGCGCCTACATCTCCTCAATTCTCTCGAAAAACGAGGTATCGCGGCAGGGCCCATACAATCGCAAGCTCTTTTTGCGTGTGCGTCACGGCCAATACCTGATCAACCCGCAGCTGGCGGTGCGTGTCGAAGACCGCTGGCGCCGCATCTACGAGCTGCTCTGCCCCGACCGGCTGGCGGGCGAGCTGCGCGATCCGGTGCACTGGGCGGGCCAGGTCTGGGACCTGAACGCCGACAGGGAGCAGGCCATCGTGGCGCTGCGCACCCTGCTCAAGGACCTGAACGAAGATCAGGGCGCGCCGGTCTTCTTCTAGCGATCCAGCACAGGCAGGAGTTGCAGCTCCCGGCGCGGCAGACGTGTGACTCGTTAAGCGCGCACCGAAGCTGGACTTCCCGGCACCGCCGCTCGACCGCAAGCCGCCGCTCGGCTCGGATGCGTTGCGTCCCAATTGCGGGCCCTGGGGGATGTCGATGCGAGGGTCCAGTCTACGTCGTTTCCGGTCACTGATCGTCGACGGGCGCCCGAGGGCCACGGCCGCAATAGCGGACACTCGACCCATCGCAGGAATCGGGGCTGCCATGCTGACGAGGAAGCCCGAGCCGTCCGGGTCACCAGTGGCCGCCGCTCGCGCTTCGCTGGTCGGGGCCCGCGGTCGAGTGGGTAGCCAACACTCGATACGTCTATCCAATCATACGGACTGCCTGACGTTTTGGGCTTGCGGTCTCGCTGGCCCCTGCGCTGCAATCGCTTGCGCGCCAGTCAGCCGCGGGAATACTCGGAAGCGCGTCGGATCTGTTCCTCGGTCGGTCGCACCCCCGTGTAGAGAACGAACTGCTCGGCGGCCTGGAGTGCGATCACTTCTGCACCGGTGATCACGGGCTTGCCTGCGGCCCTGGCGTGGCGGATAAGCGGGGTCTCCGGTGGCACCGCCACCGCGTCGAAGACCAAACTGGCCCGGTCGATGAGCTCCGGATCGAAGGCTAGCATCTCGGCGTCCGGACCGCCGGCCATGCCGATGGGCGTGACGTTGATCAGAATGCCTGGCCTGGCATCGCCCAGCTCCGCGCGCCACTCATAGCCATAGGTCGCCGCCAGGGACGGGCCTGCGGTCCGGTTGCGGGCCAGGATGATGCCGCGGCGATGACCGGCGCCGTGCAAAGCACCGGCCACTGCCTTGGCCATGCCGCCGCTGCCGCGTAAGGCAAACGGGAGGTCTTGAGGGACCCCGTGCTGCCTGAGCAATTTGGCGACCGCGATGTAATCGGTGTTGTAGCCACGCAAGTAGCCGTCGTCGTTGACGATGGTATTCACCGATTGCAGTGCGCGGGCTGAGGCGTCCAGGTCGTCCAGAAGGGGGATGCAGGCCTCCTTGTAGGGCATGGAAACCCCGCAGCCGCGGATTCCGAGCCCGCGGAGGCCGGCAACGGCCGCCGCCAGGTCTGGGGTGGTGCAGGCCTTATAGAGAAAGTTCAGCCCCAGTTCCTCGTAGAGGAAATTATGGAAACGCGTGCCGATATTGCTGGGCCGCCCCGCCAGAGAGATGCATAGGCGGGTGTCTTTGTCGATGGGTCGTTGCATGGCGTACTCGCTTTAATGCTCGGCTCGCGGACGCGAGTTCAGATACCTGGCGTCATCATTGACGTAGGCGTAGTACAGGCCGATGAGCAGGCCGCCGCCGATGAAATTGCCAATGAGCGCGATGGCCACATTACCCGCTGCGAGGCCCACGTCGATGCCTTCCTTGAGGCCGACGATGGTAAACAGCACGGTGTTGGCCACGGAGTGCTCGAAGCCCAGAAAGGCGAAGATGAATACCGACACGATCATCACCAGGCTCTTGGTCAGGTCGTCCTTGATCAGGCCGTTGTAGACCAGCAGCACGGCCAGATTGATCATGAAATTGCAGAGGATCGCCCGGACGAAGAGATCGGCCCAGCCGGCAGCGCCGGTGCCGATGTAGGCCAGCTTGGCCGCGACGGAGTGCAGCATCTCAGCCAGAACCTGCCCCTCGGTCAGGGTGCTGAACCGCAGCAGCAAGGCGATGAAGAGCCCACCCAGAAAATTCCCAAGGTAGCAGAGGGAGAGAAGGCGGAACGCCTGCATCCAGCCGATGCGGCGATGGTAGGCGCCGATGGAGACGATCATCATATTCGACGTGAGCAGCTCGGACTTCGAATAGTGGATGAAGACCAGGGCCCAGCCGAAGGTCAGGGCACCGGCGATCTTGCCTAGGGTGTGCAGCGTGGTCTCCCCCGCGGGCACCGCGTCGAAGGCCGCGATAATGGCGTAATTCGTCGCATAGAAGAGGCCGATGATGACCCCCGCCATTGCCGCGCGCTGCAGGTAGCGCCGGGTGAGCTCACCCGACATGGTCGTCTTGGTCTCAAGGGCCTCGAGCACGGTGCCGATGAAGTGCTTACCCGGGAACAGGGGGTTGGTGATGACGCTCATGGCGCTAGCTTCTCCTATCGACACCGGGCCACCCGGCGTTGGTCAGGGCCAGGGTCTCCATCTTATAGATCCAGCGAGCGCAGGCACGTTTTCAGGGTCTCGGCGGAGCTCACCAAGGCCTGGCGCTCCGCGTCCTCCAGTGGGATCGGCACCCGTCCGCCTGCGCCATGGATCCCCACCGTGACCGGGATGCTCAGGCAGACGTCATCGATCCCGTACTCGCCGTGGAGCCGCACGCTGATGGGTAGCACGCTGCCCTGGTCCTCCTGGATGGTGCGCACCAGGTGCGCCAGGACCAGTCCGATGGCCCAATTTGTGTAGCCCTTGCGCTCGATGATCTCGTAGGCGGCACGGCGAACCTGGGTCAGGATGCTGTCCAGCAGGGCGGGGTCGTAGGGCTTGCCGAGGATGGTGCCATGGCGGACGGAGGTGCCGCCGATATTGGCCCCGCTCCAGACGGCGATTTCGCTGTCCCCATGCTCTCCCATGATCAAGGCGTGGACCGAACGGGGGTCGACCTGATAGTGCTCCGCGAGTAGGGAGCGCAGGCGTGTGGTGTCCAACATGGTCCCCGTGCCGATCACCTTCTCGTGGGGTCGCTGCGAGAGCTCCTGCATCACATAGGTGAGGACGTCCACCGGATTGGAGGCGATCAGCAGGATGGCCTCCGGGGCATGGCGGTCCAACTGCTCGGCGATCTGGCGGAAGACCGCCGCGTTGCGCTGCAAGAGCGACAGGCGGTCCTCGCCGGGCCGCTGGCCTACGCCGGCGGTGATGATCACGATCTGAGCCTCGGCCAGGTCCGCAAAGTCCCCAGCCCGAACCCGGCGCCGACCCACGTAGCCCTGGGCGTGCATCAGGTCCATAGCCTCCCCCTCGGCCCGGCGGCGGTCCAGGTCGACCAGGACCAGCTCGTTGATGACCCGCTGCTGAAACAAGGCTGACGCCGTCGCTACTCCCACCTGTCCGGTGCCGATGATGCCGACGGTATGACGGTGCAACATGAAAGTTGTCTCCAGAAAATGGCTCATTCGGACCCGCTCGGCCTGCGAGCGGGCCGCTTCGGGTTACTTGGTCGCAACGCT
>JAXGTD010000221.1:0-3803 GCA_040775095.1 Chromatiaceae bacterium | reverse complement strand
GGGGTTAACTTGATGGTCTCTCGCACTTCTACACCCGTCTGGCTCCTGTCGATCTTGCTAATCGGTCTGCTCTGCACGTTGCCAGCCCGCGCGGCGGTCACGGGGCAAGTCCTGCTGCACCTCCTGGGCTATGTCGGCGTGGACTATCCCGAGACCGTGGCCCAGGGGCAGATTGTCAATGCATCGGAGTACGCCGAGCAGCGGGAGTTTGCGCAGCGCATCAGCGAGCTGATCGGTCAACTTCCCGCAAACCCGGCCCGCGATCACCTCCAGCAGCAGGCAGACCAGTTGGCGCGGGGGATCAACCAGCGCACACCGGGAGTCGAGACGCGCACTCTGACGGAAGAGATCGCTCTCGGGGTGACCGATGCCTATCAGGTGGCGGTCGCGCCACGGGCAGCCCCCGATGTCGCGCGGGGGCAAGCCCTATACGCCGAAAACTGCGCGTCCTGCCACGGGGCCCAGGGCTACGGCGATGGACCGCAGGCCGCCAATCTGGACCCGGTGCCCAAGGACTTCCACGATCCCGCGCGGCAGCGCCAGCGCAGCCTCACCAGTCTCTACAACGCCATCTCGCTCGGTGTTGACGGGACGGCCATGGCGGGGTTCAAAGCGCTTTCCGACGATGATCGTTGGGCGCTGGCCTTCCACACTGGCAGCTTTCTGTTCAGCGACGCCGAGCGTGCTCATGGCAAGACCCTGTGGGAATCAGGGGTCGGTCGCGAATGGCTCGGTGACCTGCGGGGCGTGGCGACGTCTAATCCGGACGAGATCCAGGCAAAGTACGGCGAGGAGGCGGTCGCGGTGCTCGCCTATCTGCGCGCCCATCCCGACATCGTCGCGCCGCCGCACGAAGAGCCACTAGTCGTCAGTGAGGCGAAGTTGCGCGAGAGCCTCAATCTCTACCGCAGCGGCGACCAGGAGGCGGCTTACTCGGCCGCGGTATCCGCTTATCTGGACGGGTTCGAGCTGGCGGAAGCGGGGCTGTCCGCGGTCGACGCCGAGCTCAAGCGCGAGATCGAAGGGGCGATGCTCGCCTACCGCATCAAGATCAAACAGGGTGCCCCCGTGGATGTGGTGGCCAGTGCCGAAGCGTCGCTCGCTCCCATGCTGACCCAGGCCCGCGACGCCTTGAATTCGAGCGAGCTGTCGCCGGCGGTCGCCTTCGCAAGCGCAGTGATCATCCTGCTGCGTGAAGGTGTCGAGGCGATCCTGGTACTGGCCGCCATCATTGGCTACTTGATCAAGACCGAGAGGCGCGATGCCTTGCCCTACATCCACCTGGGCTGGACCGGTGCCCTCGTGGCCGGCATCGCGACATGGGCGGTGGCCACTTACGTGGTGGATATCAGCGGCGCCAGCCGCGAGCTGACAGAGGGACTGACAGCGCTCTTTGCCGCGGCGGTGCTGTTCTACGTCGGCATTTGGCTGCACAGCAAGGTTCAGGCCCAGCGCTGGAACCAGTTCGTTCGGTCCAAGATGCAGACCGCCATGCAGCAACGCACCTTGTTCGCCTTGTCGGCGCTCAGCTTCGTGGCCGTGTACCGCGAGGTCTTCGAGACCGTCCTGTTCTACCAGGCACTTGCGGTTCAGGCCGGAAGCAGTGGCCGGGCCATGATCGTTGCAGGCGTCCTGACTGCGGCCCTTCTCCTGGGCCTCGCCGCCTGGCTCATCCTCCGGGCCAGCAGACGGCTCCCGCTTCGCCAGTTCTTCGGCATCAACACGGCGCTCATGTATGGGCTCGCCATCATCTTCGCCGGCAAGGGGGTGGCCGCCTTACAGGAAGCCGGTGTGATCGGCGTTAGCCCGATCGCCTTCCCGCGCATCGACCTTCTGGGTGTCTACCCGAACCTTCAGGCACTGGGGCTGCAAGTCATCCTGTTAGCGGTGACTGCCGTGATGGTTCTCATGAACCGCAGGCAGGCAGCGCTGGGCTAGGCGTTGCCTCGCGGCGGCGTATGCCCTTCAACCCTGGAGGAAAACGCGCAACCGCCCCTCACCAGATGCGGCCGTATACAACAACAGCCCCGCAGGCTCTTAGCGCGCCCCGGACGGTTCTGACAGCTCCTTGAGGATGCCGCAGTCCTTGACGGTGCGGGCGTCGGGGCACTGCTCCCGAAGTTGTTGCAGAACCGTCTCCAAGGCGTGCAGCGCCCGGATGCGCTCACGCACCAAGGCAATGTGATCCTCGAGCAGGCGATTGACGTTGCCGCAACTCTCCTGTGGGGCATCTTTGAAGCCCAGCAACTGGCGGATGTCATCGAGTGCCATGCCAAGAGTACGGCAATGCAGGATGAACGACAGACGTGCGACGTGCTTGTCCCCATAGATGCGGTAGTTGCCCTCGGTTCGCGGCGGGGCTGACATCAAGCCCGTGCGCTCGTAGTAGCGGATAGTCTCGATCTGCGCCCCGGTGATCCGAGCGAGCTCGCCGATCTTCATGTTCATGCCATAACTCCCGTGTGTGCGTGATCGCGGGTATTCCCGTCCCCGGAACGCGGGGCTTGACCCTGTAGCGGCTCCAGGGTCTTAACTATGGGTATGAACATACCTGCACACCAGTCCTCTGCCCCTCCGACGGCTCCCGAATCTTCCGCTTGCGCCGATGCTTGTGGCTGCGCCCCTGTGTCGCTGGTGCCCCCTGGCCCGACGGCGGCACAGGCGAGGGGCGGCGCGACGATGCTCCACATTCCCACCATGGACTGCCCCTCCGAGGAGAACGACATCCGCCGCGCACTGGTCGGAATCCCCGGCATTCGCTCGCTCCGCTTCGAGTTGGCGGCCCGCTCCCTGACCATCGACGCACCGCCCGAATCGCTCGCCGCGGCCGTTGCGGCGATCCATCGCGCTGGCTTTGCGCCCAGACCCATCGACCCACAGGGCGAGGTGGCACCAGGGCTAGGCCAAGCGGGCATTGATCGGGGAATCGGGCGGGCCGGCCTCGCGCTTCTACTGGCCATCGGGGCGGAAACGCTGCACTTCCTGGCACCGGAGACGCCGTTCTACAGCGGGCTCGGCATGGCCATCGCTGCCGTCGCGATCGCCCTGTCCGGCCTGTCGACCTACACCAAGGGCTGGGCGGCATTGCGGCGCGGCCAGTTGAACATGAATGCGCTGATGGGCATTGCGGTCACCGGCGCCTTCCTGATCGGGCAATGGCCCGAGGCAGCGATGGTCATGGCGCTCTACGCCATCGCCGAGTTGATCGAGGCGCGCTCGGTCGATCGCGCGCGCCACGCGATTGCGGGCCTGCTTGCACTCGCGCCAGACACCGCGGAGGTCCAACAAACCGGCGGCGGTTGGGTCGATGTTCCGGCCGATCAGGTGCCGCTCGCTGCCGTCGTGCGCGTCCACCCGGGGGGCCGCATCCCTCTCGATGGCCTGGTGACGGCCGGGGCCAGTGCGGTCAACCAGGCACCGGTGACCGGGGAGAGCATCCCGGTTGACAAGACGACGGGCGACCGTGTCTTTGCGGGAACCATCAACCAAACCGGGATGCTGGCGCTGCGGGTCACCGCCGCCGCCAGCGATACAACCCTGGCCCGCATCGTTCACGCGGTCGAGCAGGCGCAGGGCGCCCGGGCGCCGACACAGCGTTTCGTCGATCGGTTCGCCGCAATCTACACACCCGCCGTGTTTGTTGCGGCCGTCGCGGTTGCCACGGTCGCGCCCCTGTGGCTGGGCTGGACCTGGACCCAGGCGGTCTACAAGGCGCTGGTCCTCCTCGTCATCGCCTGTCCCTGCGCCCTAGTGATCGCGACACCGGTTACGGTGGTCAGCGCCCTCGCGGCGGCTGCGCGGCG
>JAXGTD010000220.1:0-3818 GCA_040775095.1 Chromatiaceae bacterium | reverse complement strand
TTTCAAGAACGCGGAATTGTAGATGCTCGCCCGGTGGAGGTCAAGATGGGATGTGACCTTCTGGTCTTTCGGGAGACCCTGATCAAAGTGCCTTCCTGGCGTTGGATCGGTGCACCGCTCGGGGGGTGTGACTCGCGAAGTTCATCATATTCAATCGATTAGGGTGCCATGAAGTGCGCTAGGGGCATGGGATGGGGCTGCCGTTGTAGGTATCGGCGATGCGCACCCGCCCGACCCCGCTGACGACTACGGCCCTGGGGTCCGCCAGATGATGGCGATCGCAGAAGAAGAAGGTCAGGTTGCTCGCGCCCGCGGAGCCGTCGGGCTGAAAGGTGACGCCGCCGCGTGTCGAGGAGATCATCAGGGCATCGTTGCGTGATCCCGGCTGGGCACGAAGGACATTGCCGCCGGCGGTCCTGACGGCGTAGCCGGCTTGCCAAGCGCGCAGGTCATCGTTGGCGCCGGGGTAGCCCGGGTGATGGTTGGTTGCGTCCTCGGCGGGCGAGACCGTAACGGCGGTTGCCCGCTTGATGCTTTCCGAGCGCGCCAGTTGGAGGAGGCCAACGAGGGTGTTGACCTCCGTGACTCGTCGGTTCTTCGCGATCAGCGGCCCGAGTCCGCCGATGCCGATGGTCAGCAGGATCGCGATGATGGCGATTGCCAAGAGTAGCTCGACCAGCATCAAGCCCTGTCTTTGCGCGGTGGGGTTGTGCATCGGACCGCCGTCGCCGGTGGCGTTGTCCCTGGTATCCGTGCACGAGATGTTGACTCTCGCGCGGCTCCGCGTCAATCCCCGGGCGATACTGGCATGGCCAATCGCGGCCGCGTTCTCCCGATCGGAATGCGCACCGCCCGGAGGGCCGCGACGCCGGCCCTCCGGGCGGTGTGGTCCGTTTAACGGGCGACGGAGGCGATGCGCTCCATCGCCTGCTCGAGGTTTTTCTGGCTGGTGGCGATGGAGATTCGCACGCAGCCGCCCAGACCGAATGCGGAGCCTGGCACCAATGCCACGCCGGCCTTTTCGATCAGATACTCCGCCAGCTCCAGATCATTGTTCACCCCGTCGATCTGCTCGATCAGGCCCTGCACCTTGGGAAAGACATAGAAGGTGCCATCGGTGGGGAGACACTCGACGCCGGGGATCGCATTCAGCGCATCGACCACGAGGTCGTGGCGTGCCTTGAAGGCCGTGAGCATCTCGCCGATGAAGTCCTGCGGGCCTTCGAGTGCGGCCTGCGCCGCGACCTGGGAGATGGACGTCGGGTTGGAGGTGCTCTGCGACTGGATCTTCTTCATGGCCTTGATGACATGGGCCGGACCGCCGGCATAGCCGATGCGCCAGCCCGTCATCGAGTAGGCCTTGGAGACGCCATTCAGTACCAGGGTGCGCGGGGCCAGGTCCGGACAGGCGTTGAGGATGTTCACGAACGGCTCCGCCCGATTCCAGCGGATGTGCTCATACATGTCGTCGGTGGCGATCAGCGCGCGCGGAAACTCGCGCAGCACCTCACCCAGGGCTGCCAATTCGTGCAGGTTGTACGCCATCCCGGTGGGGTTCGAGGGGCTGTTGATGACGACCAGCCGCGTCTGATCGTTCATCGCCGCCTTCAGTCCGTTTGGCGTGATCTTGAAGCGCTGCTCCGCGCCGGCATGCACCAGCACCGGCGCGGCACCGGCGAGCAGGACCATGTCGGGATAGGAGACCCAGTAGGGCGCCGGGATCACCGCCTCGTCGCCCGGGTCGAGCACCGCCTGCGCCATGTTAAAGAAGCTCTGCTTACCGCCGCAGGAGACGAGGATCTGGTCTGGCTCGAAGCGCAGGGCGTTTTCGCGCTGAAACTTGTCGCTGATCGCACGCTTGAGCTCGGCGGTGCCGTCGACCGCGGTGTACTTGGTGAAGCCATCGCGGATCGCCTTGATCGCGGCCTCCTTGATGTGATCGGGCGTGTCGAAGTCCGGCTCGCCGGCGCCGAGACCGATCACGTCCTTGCCGGCGGCGCGCAGCTCCTTGGCGCGCGCGGTGATGGCGAGGGTCGCCGAGGGCTTCACGGACTGGACGCGGGCGGAGAGCTTGATGGTCATCGATGGCGTCTGCTGGCAAGGGTGGAGGGTGTTGGTGAAGGTATCGCCGCATTTGCGGTGGCGAGGGCTGGCCTGGCTTTGGCCGGCCAATCCCCAAATAATAGCCAATCGCCGCCGCCGGGACATCCCGGAAATGGCCCTTTTCCCCGTCGGAAGCCGCGAATGTCCAGACCTTTCCAGCTCGAGTGCGCCTTTCAGCCTGCTGGCGACCAGCCCGAGGCGATCCGCCGTCTGGTGGGTGGCCTGAATGACGGCGAGGCCGGCATGACGTTGCTCGGCGTCACCGGCTCGGGCAAGACCTTCACCATCGCCAATGTCATCGAGCAGGTACAGCGCCCGGCGCTGATCCTGGCGCCAAACAAGACCCTGGCGGCGCAGTTGTACGGCGAGATGCGCGAGTTCTTTCCGCACAACGCGGTGGAGTATTTCGTCTCCTACTACGACTACTACCAGCCCGAGGCCTATGTCCCGTCGACCGACACCTACATCGAGAAGGACTCGTCGATCAACGAGCATATCGAGCAGATGCGCCTGTCGGCGACGAAGGCATTGCTGGAGCGCCCCGACGTCATCATCGTCGCGACGGTCTCGTCGATCTATGGACTGGGCGATCCCCAGGCCTACCTGAAAATGGTGTTGCACCTCTCGCGCGGCGACCTCATCGATCAGCGCAAGCTGCTGCGCCGACTCGCCGAGCTTCAGTACCGCCGCAACGAGGTGGAGCTCGCCCGCGGCAGCTACCGCGTGCGCGGCGACCTGATCGATATCTTTCCGGCCGAATCCGACGAGGAGGCCCTGCGGGTTGAGCTCTTCGACGAGGAGATCGAGGGCCTGTCGCTGTTCGATCCGCTCACCGGCGAGGTCAAGCGCAAGGTGCCGCGCTACACGGTCTTTCCGAAGACCCACTACGCGACCCCGCGCGAGGTCATCCTGAATGCCGTGGAGCAGATCAAGGACGAGCTCAGAGAGCGCCTCCAATGGCTGCGTCAACACGACAAGCTGGTGGAGGCCCAGCGGCTGGAGCAGCGCACGCTCTTCGACCTGGAGATGATGGTCGAGGTCGGCTATTGCTCGGGGATCGAGAACTACTCCCGCTATCTGTCCGGTCGCGGGCCCGGCGAGCCGCCGCCCACGCTCTACGACTATCTGCCGGCCAATGCGCTGCTGGTCATCGACGAGAGCCACGTGACCGTCCCCCAGCTCGGCGGGATGTATCGCGGGGACCGCTCGCGCAAGGAGAATCTGGTCGAGTACGGCTTCCGCCTGCCCTCGGCGCTGGACAACCGCCCGATGCGTTTCGAGGAATTTCGGGCCAAGCAGCCCCAGGCCATCTACGTCTCGGCCACGCCGCGGGACTACGAGATCGAGAGCTCCGGCGCGGTCGTCGAGCAGGTCGTGCGGCCCACCGGCCTGGTCGACCCCGAGGTCGAGGTGCGCCCGGCCCTGACCCAGGTCGACGATCTGCTCTCGGAGATCCGCGAGCGCGCCGCGGCGGGCGAGCGGGTGCTGGCCACCACGCTGACCAAGCGCATGGCTGAAGACCTGACCGACTACCTCGGCGAGCATGGCGTGCGGGTGCGCTATCTGCACTCGGACATCGATACCGTGGAGCGGGTCGAGATCATCCGCGACCTGCGCCTGGGCGAGTTCGATGTGCTGGTCGGTATCAATCTGCTGCGCGAGGGCCTGGACATGCCCGAGGTCTCGCTCGTGGCCATCCTCGATGCCGACAAGGA
>JAXGTD010000219.1:0-3839 GCA_040775095.1 Chromatiaceae bacterium | reverse complement strand
GATACCTGCCCTGGGTGTACTGGATCTCGCCCAGGATCTCGAGGTAGGAGGCCGGCGAGCGTGGGCTCAGGCGCGTGGCCTGGTCCAGGGCGGCGCGTGCCGCCGCGGGATGGCCCTCGTAGTTCAGTGTCCAGGCCTTTAGCGCGTAGGCATCGGCGTAACTGGGTTCCACGTCGATTGCACGTTCGGCCGCCGCGATGGCCTGCGCGTGTTGCCGACGGAAGAGCGCTTCCTGACCGACCGCGAAGTGCACCTGCGGCGAGGATGGATCCATCACCGAGGCCTTGCCAGCCAGTTCCTCCGCCAACTCCAGCGCGCGCCGCGGGTGTGCGCTCCAGCCATCCATGGCCTCGCGGGAGTAGGTCATGGCCAATCCGGCATAGGCGCGTGCAAACCCCGGATCCAGCTCGATGGCCCTGCGGAAATACTCCCTCGCGGATTCATTCTGCGAGGCGGAACGGCTGCCGTGGTCTTGCATGCCACGCAGGTAATAGTCATAGGCGAGGACATTCGCCGTGGGACGGCCCGCCAGCAACGCCTGCTCGGACGGGGAGAGCTTCACCTTGAGCGCCGCGATCACCGCCGAGCTGATGCGGTCCTGCAGGCCGAAGAGATCGTTCATCGAACCCTTGTAGCGTTCGCCCCAGACGGCCCGTTCCCGGCCGGTCTCGATGATCTGCACGTTGATCCGCAGACGATCATCGACGCGTTGCACGCTGCCCACCACGACATAGTCGAGGTCCATGTCCCGGGATATCTGCCGCGCGCCCTGCTTGCCCCCCTCGTAGGCAAAGACAGAGCCCGGCGCGATGACGAACAATGCCTGCAGTTTCGACAAGTCGGTAATGAGATCCGCGGTGATGCCATTCGTGAAATAGTCCTGCTCCGGCGCCACACCCAGGTTCTCGAATGGCAGCACGGCCACGGTGGGCCGATCGGCCAATGCCCCGCTAAGCAGGGGCATCGATCCGCCCATGTCGAGGAGCCTCCAGACGCCCGCGATCAGCAACAGCGAGGCCAAGACCGCGCCGATCCGAACCATGACCCGCCTTCGGCTCCAACGGCGCAACGTCGACGCCGAGGCGGGCAACCCGGCCCCGTTCGCGTCGCCGTCGGCAACAGGTGTCACCTCGGCGATCAGGCGGTACCCGCTCTTGGGCACCGTCTCGATCACCCTCGGCGCGTGTGCGTTGTCGGCGAAAACCCGCCGGAGCTTCGCGATCGCCGCGGTCACCGAGTCTTCCGTGACGAACCGGCCCGGCCAGATCTGCTCCTCCAACTCCGCCCGACTCACGACTCGACCGGCGTTCTCCGCCAGATAGACCAGTACCAGCATGACCTTGGCCTCGAGCCGAGCGTCTTTGCCCTTCCTGGATACACGCAAAGCGGATGGCTGGACGAGGTAGCCGTCGACGTTGAAAAGCCCGGCCATCGCCAGCGATGGCTCATTCAATGGCGCTGCCTCGCGCAATGGGCCCAACCCATGGGGTGGATTGTTTGATCATGTTCGTGAATCAGTCCTTGTTCCGTGGATCAGGTCTTCTTCAGGGAAATGTCGGTTCGATGTCGGTATTCAGTTTCAGGATAGCGCTATCTTCGAAACATGCGATGCCCAGAACCCCGGCCCCGGAACGGGGCTGGGTCGCATCGGGTCCGGTGGGATCTCGCTGCGGCGCACGCAAGGCAAGGCCAATCTCTCAACACCGCTGTCCGGAGGAGCCGACCATGAACCGTAAGCTGATCCTGATTCCCGCGGCCGCCCTTGTCCTGTCCGGCACCCTGGCCGTGACCCTGGCCCAGGACCGAACGACCATGACGCAGGAGCCGCCCCAGTTCTACAAGGATACCTATCCGGAATACGCGCTTGCGTCTCGGCTCCAGGCAGACGCGGTGCTCGCCGGCGACCAGGCCAAGCTCGATGCAAAGACCCGTGAGCTGATCGCCCTGGCCGTCGCGGCACAGGTCCCCTGCGCGTACTGTGTCTACTTCCACGACAAGAGCGCTCGGGCAAACGGGGCCAGCGATTCGGAGGTCCGCGAAGCCGTCGCCACGGCCGCCCACGTGCGGCACTGGAGCACGGTCCTCAACGGCATGGCGTACGACTTCGACGCCTTCAAGGCCGAGATCGACCGTATGTTCGCATCCCAATGAGCCCATCGGCCCGGCAAGGCCCGGTCGGATGGACGGTAGGACAAGGACTCGTCGGCCGGGATCCTCGGCACCCGCGATTGCGGGCGCCTGAACCCCTGATCCTGCCCGTGCCGTCTCCCGGGCGTCCGGCGTGCCGGGAAGGCACCTGCACCAGATGAGGAGGAATGGATGATGTCCATGAAATCCCTGCGAATCGGCCTGCTGTCGACGCTGATCCTGATCGGATTCGTCGGGCCCGTCGGCTCGGACGAGGGCGCCGAGACCTGGGAAAAGGTCGTCTTTCACGTGGACGAGACACGCAATGCGCGCTGGGCGTTGATGCTGGCCCGCTCATACCTGGACGACAGCCCGAATGCAAAGATCGTCGTTGTCGCCTACGGGCCGGGTGTGGACTTTCTGCGCGAAGGCGCGCAGGACAAGCGCGGCAATCCGTACGATCCCGCCGTGCTGAGTCTCGCCGAGCGGGGGGTCGCATTTCGCGTCTGCGCCGCGACGCTCGGCGCCCGGAAGATCCCGAAGGAAGAGCTGCTCGATCCGGTGGCGGTGGTCCCGTCGGGCATCTCCGAGATTGCGCGACTACAGATCAAAGAGGGCTACGCTTACCTCAAACCCTAGCGCAATCCCTGGCGCGGGGGTGTGTCACAGGATCCGCCGCGGCGGTCCCGTCGCCCGGCAGACCGACCCGCCAGACCGTTGGCACGAGCAACCAGGGCAGAGGGCAGGTGAGCGAGCATGACCGAATCCTGGGCCTCGGGCGGCGCCTATGAGGCATACATGGGCAGATGGAGTCGCCGTGTGGCGGGACCCTTTGTCGACTGGCTCTCGCCGCTGCCGGGTCAGTCCTGGCTGGACGTCGGATGCGGCTCGGGTGCATTGAGTGAGGCGGTGCTCGCCAACCATGCGCCGGCAAGCCTCACTGCCGTCGATCCATCCGAGGGCTTCGTCAGCACCGCGCGCATGCGCCTCGGGGCAGCCGTCCAGTGCCGAGTCGGCAATGCGTTGGCTCTCCCCTTGGCCGACGCGAGCGTCGCGCTTGCCGTCTCGGGCCTGGTCCTGAACTTCCTCTCCGACCCGGTCAGGGCGCTTGCGGAAATGAGGCGCGTCACGGTCCCAGGTGGAACCGTCGCCCTCTATGTCTGGGACTACCCGGGAACGATGGACATGCTGACGCACTTCTGGGACGTGGCGGCCGAGCTCGATCCCAACGCCTCAGGCCTGCACGAGGCCAAGCGTTTCGCGCACTGGACACCGCCAGCACTCACAGACCTGTTTGGGCAGGCGGGGTTGCTCGAGATCGTCACCGCGCCAATCGAGATCGACACGACCTTCAAGGACTTCGACGATTACTGGCAGCCATTCCTCGGCGGCCAGGGACCCGCGCCAACCTATCTGCTCTCGCTGGACCCGGTCGATCAGGACAGGCTCCGTGAACGGCTGCTCGAGCGCCTGCCGATTCAAACCGACGGCGCAATCCCAATGCGCGCCCGAGCCTGGGCCGCCCGGGCCCGCGTGTAGCACCCCGCGCGTGAGTCGGGAAGACGCGGGCGGGCCATGGCGGGCGGCTGCTCCGATGCTAGATGCCCGCTCCAGCTACTGATGTCCACCGCGCTGATGCCCTCGCCCGGGCAAGACCCATCGAGGGTACCCTGTGAGCCGCTCAGGGCCCGCCGAAAATGCCCAGACTCGGG
>JAXGTD010000218.1:0-3872 GCA_040775095.1 Chromatiaceae bacterium | reverse complement strand
GCACCCGCCGCGCAGCCGGTGTGCCGACGCAACAGCTCGGCGGCGCGCACGACGAGATCCTCCCCCGGGTCGACGCCCCGCGCCCCGCGCAATCGAACGATCCGTCCGTCATCGCGGGGGGTGAAAAACAATCGGTCACAACGGTCAATGAACTGGAATACCGTCTGCAGGCGATGATAGCCGTCGCTTCGACGACCCAACACCCGCAGCATCAGATTCAGCTTCGCCGGCGCGCTCCAGCCCCCGTCCGCGTCCGGGGCGGGGATCATTCTCCGGAGTCGGTGCGGGAGACGCGATGGCGGCTCATCACCCGCAACAGGTACTCGTGCTCTGGCTGCTCGGCCATGGCACGCTCCCAGATCGCGCGGGCCTCGTCTTGCCGGCCGAGCGCCCACAAGACCTCCCCGAGATGCGCGGCGATCTCCGCGTCGAACACCTTGTCGAGGGCCTGGCGCAGGTAGGGTTCCGCACGTTGCGGTTCCCCCATTCGGTAGAGCACCCAGCCCATGCTATCGAGGATGGCGGGCTCATCGGGCTTTAGCTGCAGTGCCCGCTCGATGAAGCTCAGCGCCTCCACCAGTCGATCGGTCCGATCCGCCAGCGTGTATCCCAGCGCGTTGAGGGCGTCGACGTTGTCCGGCTCGCTCAACAAGAGCCGGCGCAGGTCCTGCTCGAGGACATCGACACGCCCCATGCTGACCGCGTGCAGCGCACGCGCATAGAGCAGATCGGCATCATCCGGATAGGCTTCCAGTGCGCTGGTATAGACATCGGCGGCCAGTTGGTCCAGGCCCTGCTCGCTGAGCATGTCGCCCTCGATCAGGTACAGGGCGACAACGTCTTCTGGCGACTGGTCGCGCAACTGGTGCAGGATCTCGCGCGCGCGCGGGATATCACCCTGCTTGGCATAGATCCCCGCGATACGGACCTGCGCGTCGGATGCGTTCTGGCCGCGAACCTTTCGGTACCAGTCGAGCGCGGCGCTCGGATTCTCTGCAAGCTGCTCGATCTGACCGAGCAGAAACGCGGTATCGCTGCCGTGTTTGCCACCCTCCCGCAGCCGCAGCAGATAGGCACGGGCCGCGTCCAGCTTTTGCATCTGCACCGCCAGGACGGCCGCGGCGAATAGGACATCGGGCTGTTCCGGCGTCTGCTCCAAAATCGAGTCGAGCGCCGCCAGCGCCTCGTCGAAGGCCTCGTCCTCGATCAGGAACTGCACATTGAGCAGGCGCAGCTCCTGGTCATTCGCCCCCTGTTCGAGGTAGGCCTTGAGCGCCGCACGTGCCTCGTCATGCTTGCCTTGGGAGACCAACATGCGCGTGATGAACAGCCGCGGCTTGTTCCAAAGCGGCCGCAGCGCGGCGGCCTGCTCGGCGTACCCCTTCGCGGCCGCGAAGTCGTCGGCGGCAGCGGCCAACGTCGCCAAGGCGTATTGGGCATCGGCGTTGCTGGCATCCTTGGCAACGAGCTCGCGCATCAGGGCCAGACGGCTGGCGGGGGCGTCGAGCCCCGTCACGAGCTGTGCTGCCTGCAGATAGCCGACCCCCGGATTCGCGGACAGAGCGACAACGCGGCGCAGATGCGCGAGCGCCGACGCGCTGTCGCCCGCGTCGATCTCCACGTAGGCCGCGATCTGCTCGGCCTTCAGGGACTCCGGGGCGAGCTCGATCCACAAGGCAGCCGCGCGCCGCGCGCCATCGAGGTCATGAACGGACAACGCGGCGCGCGCGCCCAACTGCGCCAGACCGGGATCGGAGGCCAGCCGTGCGGCGTGCAGGTAATGCCTGAAGGCCGTGCGCTGATCTCCCCGCTGGCTGGCAATCTCGGCCACCATGACCGCGTACACCATGTCGCTGGTCAGTTCCTTTGCCGGGGACGCACCAGCCACATCGGGCGCGGCGCCCGGCGCCGGCGGCGAGGCCAATGCCGAGGCAGAAAGGGCCATCAGCAGCGCGGTGACAAGCTGTAGGTTTTTTGACATGGGGTTTGAACGTGTTCCGCGTGAATTGATCGCTATCGGCCTTAACTCGCATTTGAACGCAGTATACTAGGGCAGTTCCGCCACCGAAAACGTCGGCCACCGATCGGCCGGCCGGGCCGGCCCTGCCCACCGACGCGGCACGCGATGCCTTTGAATCCGGTATCCTCCCCGCGATGAAGCCATATCGAACCTCCCCACGTCTTCAATGATGCTACTCACGCTCGGTCTCAACCATAAGACGGCGCCGGTCGATATCCGCGAGCGAGTCACCTTCGGGCCCGATGTCATTGTCGCGGCGCTGCGCAGCCTCACCGAGCGCTCACCGGCCGAAGAGGCGGTCATCGTATCGACCTGCAACCGGACCGAGCTGTACTGCGTCGTCAGCGTTCGCGGGGCCGAGGCCGCGCTGCGGGAATGGCTGGGCCGCTTCCACGGCGTCGAGCCGCGCTTGATCGCCCCGCACCTCTATGTGCACAGCGACCGCCAGGCCGTTGAGCACCTGTACAAGGTCGCCAGCGGGCTGGACTCCATGGTCCTCGGCGAGCCGCAGATCCTCGGGCAAGTCAAGACGGCCTTCCAGACCGCCTGCGACGTTGGCTCCGCCGGACGCCTGCTCGGGCGGCTGTTTCAGCATACCTTCTCGGTGGCCAAGCAGATACGCACCGACACGGCGATCGGCAGCAGCCCCGTTTCGGTGGCCTTCGCCGCGGTCAGCCTGGCACGACAGATCTTCAGCGACCTCTCCAACCAGACCGCGCTGCTGATCGGCGCCGGCGAAACCATTGAGCTGGCAGCCCGGCACCTGCACCAGCATGGGGTCGGCCGCATCATTGTCGCCAATCGCACCGTGGAGCGCGCCCACCAGGTCGCGGCCCAGTTCGACGGCTACGCCATCGGGTTGACCGAGCTGGTCAGTCATCTGCCGGAGGCGGACATCGTCGTGTCCTCGACGGCAAGCCCGCTGCCGGTACTCGGCAAAGGCGCCGTCGAGGCCGCGCTCAAAAAGCGCAGGAACCGACCGATCTTCATGGTCGACATCGCGGTACCCCGGGATATAGAGCCTGAGGTCGCTCACCTCAACGATGTCTATCTCTACACCGTCGACGACCTCCAGGCCGTGGTCGACGAGGGCATGCGCTCGCGCCACCTCGCGGCGGAGCAGGCGATCGAGATCGTCGACCTGCACGCGGAAGAGTTCATGGGCTGGGTCCGCTCACTGGATGCGGTGACCCTGATCCAGGACTATCGCCACCGCGCGGAGTGTATTCGCGACGAGATGGTGGCGCGCGCAACCCGGCAGCTGACCGCCGGCAAGCCGGCCGAGGAGGTCATTCGCCACCTTGCCCATACCCTGACCAACAAGCTGCTGCATACCCCCAGCGTGCGGCTTCGCCGCGCCGGTCGGGAAGGCCAGTCCGACCTCCTCAGTGCAGCCAATGAGCTGTTCCAGCTCGAACAGGAGATGGACGAGGGAAAATGAATCCGTCGATCCGCGGCAAGCTCGAACGGCTCGTCGAGCGCTTCAGCGAAGTCACTGCCCTGCTCGCCGAGCCGGAGACCCAGGGTGATCAGAACCGCTTCCGTGCCCTGAGCCAGGAGTATGCCCAGCTCCATCCGGTGGTGGACTGCTGGGAACGCTACCAGGATGCCGAGCAGGCGATCGCCGCGGCGCGCGAGCTGCTCGACGACGCCGAGATGGCCGCCCTGGCTGCCGAGGAGGTGGTCGCCGCCGAGGCCCGCCGCAGTACCCTGGAGCCCGAGCTGCGGCGCCTGCTGGTACCGCCCGATCCCAACGATCAGCGCAACATCTTCCTCGAGATCCGTGCCGGCACGGGAGGCGCCGAGGCCGCGCTGTTCGCCGGTGACCTGCTGCGCATGTACCTGCGTTATG
>JAXGTD010000217.1:0-3874 GCA_040775095.1 Chromatiaceae bacterium | reverse complement strand
GGTTCGCGCCATGGAGTTGCCACCCGTTCAAACGGTAATGCAAATGTACTGCCACCGGGGCAGATCGGCAAGACGAACAGCACCCGACGGGCTCATTCGACCAGCCGCCGGTTCTGCTCCCGCGGGGTGCGCGGGGCGCCGGCGGGCGCGGTCGGCCGCAGCACGGTGCAGGCGATGGCGACTGGTACGTCCTTCTGGCTGGTGCGGCAAATGACAGTCGGTTCGGGTTCGCGGTCGGTGAACATCGCTGCCTGCCCATCGGCGTTTCTGAGGTACTGCCGACGCAGTCGCCAATGGCCGATTTCGTGACCGACGCTGAAGTAGTAGCGGCCTTCCATCTCGGGGTTCTCGTCCGGCTCCAGGCGTTGGTCGATATCGACACACGGGGGCGGGTGCATGCGATGATTCGGCCCATCCAGGCCCTGCCCCTGCCCCTGCCGAGAGTCCCCGATCCGCGGCAGGTGCGAGCAGGGCCGGGACGCCGCCCCCCCACATTGACGAACGAGGATCCCAGATGAAGACACCATCCCAAGACCAAGGGGTCATTCAGGCACTGCTCGAGCGGCTGAACAACCAGCGGCTACCCCGACTGCTCGCCATCAAGGCGCAGGTCGACGCGGGCCAGACGTTGGCGGACCAGGACCTCGCATTCCTGCACGAGGTCCTTGCGGACGCCGATCGCGTCAAGCCCGTGATCGATCGTCATCCGGAGTATCAGGGGCTGGTTGCGCGCGTGATGCACCTCTACGCGGAGATCACGAAGAAGGCGCTCGAAAACGAGGGCTGAGATCATGACGATTGGAGCCGGAGGATGACGGCACGCGCTGGGATTTCACGGGCGCAAGGCGGCGCCCGTCGCGACCGGAAGAGATCGGGGGCCTGGCGCCAGGCCCACCGGGGAGGCCCTTCCCGCACCCGCCGAGCCCTCGTCAGACCTGGACGACTGGCGCCCGGGTCAGCAACTGTTGGACGACCTCCACCCCCCGCCCTATATCTACCTGGTTCATGAAGCTCGAATAGGTCAGCAGGGCCAACAGGTAACGGGGATCGCTGATCCAGGGCGGGAGGTAGATGGGGGCCCGCAAGAGCCCCATCGCGTAGAGCTCGCACAGCGCCGGGATGTCCATCGCATCGAGCTTGCCGCAGAAGAACAGCCGGAGCACATCGGAACGTCCGGCCGCAAAGGCGGCGCGAATGGCGAAGCTGACCTGCAACAGGCCGAAGAGGTAGACGACATCCTTGGTGAAGGGCGCGCCACCGGTGATGACACCGCCGCGGAACACCCGCCGCGCGTTCTCGAACGCCTGATCCGCGCTCGCGGTCCGCTCCAGAAAGTAGCGGTAGACCTCGAGAAAATCCGCCCCCTCGATGGCCATCTGAATCGCCTTGACGCGGTCCGCGAGGCGCCGCATGCGCTCCAGCTCCATCGAGCCGCTGATGATCTCGGCGAACACCGCCAGGCCTTCCTGGGTACGTGTGGTGCCAGGATGGCCGGCGGCGAGGATCGGGAGGTCGTTCTGCGCCCGGCCATTCAGGGATGTGGCGCAGTGGATGTAGGCCTCGTGATGCAACAGCTGACTGGCGTCCCGGTCGGTGAAGCGCGCGTCCCGGCGGATACGGATGGACTTTGCCGTGGCCAGCGCGTTGGCCGAGAGCTTGTCCACCAGCTCCACCCGGGGGGCGGCATCACCGAAGTGGGCGAGCACGGCCCGCTCGATGTCCCGGGCCACTTTCGGGGCCTCGTGGTACGCGGGAGGAGCGATGTCCATTTCGATCCGCGTGAGCTGCTCGATGGTCTCGCACACGCGCTCGGCCAGCTGCAGCGAAGTGAGCGGAAACAAGCGGTGCGGGGCAGTGGGCTCGCCGTAGATCTGCCGGCCATACTCGAAGAACGCATTGGTGCCGACGGCGGCGAGCATGCGCGCGCTGCGCTCGAGGGTATCCGCCTGGCGATCGAGCCAGAGATCAATGGTCGTCACCGGCACAATGGAACGGCGAGCCTCGCGCACGGCCTCGATCGCCGGCGCGGGGTCCAGCGGCTGGTAGCTGACCCGCGGGAGCTCTTTTGCGCCCTTGGCGAAGAATTCCTCCTTGACCTCCAGCGGCCAGTCGATGGCGCCGAGGACGCGGATCGAGCGGCTGGCCTGATACAGCAGGCCGGCAATCTGCCGAATTCGGTCCTTTTCCCGATCGTCGGCGGGGGTAGTCATGTCTCGAGCTCCGGTAGTGGGGTATTTGTCGGCACAGTGGCGAGAGAAGAGCGCGGCAGATCATGCCGGGGACCGGCGGTTTGCCGAGCACCGGTCGTGCTCGTGCAGGCCAACGCCTTGCGGCGGCGCCTCGTCGCACGCGGTTGACGCGAATCGGGGCGGGGCGTCGGCCCGGAAGCATGCCTCGATCTGATCGCCATCGACGGGGCTGCCGCCCCGTGGTCTCCGGCCGCGAGCAATGAACCACCGCCTCGGGCGATCACCGACTGCCCGGCAATCCAACGCCGGCGCGGACGCGCGCTCCCGATGTCCGCGTCCTAATCTTAATCCAGTTCCATCCCTGTACCTTCAGTATCGGAGGCCGCGACCATGTCACCCGCAAGCTCCTTACTCTGGGCGCCGCGTTGCCGGCTATGCCTTCTTTCTTTCTTGCTCCTCGCCACCTTGCTCTCGCCGCTGACTCGGGCAGCAGAGTCTCTAACCGCGGCCGAGCCACCGGAGGAGCCGGACGACCCCATTCTCGATCAGGCCCTCACCCCGTGGACCGGGGATCTGGACGGCATCCTGAAACGGGGCATGCTGCGCGTGGCCATTCCCTACGGCCTCACGACCTACTTCATGGACGAGGCAGACCAGCGCGGCCTCACCTACGACAACGTCGTGGCCTTCGAGGAGTGGGCGAAGACGCGGCTCGGCAAGGTGGCCGCCAATCTCACCCTTGTCATCCTGCCCACCAACCGGGCCCAGCTGTTGCCGATGCTCACGCAGGGGCGCGCCGACCTGGCCGCCGGCACGATCACGATTACCGAGGGGCGCCGCGTCCTGGTGGACTTCAGCGACCCGTTGCGCACCGATGTGCGCGAGGTACTGGTCACCGGACCCGCGGCTCCCGAGGTCAAGACTGCCGAGGACATGCTGGCGTCCAAGGTGTATCTGCGCCCATCCACCAGCTTTTTTGAGCATCTCACCGATCTCAACGCCAAGCGTGTCGCCGAAGGCAAGGCGCCCTTCCCAATCGAGGCGCTGGACGAGAACCTGACCGACGACGACCTCATCGAGATGGTCGGGACCGGAATCATCCCCGCCACCATTGCCGATGAGCCGGTGGCCACCCTCTTCGCCCAGGTCTTCGAGAAGGTGCGTGTGCACGATGATCTGGTGCTCGCATCCGACCAGCACATCGCCTGGGCCATGCGCAAGGACAGCCACCGGCTCAAGGCTTTGGTGAACGCCTTTGTCGCCCAGTCCGACAAGGGCAGCAAGCTCGGGAACATCCTGCTCGCCAGGTACTTGAAGAACGCCGAGTGGGCGAAGAACGCGCTGGCCGCCGAGGACCGCGAGCGCTTCAAGGGCATGACCGAGGTCCTCAAGACCTACGCCGGAAAGTACGACTTCGACTGGCTCATGATCGCCGCCCAGGGCTACCAGGAGTCCCGCCTCGACCAGAGCAAGCGCAGCCCCGCCGGGGCCATCGGCGTGATGCAGGTGATGCCAACCACTGCCAGGGATCCCAACGTGGGCATCCCGGACATCCACTTGACCGAGCCCAATGTCCATGCCGGGGTGAAGTATCTGCGTTTCCTGCGCGAGCGCTATTACAGCGATCCGGCCCTGTCGGAACTGGATCAGACGCTGTTTAGCTTTGCCGGCTACAACGCCGGGCC
>JAXGTD010000216.1:0-3921 GCA_040775095.1 Chromatiaceae bacterium | reverse complement strand
GACCTTCACTCGGCGGCAGGAGGCCGGTCAGCATCTTCAGGGTGGTGGTCTTACCGCAGCCGTTGGAACCGAGGAAACCGAAGATCTCCCCACGACGGATGCGAAAGCTCGCGCGGTCGACGGCCGTGAAGTCGCCGAAACGCATGGTCAGACCGTCGGCCTCGATGGCGACCTCGCCGTCACCTTCCGCCGGGTGCGGGGGCATCTCCACCGGCGCGTGGCCTCGCCGCTTTTCCTCTGGCAGCAGGGCGATGAAGGCGGTCTCGAGGGAAGTCGCGCCGGTGCGGGCGAGGAGCTCCGCTGGGGTTCCGGTGGCGAGCACGCGACCGGCGTCCATCGCCACGAGCCAATCAAACCGTGCCGCCTCCTCCATGTAGGCGGTGGCCACCAAGACGCCCATGCCGGGACGATCGGCACGGATGCGCGCAATCAGCTCCCAGAACTGCCGTCGCGACAGTGGGTCGACACCGGTGGTCGGCTCGTCAAGGATCAGCAGGTCCGGATCGTGGATCAGGGCGCAGCACAGGCCGAGCTTCTGCTTCATGCCGCCGGAGAGTTTCCCAGCCGGACGGTCAACGAACGGGGCGAGGCCAGTGCCCTGGGTGAGATCGGCGATCCGCCGCCGGCGCTCGGTGGTGCCATGGCCGAAGAGACGGCCGAAGAAGTCGATGTTGTCTGACACCGAGAGTGTTGGATAGAGGTTCTTGCCCAGGCCCTGGGGCATGTAGGCGATACGCGGGCAAACCGCTTGGCGGTGACGCGCTTCGGCCATGTCGCCACCCAGCGCCTCGATGCGGCCGGCCTGGATGGCTCGGGCACCTGCGATGAGGGACAAGAGGCTCGACTTACCCACGCCGTCGGGCCCGATCAGCCCGATCATACGGCCCATCGGGAACTCCAGGGCGACATCCACCAGGGCGAGGGTCTTGCCGTAGCGCAGGCTCACGCCCTGTAGGCTCACCACCGACCCGGGAATCGAGCCGTTCGGTCGTTCCAAGGACCCATGGTCAGTCATTCGGCAGGTTCACCTGCAGGCGTGGCGGCCACTCGACCCGCGGATCGAGCCGTACATAGGCCATTCCCGGCAACCCGGTCTTGACATTGCGGATGTACTTCTTCAGCAGAGCGGGGGCGATCCGCGCTTTGACACGAAACACGAGCTTCTGGCGCTCTTCGGCGGTCTCCACGGTCTTGGGCGTGAATTGGGCCACGTCCGCCACCAGCGAGATCTCCGCCGGGATCACGTACTGGGGCGCTGCGTCGAGGACGAGGCGCGTCTGGGCCCCGAGCGCCGTGCGCCCTGCCGCCGCGGTCGGCAGGAAAAAGGTCATGTAGACATCGCCCAAATCGACCAGGTTGAGCACGACGCCGCCCGCGCTGAGCACCTCGCCCGGCTGCGCGACGCGATACTGGACGCGACCATCGCGCGGCGAGCGCAGGACGCTGTCGTCGATGTCGGCCTGGATGCGCTCGATGCTGGCGCGCACCGCTTCCACTTCCGCGCCCGCCGCGACGACCTGGGAACCGGCGTAGCCGATGGCGGCATCGGCCGCGGCCGACTGTGCCCGAGCGGCACTCCTGGCGGCGCGCGCGCCCTCCAGCGCGGCTCGCTCGTCGTCGAGCTGTTGCTGCGAGGCCGAGCGCTTCGTGGCCAGCTCCGCGGTGCGTGTCAGACGCTTGCTAGCGGCATCGAGCTCCGCCTCGCGCTGGGCGATGACAGCCTCTGCAGCATCCTTCTCAGCCTCGCGCTGGGTCACTTGGCTGCGCGCCGTGTCGACCCCGATCAGGGCCTGCTGGAGCCGCGCTTGCGCCTCCCGTAATTGTGCCTTGAGCACCGCCGTGTCCATCTTGGCCAGTACCTGCCCGGCGGTGACAAAATCGCCCTCGTCGACCAGGATCTCCTCGACCCGACCGGCGATCTTGGCGGCGATGTCGATCTCGACGGCCTCGATCCGGCCGTTGCTCCCGGCAAACCCATCTGGCAGCCCCTCGGGCTCCAAGCCCCTCCACGCAACAAATGCAACGCCCGCAAGGAGCGCAGCTAGAACAACTCGAAGCACCCAGGACCTGATTGTTTTGGTCATGGTTCGGGAAAATTATTGTCGTAGTCATAGGGTGAAGAGGAAGCGCGTAGCGTAGTGCTGCGCGTTCCTACATCAGCCCGATAGGGTGCTCCCGGGATTTTCGCCGAGAGCGCTGCTGACCGGCCCGGCCCGGTCAATAGGACGGCAGAGGTCGCAAGGCATCGTCAACCTCCGACTCCGCCTCCAGCCAATCCTCCAATTCCATTCCGGCGGCGAAGCCGCGGTGCTCGCTCTTGAAATAAGCGGCTTCCGCGATCCGGCGGCGACGCGCCTCGTCGAGCTGGGCGAATTGCTGGGCAGCCCTCTGCCCTGCGTACCCTTGGTCCACGACGGTTCCGGTGGCGATCATGTAGTCCTCCTGTGCGCATAACCCTTGCAGCCCCGGCGCCACACACGCCTCAGCATCGCAAAAGACGGTCTGCAATGAACCATGCAGTTAAATTGAGCGTTCACTCTAGGCCATCTAAGTCTAGGCGCCCTCTCGCCAAAGTAAAGTGAATAGCGCACGAAAGCGCGGTCGACGCGCGACCCCAGCCTCGGCTCAGTCGTCAAACGCAGGCCGGGTCGGACGGGCCGAAGCTGCGCCGGCGGCAGGGCGCCGGAAAACCCGCAGGATGCCCACGAAGAACAGCGGCACGAAGAAGATCCCAACCAGTGTCGCCGCGACCATTCCGCCCAGCACCGCGACTCCGATAGCGTTCTGGGCGCCGGACCCGGCCCCCGAACTGGTCGCCAGGGGTAGCACACCGAAGCCGAAGGCCAGGGACGTCATAATGATGGGGCGCAGGCGCATACGTGCCGCCTCCAGCGTGGCCGCGACCAAGTCCGTGCCCCGCTCGTGCAGCGCCTTGGCGAACTCAACGATCAGGATGGCGTTCTTGGCCGACAGGCCGACGGTAGTCAAGAGACCGACCTGGAAGTACACGTCGTTGGACATGCCGCTCAGGCTGGTGGCGACCACGGCCCCAAGGACCCCGATGGGTACCACCAGCATGACTGAGACCGGGACCGACCAACTCTCGTAGAGCGCGGCCAGCGCCAGAAACACGACCAGGATGGACAGGGCATAGAGCGCCGGGGCCTGGGCACCGGCGAGCCGTTCCTCGAAAGACAGGCCGGTCCACGAATAGCCGACGCCTTGGGGCAGCTTGGCGGCAATCTCCTCCACGGCGGCCATGGCCTCGCCAGAGCTTACCCCGGGTACCGCCTGGCCCATGATTTCAACGGAAGGCAAGCCGTCGTAGCGCTCCAGACGCGGCGAGCCGTAGGTCCAGCGCACGCTGGCGAAGGCCGAGAACGGAACCATCTCGCCGCGCGCGTTGCGCACGTACCAGGCGTCCAGATCCTCCGGCACCATACGGAACGACTGGTCGGCCTGCATGTACACCTTCTTCACCCGGCCCTGTTGAACGAAGTCGTCCACGTAGGCGCTGCCCCAAGCGCTGGAGAGGGCATTGTTGATGTCGCCCACCGACAGCTCGTAGGCGCCCGCCTTGGCGTGGTCGATGTCGATCTGAATCTGCGCGCTGTCCTCCAGTCCATTGGGCCGCACGGCGGCGAGTCTCGAGTCCTGGGCAGTCATCCCAAGGAGCTGGTTGCGGGCGGCCATCAACGCCTCGTGGCCCAGGCCGACACGGTCCTGGAGGTGCAGATCGAAGCCATTCGCGGTACCCAGCTCAATGGCCGCCGGGGGCACGAAGGCAAAGACCCGCGCGTCGCGGATCTGGGAGAAGGCTCGCATCGCGCGCTGGGCCACGGCGGACACGCGCAGTTCAGGACGGTCGCGCAGCCCCCAGTCCTTCATACGCACGAAGGCCAGGCCCATGTTCTGGCCACT
>JAXGTD010000215.1:0-4145 GCA_040775095.1 Chromatiaceae bacterium | reverse complement strand
GTTACATAGAACCTACTATGCGCCTCAAAACCGGAGCAAAATGATCTCGCCCTCCCACTCCCTCGCTTCAATCCACCAAAGGCCGACAGGCCCCTAGCAAATTCGATCCGCACCTGGAGTGCTACCGTTGAATCCCGTCCCCCCACAGCACGCGCGCATCCTCTCGGGCATGCGCCCCACCGGCAGGCTGCATCTCGGTCACTACCACGGCGTGCTGAAGAATTGGCTTGCGCTGCAGCACGAATACGAGTGCTTCTTCTTCGTCGCCGACTGGCATGCACTGACCACCGATTATGAGGACCCCTCCGCGATCCCGCGGAGCAGCTGGGACATGATCATCGATTGGCTCGCTGCCGGTATCAACGCCGGCTCAGCGACGCTGTTTATCCAGTCGCGCGTGCCCGAGCACGCGGAGCTGCATCTGTTGTTGTCGATGATCACGCCGCTGGGCTGGCTGGAGCGGGTGCCAAGCTACAAGGACCAACAGGAAAAGCTCAAGGAGAAGGATCTGGCCACCTACGGCTTCCTCGGCTATCCGCTGTTGCAGAGCGCGGATATCCTCATCTACCGCGCCGGGCTGGTGCCAGTTGGCGAGGACCAGGTCGCCCATGTCGAGATGACCCGCGAAATCGCGCGGCGCTTCAACCACATCTATGGGCGCGAGCCAGACTTCGAGGAAAAGGTCGAGCAGGCGCGGCGCAAGATGGGGAAGAAGAATGCCAAGCTCTTCGAGAAGCTGCGTAAGGCCTATCAGGAGCAAGGCGACCAGGAGGCATTGGGCGTGGCCCGCGCGCTGCTCGAGGGCCAGGCCAATATCACGATGGCCGACCGCGAGCGCCTGTTCGGGTACCTGGAGGGCGGCGGGCGCAGCATCCTGCCCGAGCCACAGCCCCTGTTGACCAAGGCGGCGAAGATGCCGGGGCTGGATGGGCAGAAGATGTCGAAGTCCTATGGCAACACCATCGCACTACGCGACGACCCCGACGAGGTGGAACGCAAGCTGCGAACCATGCCGACCGACCCGCGGCGCGTGCGCCGCACCGACCCCGGCGACCCGGAGGTCTGTCCGGTGTGGCAGTTCCATCAGGTCTACTCGGACGAGAGCACGAAGGATTGGGTGCAGCAGGGCTGTCGCAGCGCCGGCATCGGCTGCCTGGAATGCAAGCAGCCCATCATCGATGCGGTGCGCGCGGAGCTCGCGCCGATCCAGCAGCGCGCCCGGGAGCTCGAGCAGCAGCCCGAGGCGATCCGCGCCTTGATCAACGAGGGCTGTGAAAAGGCCCGCGACATCGCGCGCGAGACCATGGACGAGGTTCGCCACGCCATGTCGTTGAATCAGGGCTGAGGCGCGGCGCCCGGCGCCGCGAGAGTGGGCACGGCGGCCTTTGTTTCCGACCCGGGGGAACGGCAAGACCTATGCAACCCATAACGCGGCTGGACGCGGGCACACCCCGGCAGGCGGAGATGCCCTTCGCGATGGTCCAGGGCGCGCCGCTGATGACGCTCCCGCAGGACCTTTACATCCCGCCGGACGCGCTCGAGGTCTTTCTCGATGCCTTCGAAGGGCCGCTGGACCTGCTGCTTTA
Organism: Chromatiaceae bacterium; assembly: GCA_040775095.1. Lineage (GTDB taxonomy): Bacteria > Pseudomonadota > Gammaproteobacteria > Chromatiales > Chromatiaceae > JAXGTD01. The sequence continues at coordinate 2,559 of JAXGTD010000215.1, read as the reverse complement.
TCTGATCCGGCGCCAGAACCTGGACATACTCGACATTCCCATTGCCGACATCACCACCCAGTACATGGCCTATGTCGAGCTGATGAAGGCGGTCAAGCTGGACCTGGCCGCGGAGTACCTCCTGATGGCGGCGGTACTCTGTGAGATCAAATCCCGCATGTTGCTGCCGCGCCCGGAGGCGGTTGACGATGACGAGACCGATCCGCGCGCGGAGCTGATGCGCCGCCTGCTCGAGTACGAGCGTTTCAAGCAGGCGGCACAGGGGCTCGACGCCCTGCCGCGGCTCGAGCGCGACCTGTTCGAGACCCACGCCGAGGTGCCCCCGGGGCACGTGCCGCGCATCCCGCCGACCGTGGAGTTGCGCGAGGTGCTGCTGGCGCTGCGTGGCGTGCTGCAGCGCGCCGACCTGTTCACCAACCACCGGGTGGAGAAGGAGTCGCTGTCGCTGCGCGAGCGCATGTCCATGGTGATGGAACGTCTGCAGGCGGGTGAGTTTGTCCCTTTCGTTGCATTGTTTGATCTGACCGAGGGGCGCCCCGGCGTTGTCGTGAGCTTTCTTGCCATCCTCGAGCTGATTCGATCGGCGATCCTCGAGCTGGTTCAGGCCGAGCCCTTCGCGCCGATCCACGTGCGGCTGCGTCGGGCCGCGGGGGACGCCGACGCGTCGGTCGACGCGGTGGCGGTGGAGTGAGCACGCCGACGGTCAAGCAGATCGTCGAGGGCGCCTTGCTGGCGGCCGGCGGACCGCTGACCCTGGATCAGCTCCTCGGACTCTATGCCGACGACGAGCGACCGCCTCGCGCCGAGCTGCAGTCGGCCATCGCGGCGCTGGCCGAGGACTACCGCGACCGCGGCATCGAGCTGGCCGAGGTCGCCGCGGGCTGGCGGGTGCAGGTGCGCCAGGAGTGCGCCCCCTGGGTCGCGCGCCTGTGGGAGGAAAAGCCGGCACGCTACTCGCGCGCACTGCTCGAGACGCTGGCCCTGATCGCGTATCGCCAACCCATCACCCGCGGTGAGATCGAGGACATCCGCGGGGTCGCGGTCAGCACAAACATCGTCAAGACCCTGACCGAGCGCGACTGGATTCGCGTGGTCGGGCATCGGGACGTCCCGGGGCGCCCAGCGTTATTCGCCACGACGCGGCGTTTCCTGGACTACTTCGGGCTGCGCTCACTCAACGAGCTGCCGCCGCTGGCGGAGATCCGCGACCCGGCCTTCCTCGGTCTGGAGCCAGACCTGCTCGACGACCCGCAAGCTCAGTCCGCGGCGACAGCCGAAGACGGCGCCCGTCTGCGGCTGGTGGTTGCCGCGGGCTTGCCGGCGGCCGAGGAGGCGGCCGATGGCGCGGCCGCCAACGCCGAGCCCGATGCCGAGCCCGGCGCCGGTCCGCCGCGGGATACCGGGGCCGACACCCAATTCAAGCCCGAGGGGGGCCGAGATGATCCATCGACGTAAACCGACCGCTCCGGTTGATGCGGGCGAGCCAGTGCGGCTGCAAAAGGCCCTGGCCGAGGCCGGGCTGGGCTCGCGGCGCGAGATCGAGGGCTGGATCCGCGACGGGCGGGTGCGCGTGAACGGGCAGCTCGCCCAGCTCGGGGACCGCGTGTTGCCGGCAGACCGGGTGCGCGTGGACGGCAAGGACGTCAGGCGCCGGGCCGGCCGCCGTCCTCAACTACGCGTTCTGGCCTATCACAAACCCGAGGGCGAGGTGGTGACGCGGCGCGATCCCGAGGGCCGCCCAACCATCTTCCGAAACCTGCCGCGCGTGCGCGACGGACGTTGGATTGCCGTCGGGCGTCTGGATCTGAACACCGCCGGCCTGCTGCTGGTGACAAACGACGGCGAGCTGGCCAACCGGCTGATGCACCCCTCGCGGGAGGTCGAGCGCGAATACGCGGTGCGCATCCACGGCCCGGTCGCCGAGGCGACGCTAAAGCAGCTCGTCAATGGCATCGAGCTCGAGGACGGTCCCGCCCGGTTCGAAGAGATCGTCGAGTCCGGCGGCAGCGGGGCGAATCAATGGTTCCACGTCCTGCTGCGCGAGGGCCGCAACCGCGAGGTGCGCCGGCTCTGGGAGGCCGCGGGCTGCGAGGTCAGTCGGCTCAAACGGGTGCGTTTTGGCACGGTCATCCTCGGCGCCCGCCCGCTGCCGCGTCAGTGGCGTGAGCTGACGGACGAAGAGCTAAACGGGCTGCTCGAGCTCGCGGGTATGCCCCGACCCCCAGCGCCGGCGCGCCGGTCGGTGCCGGGGCAGACGCGCTCCCCGCGTGGCGAATCCGGCGGCGCTCGCACAAGCAGGCGCCCCTGATCGCGCATCGTCGCGCTGGCAATCGGCGTCCGGGTGGGGCTGGACTTTGCGCTGTCGAGACCCCCGTGGGCCGGGTTGGCCCAGTTCCGTGGAGGTTGACCCGCGGAGGCGCGAATCCGGGCGAATCCGGGCTTATGCCAGCCAGCGGGCGGCCGCGACCCGTCGGATGGCGCGAGCGATGTGGCCACGGGTGACCCGGTGCGCAATCGTGGCCCGATCGTCGGTGCGTCTCCCCCGTTTTTGGGGGCATG
>JAXGTD010000214.1:0-4170 GCA_040775095.1 Chromatiaceae bacterium | reverse complement strand
CGCGTTTGGGAATGCGGTCGTAATAGGTCGTGAGAATAAATTCCTGAATCACCTGGCCGAATTTCGATAAGAGTGCTCCGTCCAGAACGTTTTGGGCACCAAGCACTTCGGCGGTCAGGGAAGCAGCTACATTCAGGCATTTCGGATTTATCGGCGACTCGGCAAGGTTTAGAAGAATATTTGTTAGCTTGGCTATCCCGTCATTGGCCTTGCTTGCCTTTGCGAGGGCTGTGACTCGTTGTGCATCCCGTAGCTCACGAAAGACGTCTGGGGCGAGGAATGAGAGGTCTGAACTCAATTGCTCAAAACGTGGCAGAACGTGCTCGGCACTTGACGAGCGTGCGGCGAGTATTCTCATTTGCAACATTTTAAGTAGATCGGGCGCGCGTCGCTCAGTTCCCTGTGAGTAGTTTTTTCCTAGGACAACGGCGAGATCTGCCAATTCATTCTGGTTGAGTGCACCTAAGTAAACTAAATCCTCGCCCAAGCCATCTACGTAAGCTCTGGAGTTGGCTGTTGCGGCGCTCTCCCCCACGTAGCACAGGAATAGGCCGGCGAGGGAGTTTTCTCGCTTCTGGAGGTCGTGTCTGGCGCACTCAAGCAAGTGCTGGAAATCCAAGCCCCCCGCGAACTCTGCGCGCGCGTCCATGGGTAGAGCATGAAACTCGGTCGCGAGGGATTCCAAGTTCGGAATGGGCGTGTGAGTCATGATTATGTTCTACCCTAACATCGACCGTGTGTCGCGATGGGTGCGGGTTTGCGTCTGATCAGCTGGAGAAGGCATGGACGAAGCTGGACACACGGATGGGCGCGGCAACCCGGTCACGGGGGGGTGTCCCTATGTTCGGTGTCAAGCGGCAGCGGCGGTGCGGGGCTGGTAGGGCTGGCGGTTGCGGAGCATGGCGTGTATGACGTCGCAGCGACGTCTGGCGAGACAGATCAGGGCCGCGTTGTGCTTCTTGCCTTCGGCTCGTTTGCGGTCGTAGTAGGCGCGGCTGTTGGGGTCGGCGCGCAGGGCGGCGAAGGCGCTGAGGAAGAACGCTCGCTTGAGGTGTTTGTTGCCTGATCTGGCTGGGTGCTCACCGCGGATCGAGATACCGGAGCGGTGGGTGACGGGAGCCAGGCCGGCGTAGGCGGCCAGGTGGCCTGCGGTGGGGAAGGAGGAGCCGTCGCCGACTTCAAGCAGGATCCTTGCGGCGGTCCTGACTCCGACTCCGGGCATCGAGGTCAGGACCTCGGCGAGAGGGTGGACATCAAGGACCTGTTCCACTTCGGCCGCGATCTGGCGACGTTGATCCAAAGTGTCGGCCAAGGAGCGGGCGAGGTTAGGCAGCACCCGGTCCGCGGCAGCGGTTCCTGGGACGGTGACGGTTTGCTCGGCCAAGGCCGCCACGATGGCCTCGATGAGGGTGTCGGCGCCGCGCGGGTTGGCCTTGCGGGCTGCCTGGAGCAACCGGGCTCGTCCGGCCTTGCGCAGGCCGGTGGGGCCGCCGTACTGGGTGAGCAGCGCGAGGGTGGCCTTCTGTGAAACGCGTGGTCCGAGAACGCGTTCGAGCGCGGGATGCACCTGGGTGAGCAGGCCGCGGATCCGGTTGCTCAGGCGGGTGGCTTCCCCGGCCAGGTCATCGTCGAAGCCGACGAGCACCTTCAACTCGGCCAACGCTTCTTCGCCGACGTCGACCCGGCGCAGGGTGTGCGGCAAGGCGCGGGCTGCGTCGGCGATGATGTAGGCGTCACGAGCATCAGTCTTCGCGCTGCCCGGATGGAGATCAGCGATGCGTCGCATCGCCAACCCGGGCAGGTACGCGACATCGATGCCCATTGAGCGGGCGACCGCGATCGGCAAGGCGCCGATGGTGTTCGGTTGATCGACCACCATCAAGACCCGGCCATGGCCGGACAGGTCAGTGAACAGGCGACGCAGCCGGGCCTCGTCTTGGGGCAGCTCCGCATCGAACAGGCGCTTGCCCTCAGGATCCAGGGCGCACGCGTGATGGGCCTCTTTGCCCACATCCAAGCCGCAATACGCGGCGTACTCGGTCATCGTCGGCATCCTTCCATCCGCGCCGAACGGTCGCCGATCGGAGGAGCGTCAGCTGCCGGCACCCACGTTACGAAGAGACCACGCATGGTGGCCATGTCCCTATCAGCGGTCGGCCAACGCCACCGAGCCCGGTGACAACACCCCCCGGATCATCGACGACAGGGGCAGTAAGTCATGCCGGACTCAGCGACCGAGATCCTCAGGTCGAGGACCCATCACGAAGGTAACGGGCTGAGCGGTGGTGTGGCATCTCCAGTTCGCTGGGGTGCGTTGCGGGAGTTGACGCCGTTTCGGCGACCGGACTGGCTTCCTGCACGGCCCTGTGGGCGGCGTCGTGGTCGGGGATGGGCCCGTGCTCTAGGCGACGGCGGGGTCGAAGCGGAAGAGTTTGGTGAGGTTGACGACTGTCGCGGCGAGGTGGAGTTCACTTCGTGCGGCGTTTAGGCCTCGGCGGGCGAAGCGGCGGAGCCCGGCTCCGTCTTTGAGGTGGGCGTTGACTGGTTCCACGGTCGCGCCGCGGCGTTTGTACTGGGCCAAGTTCGCTGGCTCGCGCATGCGAAATCGCATGGTGTCGGTGGGACTGAGGTCCGGCGGGATGGGCCCGCTGGCCGGGTTCTTGGACGCGGCTTTCTCCATGTCTCGACGTTTCCCGGGGGCGATCAGTCGGTCCGGGCCGGGGGCGGTGATGTTGTCCTCGGAGAAGTAGCCGGCATCGGCGAGAACGAGGCTGATCCCGCCGTTCGTGACCGCCTCGCTCGTGCAGCCACCGGCGAGGGCGGGGTTGACCATGGCCATCTGTTTGGCCGCGGCCACCGCTGCGTCCATCATCGTGGTGAACCAGTGAGAGTCGCTGGTGTCGGTCGTGACATCGACCGCGAGAATCAGATGATCATCGCTGACCGCGGTCTGGGCGTTGAAGCCCTGAATCCACCCGTTGCGGGTCTTCATCACCCGCGACTGCGGATCGGTCAGATTGACCTTGAATGTCTTCTGGTTGCCGCCTGGAGAACGTTCGTCACACCCGTCCGGGCCACCGGCTTCCTGGCCAGCGTCCTCGCGCCGGGCGCGTTCAACCTCCAGCCGCCGTTGCGCCGAGCGCAGCTCGCGGCGCGCGGCGCTGACCACCTCCCGAGGTGTGGCGGGATCCTCGATCCGCATGCGGTACAAGAGGATCTTGGCCAGTTCGACCTCGCTCCGATCCAGCGACTTGGGCATCCGCGTCTTGGGCATGATCCCGGCCCGCAACAACTCCATGAACGCGGCCGCCGGTGCATCCTTGGCTTGCTCTTCGACCTTGATCCGGTCGATCTCGGCTAACGCGGCCTTGATTGCCGCCGCACGCCTCTTCGGGTCGGTGAACTGCGGCGCAAGCTCATCCCCACGCGACTCGACACCGAACAGAGCATCCTCTTCCTCATCAACGGCCGCGGCCTCCGTCACGACCCGCGCCGCCTGCTCCCGGGCCGCGGCCTCGATCGCGGCCAACTCCTTCCGCAACGACTTCTCCGAGCGGGTCGCGCCCTGGCTGGCGTTCGCGGCGATCTTGGTCCCGTCGATCGCGACGACCCCGACCTTGCCCATCCCCGCCCGCGCACACATCACCAACACCTGCGCGAACACGTCGGCGAACAGCGCTTCATGGTCCTTACGGAACCGGGCGATCGTGGTGTGATCCGGCGTATCACTGGCGCATAACACGCGGAACGCGACATCCGTGCCGCACAACCGCTCGATCGTGCGCGAGGACCGCTGACCGACCGCGTACGCGTACAACACCACGCTCAAGAGCATGTCCGGGTCATACCCCGCCCGGCCCGCCCCGCCACGACGAGAACGGGCATGGAAGGCGGTGGTGTCCAACTGCTCGACCACCTCGATGATGAAGAACGCCAGATGATCCTCCGTCAGCCAGGACCGCATATCCGGCGGCAACAAGAACCCCTGCTCCCGATCCACCGCACGATAAGAGAACGCCACCACGACATCCTCCCCAACACCGCGACCACCAGCCCGCACCGCCACGACCCCAGCCGCTACCTATTTTGCGACAGCCTCCCTAGCGTCACAATGGCTCAGGTGACCGCCTCGAGCGCCAGGACCGGCCGGGCGGACTGAATCTGGATGAT
>JAXGTD010000213.1:0-4224 GCA_040775095.1 Chromatiaceae bacterium | reverse complement strand
TATCTGCCGTGATGTTGCAATCGGTAGCCGTCGGCCGCGTCATCCGGCAGCGCCTCCGCCGTGAAGCAGAGATGGCCGCCAGGGCGCAGCGCCTGTGCCGCCGCGCGCATCGCCTCGTCGAGTGCGCCAAAGTAGACCAGGGTGTCTGCCGAGGCGATCAGGTCATAGTGTCCCGGGTTGTCCCGTAGATAGGACGTCAGCTCCATCTGGTGCAACCTGTCGTACAGGCCGCGGCCGCGGGCCTTGTCGAGCATCCCCCGCGACAGGTCGACGCCGGTGAGCCGGCGTGCGAAGGCTTTGAGCAGCGGCGCGCACAACCCGGTACCGCAGCCCGCATCGAGCACCTCCAGGCCTGTCGCCGCGGTCCCGAGGCAATCGCCGATCGCCTCGGCCACGAGGGACGGCGCACTGTATCCGAGTGCGGCCAGCTTGGCATCGAAGCTGACGGCGAAGCGATCGAAGACGCACTGCACATACGCGTCGGAGGCCCGTGCCGGGACGGCCTCCCCGGTGCAGGCGGCAAGATGATGCTGCGCCTTTGGGTTGTCCGGCTCGCGCGCCAGCCATTCACGGTAGGTCTGTGCGGCCTCATCGAGAAGCCCCAGCCTGCAATAGATGGCGCCGCGCACCTCCAGCGTTCTGACGTCGTGCGGGGCGCGGGCCCGGGCCTCGTTCAGCTGCGCGAGGGCCTCGTTGTGACGTCCGAGATGAAAATACAGCCCCGCCAGGTTGGTGCGCGCCTCGGTGAAGTCGGGGGCGAGCTCCAGCGCGCGCAGCAGGGAACGCTCCGCCTCCTCGTGACGTCCGAGACCCTTGCACAGGATGGCGTAATTGTTGAGCGCATCCGGGCGGTCGGGGTCGAGCGCGAGCGCCTGTCGGTATTCCTGCTCGGCCTCCTCGAAGCGCTCGTTGTCGAGCAGGAGATTCCCAAGATTGCTCCGGAAGCCGGCGTGCTCGGGCACCAGCGCGACCGACCGGGACATGAGCCGAATCGCATCCTCTTCACAGCCCCGATTGTGCGCCAGGATACCCATGAAATGGAGCGCGTCCGGGTGGTCTGGCGATGCCTCGAGCACGCGAAGATAGAGCTTGTAGGCATCGTGCTGGTGTCCGGCCAGATGCAGGTCCCTGGCGAGTTGCATGGCGTCGTCGATGGACAGGACCTGATCGGGCTCGGCGTCAGGATGTCCGTGAGGCGATTTCATGATGGGGCATTCTTCCTGGTAGGGAATCGAGCCGGTCGTACCTGACCGGCAAACCGAATCGTGTCCAGCTCTACGCTCGAGGCCCTGGCGGACCTTTCCTCGAAGACGCAAGGCATCCTCTTCACGCGCCACGAACGCGTCGTAGAAGAGGCGATGACACTCAACGACGCAGCCGGCCAAGTGATCATACACGAACTCGGACAAGCGGCTGTCTCGTGGGTAAGAGCGGCCTGGATCTCATCATAGTCACAAGGGAAAGCCGTGCGGCGGGCCATCATGCAGCTCCGTCCCCGGCTGCTGCATCGCCGATGCCGCCGCAACGCGGGCCGTCCTCGATTTGGCATCCGGCGCGTTGAGCGAACAGGCCTTCACCCAATGGCTGGCCGACAACCTGTCATCATGAGCCTCGAGAACGCCATCCAAAAGGTCGGCGAATACTGAGGCATTTGCGCTGTGGCGTTTTCCTCCGGCGGACCCTGGTGCTGACGCCCGAGCCGCTTGTTCCCTCGGGACAAAACAGTCGAAGCCGAGAACGAACCGGTGCGCTTTTCAGTCCGCCTTCTGCCCGACCTACTTCGGTTATGATCGCAACCCATCGCATAGGCGAACAGGACATAACCCCGAGGAAGAGGAGATGGCATGAGGACCCTCGCCGAATGCTGCAAACCCCGTGATAGCATTTTCGACAAAGCCCGGCGGGACACCGTCCTTGACCTGACCGACCTGGTTCAGGACCGGATTGATCCCGCGGCGTTCTTCCGCGAGAACCATGTCACCGAGGGCATGCGCATCCTATTGACGGAGGGCTTCCGTCGCCTGGAAGGCAAGACCACCCAAGGCGTGTTCAAGCTCACCCAGGCCATGGGCGGTGGTAAGACCCATCTGCTCAACACCATCGGGCTGCTCGCGCGGCACCCCGACTACCGCAAGGCGGTCATGGGGGACTTTTACAGCCCGGACGACAGCCTCGGCGCCGTCCGCGTCGTCGCCTTCTCGGGACGCGAGAGCGACGCGCCGCTCGGCCTGTGGGGCGCCATTGCCGAGCAACTCGGCAAGAAGGAACAGTTTGCGGAGTATTACTCGCCGCTGGCGGCGCCGGGGCAGACCGCTTGGGTGAACCTGCTCAAGAGCGAGCCGCTGCTGATCATGCTCGATGAGCTACCGCCATATTTCGAGAACGCCAAGTCCAAGACCATCGGCAACTCGGATCTGTCGGTTGTCACTGCGACCGCGCTGTCCAACCTGCTGGTCGCCATCGGCAAGGACGAGCTATCGAACGTCTGTCTGGTCATCACGGACCTGACCGCCTCCTACGCCGGTGGCAGCCAGCAGATCGTCCAAGCCCTCAACGAATTGGATAAAGAGACCGGGCGCACCGCCATGAGCCTGGAGCCGGTGCGTATGAACACGGACGAGTTCTACCAAATCCTGCGCAAGCGCATCTTTGCCGAGTTGCCCGATCGGGATCAGATCGGTGAGGTGGCGCAAGCCTATGCTAAGTCCGTGCGCGACGCCCGCCAGATGGACGTCACCAACGCCTCGCCCGAGCAGTTCGCGGCCAGGGTGATCGAGTCCTACCCGTTTCATCCCTCCATCCGCGACCTCTATGCCCGCTTCAAGGAGAACCCCGGCTTCCAGCAAACCCGCGGCCTGATTCGGCTGATGCGCATCGTCGCCTCGCGGCTGTGGGAAAGCGGCGAGGCCGAGCGGGTGCACCTGATCAGCGCCCACGATATCGACCTCAACGACCGCGAAACACTCTCCGAGATCAACCAGATCAATAACAGCCTGGAGAACGCCGTCTCGCATGACATCGCCTCGGGCGGGCAGTCCGTCGCCGAGATCCTCGACACCAACCTCGGCGGCAGCAACGCGCAGGACGTGATGAAGCTGCTGCTGGTGGCGTCGCTGTCCAACGTTGCCGGCGGCACCAAGGGTCTCACGCTGCCGGAAATGATCGCCAACCTCTGCGCACCGGGACGCGACATCTCCAAGCTCAGGAACGAGGTCATCAACCGCCTGGTTACCACCGCGTGGTATCTGCACACCGGGCGCGACGGTCGGCTGTTCCTGAAAAACGTTCAGAACCTGGTCGCACGGCTGCGCACGACGGCGGAAAGCTACCTGCACGACCAATCCCTGCGCGAGCTGCGCGACCGGCTGCAGGAGCTGTTCAAGCCCGACAACGGCTGGTGCTACCAAAAGGTCCAAGCCCTGCCTGCCGTGGACGAGATCGATATCGCGCAGGACAAGACCACGCTGGTCATCGCCAATCCCACATCCGGCGGCCTCAACCCAGACCTGCAGACCCTCTACGACAACATCGACTTCAAGAACCGCGTCTGCTTTCTGACTGGCCAGCGCGGCGCCGATGCCCTGCTCAACGCGGCCAAGGAGCTCAAGGCCATCCGCCACATCATCGACGAGCTGAAGGCCGAGGGCGCACCCGACAACGACCCGCAGCTCGTGCAGGCCCGCGACCTGCTCGATCGCATCCGGAACCAGTTCGGCAGCGCCCTGCGCGAGACCTTCTCCACGCTCTACTACCCCAGTGCCCAGCGGATGATGTCCGCGGACTTCCCGATGGAGTTCAACGCCAACAAGTACGACGGCGAGGACCAGATCATCCGCACCCTTCAGGGCAAGATGAAGTACACCGACGACGTCAGCGGGGACACCTTCATCAAGAAGGTCGAACAGCGCCTGTTCACGCAAAAGGTCATGCAGTGGTCCGAGATCAAGCGCCGTGCCGCCACCAACCCGGCCTGGCAGTGGCACCGACCCGACGCGCTCGACAAGCTCAAGGACGACGCCTTGCACCGCGAGATCTGGCGCGACAGCGGCGGCTATGTCGAGAAGGGGCCATTCCCGAAGCCCGCCACCCAGGTGAAGCTCCAAGAGCTGTCTCGCGACGACGAGACCGGCAAGGTCAAGCTCCGTGCGACGCCCATCAACGGCGACACCGTCTATATCGAGGTCGGCGCGCCAGCGACCACGGCATCCCACAAGCTCTCGGGGC
>JAXGTD010000212.1:0-4231 GCA_040775095.1 Chromatiaceae bacterium | reverse complement strand
CGAAGTAGCCCTTGGGCACCTCACCCGTATAGCCGGGGGGCAGGATCAGATACTTGCCGCCCTGGCCCTTGTCAGGACCGGTGATCCCCACGTCCGCCACCCAGCGATACCAGAAGTCATCGATGGCACCCAACGACTTCGGCGGAATCTCCACTACCACCGGCCCCTCATGGGTATCGACCCAGATGAAGTTGTAGATGGTGTTGTCGTTCGCCGTCAGCTCCACGGTCTTGGAGTCGACCAAGTCCTCCCAGATCACGTCCGTGTGGTTGTCCGGCCCGAACTGGCGTAGCGAATCGCGCATGCTAGCCTGGTTGACCATTGGAACCGCCAGCAGGTAGGCCTGCAGGGCGCGCGATCGATCCAGGTTGTCGTAGATCGTCTTGATGGTGTCAGGCTTCGGCACACCATCCGTCAATTGCAAGGTGCCGATCGAGGTCTCGAGCGTGTCGGGCGTGGCGACGCCGGGTGCGATCGGCGTGGTCATCTTGTACTCGGCCACCGCCGCCGAATCCGGCGTAGCAGCGGGGAGTACCAGCTTCTGGCCGACCTCGATCTCGTCCGAGGCGAGCCTGTTGCCCGCCTTCAGCGCGTCGACGCTGATCTCGAAGCGCTCGCCGATCGCGATCAGGTCGTCGCCTTCGACGACCACATAGGTGGCGGTGACGCTGTCGTACTGACCTTCCGCGTGGTGCCGCGAGCCCAGATCGGCAGCCATCGCGCTGCCGAGGCCGAGGCAGCCGACAAGAGCGGCCGAAAGCACAAAGGTGCCAAATGCGTGATTGAATCGACGGTTCGTCATGGGTTCTCCCAACGAGAGATGCTGGTGCGTAAAGCCGTTGACCGCGACCGACCCGCCGGCGAGGGCGACCCGGGATCTTCTGGCATGAACCGATCTGTGGATCTGGCCGGAGGGCCGCGCCGCGGCCCCCGTCGCGGGTCTACCGAACGCGAGGGACCTTAGCAGCGAGGGCCGCTATCATGCTTTGCAGTTTCGGACAATAAGCCGATCCCGGGAGTGTGATTTGTCATCCGATCCAGGTACATCTGAACCGCGGCCGAAGGATTCCAACGTGCCCGGGGAGGCCGGGGTGGACGATGTCCGCATCGGACCAGTCATTGTAATCCCGGACGTCCTGGCCCGGCTTGGCGGAGCTCCCAGGCAGGCATTCGCCCAGGCCGGCGTGGATCCACGCCTGTTCACCGACCCGGATCAGCGCATCGGGGTGCACGCGCTCGGCCGATTGCTCGAATGCTGCTCCACCATGACCAAGTGTCCCCATTTCGGGCTACTGGTCGGCGAGCGCTTCGACTTGTCCGGGTTGGGCGCCATCGGCTATCTGATGCGCAACTCGCCGAGCATCGGCGACGCCCTGCGCGGTCTCCTGCTCCATCTGCACCTGCATGACAAAGGGGCAGCCCCGCTGCTGCTTACCCATCATCCGGCCGGCACGATCCTCGGGTACTCGATCTATCGCCACGGGGTGCCCGGAATCGGGCAGATCTACGATGCCGCGGTCGCCATCGGGTATCGGATCCTGCGCCAGCTGTGTGGCCCGCAATGGCGGCCGATGCACGTGCAGCTCTCTTACGCGCGGCCAGCCGATACCACCCCCCACCGCCGGCTGTTCAAAGCGAGCGTCCGATTCGACGCCGAGCTATCCGGGATTGCCTTTTCGTCTTCCTGGCTCGGGAAGCCGATCGAGGGGGCCGATGCGCTGTTGCACGGCATCCTCACCAGGGCGATCCGGCAGGAGGAGGCCAAGCTGGCCACGAGTTTTGCCGAGCAGGTGCAGCGCGTGCTCCCCCAGCTGGTATTGAGCGGCTCGGCGACGGCGGATTCGATCGCGAATCGGTTCGGCATCCACGAGCGCACGCTGCGACGGCGCCTGGAACGAGAGGGGAAGGGCCTGCTGAGGCTGATCCATGCCACGCGATTCGAGCTGGCCCTGCAGCTCCTGGAGAACACCAGCCTGCCGATCACCGAGATCTCCGCGGCACTTCGTTACGCGGACACGGCCACCTTCTCCCGCGCGTTCAAGAGCTGGAGCGGTCGCAGCCCGGTGCGGTGGCGCTCCGTTGTCGACGACAGGCCTGCCAGATCGCCCTAGCCGACGAGGCAGGGGCGGATCGAACGGAGCGTCGAGGGGATCAACCAGTCGGTTCCCGACTGGCTGATCACGGGGTGCAAGCAGCTCGTCGATGAGCTGGATCTGCCAGACCTGGGTGACCGGCCCCTCCAAGAGGCTACAGATACCGGCGGCAGGGGGATTCTCGCTCGTGGACGCCCGCTATCGCTGATGAACCGGCGCCCGATTCCGGCCAGGATCGCCGGGATCATCGCCGTCGCGGGCAGCCAGCGCCAGACCCTGGCGAAGCGTCGGAACCACGCGGCTCGCGCCGACGACCGCGAGGATGCCGTGGCGCTCCATGTCCTCCCGCAGCCCCGGCTCCACGCGTGCGAAGATCACCGTCGTACCCCAATCATTGAGCCCGTCACAGAGCTCGCGCAGGGTGCGGGCGGCGGAATAGCCGAGATCGGTGATCGCCGACGCGTCCACCACCAACCGGCGCACCGGTGTCGGCGCGGCCGTGACCAGGGCCCGCACCTCGTCGCTGAAACGCCGCTCGTTCGCGTAGAAGAGGTCGGCGCCGAAATGGTAGACGATCAGCCCGGACGCCGACTGGGTCCCGGCCCGGGTGCGGCAACGCCATCACCGGCGCAAACGTCCGAGCTGCCATCGAAAAGGGCTGGGCGCTCGCGACGGGGCTCAGCCGTCGCCCCCGCGGACCTTGCCGCGAAAGACCCAGTAAACACCGATGGTATAGGCGCCCACGATCGGCAGGACCACGACGCCGCCGTAGAACAGGAACCGCAGCGATGCGTCTGGCGCGGCGGCGCTCGCCACCGTGACCGAGTACGGGATCATATAGGGCCAAAACAGCGCACCGAGGCTCAGGAAGGCGAACAGGAAGAACAGGGCGGTCATCGCGAACGGTATGCCGTCGCGCATCCGATACGCCCCGATGAGCGTGGCCGCCAGGGCCGCGACCCCGAGCGCCGGGAGGGCTAGGGCCCATGGCCTCGCCTGCAGATTGCCGCGCGCCAGAACGCTGTAGTCGAAGGTCAACGTGAACGCCAGGGCAAGGACGGCGAGCACCCCCCCGGCGAGCCAGGGGATGCGACGATAGGCCCAGGCGCGCAGATCGCCCTCGCTCTTGAGCACCAGCCAGCCTGCACCCAGCAGCGCGTAGCCGAGAACCAACCCGGTCCCGGTCAGGATGGGAAAGGGGTGCAGCCAGCCGAGCAGCCCACCGGCGTACTGGCCGTCGGCGACCGGAATGCCGCGCAGCATCGCACCAACCGCCGCGCCCTGCACGAACGCGACCAGGGTCGAGCCGAGGAAGAACCCCCAGTCCCAGAGCGGGCGCATGCGGGTGCTTCGAAAGCGGAACTCGAACGCGATCCCGCGGAAGATCAGCCCGAAGAGAAGCAGGAGAACCGGCAGATAGAAGGCGCCCAGGAAGATCGCGTAGACATCCGGGAAGGCCGCAAACAGCCCGGCGCCGATCACCACGAGCCAGGTCTCGTTGCCATCCCAGAACGGGGCGATGCTGTCCATCATCCGGACGCGGCGCCCCTCCTCGCCGGTGGTGCCGAACAGGATCCCGACACCGAGATCGAAGCCGTCGAGAATGACGTAGAGCAGGATCGAGGCGGCCAGCACCCCGGCCCAGAATAATGCAAGGCTGGAAGCATCCATCGCGCTCAGTCTCCGGTGCGCGCGCCGGTGGCCGTTTCGGCACTGTCGGCAAACGCCATCGGCCGACTCCCGGTCGTGCCCGATAGCGCCCGCTCGCCGCCCGCCGGCCCCTCGCGCAGCAGCTTGTAGATGTAATGCACGCCGAAGGAGACAAACACCCCGTAGACGAGCATGTAGCCGCCCAGCGAAATGAGGACGTCGCCGGTGCCAAGCGAAGGCGTCACCGCGTCGGCGGTGCGCAGCAGTCCATACACGACCCAAGGCTGGCGTCCGACCTCGGCGGTGAACCAGCCACTGAGCACGGCGATGAAGCCGGTCGGGAACGAGAGGAAGGTTCCCCAGAGGAACCAGCGTGCGGTCTCCAGCCGTCCGCGCCACCGCAGCAGATTGCCGAGCCAGGACACCGCCAGCATGATCAGCCCCATGCCAACCATAAGCCGGAAGCCGAAGAACGGGATCAGCACCGG
>JAXGTD010000211.1:0-4347 GCA_040775095.1 Chromatiaceae bacterium | reverse complement strand
GCAACGACTATCGCCGTACACAAGGCAACCAACCCCCAATTGGCGGGAATCTTGTCGCGCCACTGGTATAGCACGGCGCCCGCAGCGAACATGATCGCGCACCGCGCGGCGAGTTGCCCGAGCGACCACACCCCCGGGTAGACGAGTGGACCCTGCAGCACGGCGGCCACCGCCGCAAGGAACAGCATGGCTATTGACACCCAGCGGTACCTCACCATTCCCAGCAGACCTAAGACCAGCACCGCGAGATAGCAGAGCAGTTCAAAGCCGAGCGACCACAGCGAGCTGTTCCAGCTACCGGGCAACGGGACGCCGGCGGGGGTGCCGTTGATGCCTTGGAGCACATAGAACACCAGGGAGTTGCCGAGCACGTAGGTGATGGGCCCGGTCGACCACAGCAAATTCTTGACGGATCCGCCTTGAATGGCGACGCCGATCGGAGCGATCACAAAGGCGGTCACGATGAGGCATATCCAGAGGCCGGGCAGAATGCGCAGACCGCGGGCGGCCAGATAATCCCGCGCCTTCGGCCGCTCAACCCAACTGCGGGTGATCAGGAATCCAGAGATCGCAAAGAATGAGTCAACCCCGATCGACCACGTCAACTGCATCGCCGCGTGCGGGACCATAGCCGTGCGGCCGGTGGATAGGAACGAATGCCACAATATGACTTCGGCCGCCAGTAGCAGCCGCCAGACACTCAATGCGTTGCGCCGCGGATCGAACGCTTCGGCCAAAGTCATAAAGTCCCCCTGGTCTCGCTCAAGGCCATACGGCCTGCCGTACGAGCAAACTCTCGTACGGCGCGCAGCAACACCTTATCGGGGACCATTCGGCCTGTCCATCACCACGTCCTTGCCTGGTTATCGCGGTTCCGGCGGGTCCAGGAGACCCCGCCGTAGACCATCTGGCAACATGGTGTACCGAAACTCGACAGTGCTCTGCAAACCAGACTGGAGGCTTCGGCAGTTGCCAGATTCCGTGCTCATAACCGGTGGCGCAGGATTTATCGGATCCGCGTTGTCGCGTCGGCTTGTCAAGGCCGGCTACGACGTCGCGGTAATGGATATCCTGCACCCTCAGGTGCACGCGAAAGGCCGGCCGATCGCTTTGCCGCCATCGGTGCGGTTGTTCACCGGGGATGTCACGCACGCCCCCGACTGGGATGCCGTTCTTCGGTTGGTCACGCCATCCCAGATCGTGCACCTGGCGGCCGAGACCGGAACCGCGCAGTCGCTGTCGGAGGCGTCCCGCCACGGCTCGGTGAACGTACTGGGCACCACCCAGATGCTGGACGCGCTGAGCCGGGCGGGCCTGGTGCCCGACCAGTTCGTGCTGGCCTCGTCGCGGGCGGTGTACGGCGAGGGCGCCTGGCAGTACGGCGACGCAATCTTCTATCCGCCCCCGCGCGGCCACGCCCAGCTCGTCGCCGGCAACTGGGATCCGCAGGGCCCGGCGGGGGAACGCGCGGTGCCGCTCCCGAGCTGCGCGGCCAGGACCGAGCCCCGTCCCACGAACATCTACGCCGCCACCAAGCTCGCCCAGGAGCACCTATTGGCGGCGTGGGTCGCCGCTCACGATGCCGAGCTCAGCGTGCTGCGCCTGCAAAATGTATATGGGCCCGGCCAGTCCCTGACGAACCCCTACACCGGGGTCGTTCCATTCTTCGCCCGGGCAGCGCGTGAACAGCGCCCCTCTGAAGTTTTCGAGGACGGCCAGATCGTGCGCGACCTCGTCTACATCGACGACGTCGTCGATGCGTTGTTCGCCGCGGTCGAAAGACCCGCAACGACAGCGCGCTGCCTCGACATCGGGTCGGGAACCGGTACCACCATCCTCGAGCTGGCCACGAGGATCGCGGCCATCTTCGATGCCCCGGAGCCGATCATCGTGCCGAAGTTCCGTGACGGTGACATCCGGGCGGCGAGTTGCGACATCGAGCCCGCAAAAAGAGAACTTCACTGGACGCCGGAATGGGCGCTCAACGATGGTTTGGCAGCATTGATCGAATGGATCGGTGATCAGCTCGAAACATCCGGCCCGCCAACCGATCACACGACGGCGGCGAACACCACCGCGAATGCCGGGACTTGACGGTTTGCCTCGAGCGTGCGTAGAGGGCGGTGTCACCGTGCTTCAATTGGGCCAGAAACTCAGGGTAAGTGGGCGAGAAGTCGAGGTTGATGAATGACTATGGTCGACAGGCGAGCAGTTGAGCGCGGCACGGTGCATCGCATATGGCGGGCGCTTCTCGTTATCGCCGCGCTTGCTATCGCCGTCGCGTGCTACTTCTGGCCGGTGGTTGCCGTCGCCATCGGCATCGTGCTGTTGGCGCTCTTGATTGCACGCCTGGTGTATCGCGGTCGCGACCGCTACATTCCGCACCTTTATGCCCGGGACATCACGAATTACGACGACGCGTACCGGGTGTTCATCACCGACTCACTCTCCGAACTACGCAAGGTCAGGATTCCCGGCCATCCGTTGTTATGGGAGGCATCGCAACTGCCGGATGTGCGCAGCGACAACGACAACGAGCTGCTGCTGGATCTCGGCGTGTGGATCGGCTGGTCGACCCGCCTGATCTCCGATGCGTCCGGCCGTACCGTGTACGGGTTCGACACCTTCGAGGGACTTGTCGAGGACTGGCATCTGGAGGATCAGGTGATCAAGCGCGGCTCCTTCGCGATCTCAGATCCCGTGGCGCAGATGTTCATCCGCGACACCGGTGTGAGTTTCGAGAACGGGCTGCCCGCCGCAATGGGCCGCAGGGTGCAGTTCATCAAGGGCAGTACCTACGACACCCTTGCTCCGTTCCTGGCCGAACACCCGAATGATCCGATCCGGCTTTTTCACATGGATCTCGATACCTACGAGAGTTGTCTGCACGCGCTGGAGACCTGCAAGGAGCACTTCGTCGAGGGGTCGATCCTGATCTTCGATGAATACCTCGTCACCAATGGCGAGATCAAGGCCTTCTACGAGTTTCAGAAGCGCTACGGCCTGCAGTGGCGGTACCGGGCCTGGGGACTCGAGGTGATGGAGATGAACACCGAGATGATTCCGGCGGCGTGGAAGCGGGTGCTCTACTACACGGTTGGAATTCCGCTGTACTGGCTGGTCGGCGAGGGCCGCTTCGCCTCAGCCTTCTACCGCCGACCGTTCTGGAGATTCTGGTTTGGCGCACCATTCGGGGACATGTTGTTCCTGCTCGCCACCGCCGGCCCGCGTAAGTCGGTCAGCTTGGAGATCACCGGTCGCGGTCAACTCGATCAGCGCGCATAGGAGCTCGCGCAGCAACGCCGTCAGGCCGGACGCTGGCGCGCGTCACCTTCCGTGGCGCCCTGATCGGTCAGCGAGCGGATATTGCCGGGCTGACCAGCCTCGTCAGCCGCCTCGCTGCGCTCCGCTCCCCTTGAGCGTGCGAACTCCTCCAGAAGGTCGACGGCACGCTTCACGCTCTCGGCTCGCGGGATCATCCGGGTGCCCAGCTCACGAGCCCGCTCGGCATACTCGGGGGTGCAGATCTGGCGCAGATCGTCGCGCAGCTGTTCGGGGGTGGTCGTGATCAGCTTCCGAGCGGTTCCCACCTTCAATCGCCTCAGCTGGGCGCCCCAGAAGGGCTGATCCCCGGCCATCCAGAGAATGAGCGAGGGAACGCCGGCACGCAGGGCCGCCGCCGTCGTGCCCGAGCCGCCGTGATGGACCACCGCCCGGCAGGCGGGGAAGATCTTCTCGTAGCTGACCTGACCTACCACCTTGACGTGCTCGAACTGCGGCCCCTCGCTGTAGTCGGTCCAGCCTGAGCAGATCAGCGCTCGCTCACCCAGCTCCGCGCAGACCTCTCCGATCATGGTGACCGTGTCGGCAGCCGATTCCAGCGGCATCGAGCCGAAGCCAAAGCAGATCGGTGGCGTGCCCTCAGCGATCCAGGCCGCGACCTCGTCATCTGCGGGAGTCTCGAGGCCCATCGACAGCGTGCCGACGAATGGCCGGTTCTCATGCAGGTGTGCCCAGTCATCCTTCAGCCCGGGGAAGCAAAGTTCGTCGTAGGTCTGGATCTGCAGCGTGCCGAGTTCGGCGAGCCGTCGCGACGTGAACTTCCTGGTCTTCGGCAACCCGAGCCTTTGCCGTTGGGCATTCTCGGGTTTGCGGTTCATCCAGCACCCGAACCCCTCGTAAGCGGCCAGGCCCCACTGGAACAGGCGGGCCGGGATGATGTTCGGCGAAGTTCGGCGGTTGGGGCGCACCGGGAAGTAGTCCAGGGTCGCAAACGGCATGTCGTAGTACTCGGCGACGTTTACGGCGACGCCCTGGAAGAAGAGGCCGGCGCACAGCAGGTCGGCG
>JAXGTD010000210.1:0-4519 GCA_040775095.1 Chromatiaceae bacterium | reverse complement strand
TCCGAGATCACCCGGGCCTCCCAATGGCTGAAATCGCGCGACCGCGACGAAATCCTGCTGACGCTGATCGAGAGCGGCGACATCACCACCGGCATGCGCGGCTCCTCGACCAAGCAGGCCATGGTCTACCGGATGGCGCGATGGGGCGGGTGACCGGAGATCCTTCAATCCGTCTGAAGTGGCCCTTGAAGCCGAAATTCCGACAAGCAGCAGAAACGAAAGGGAAAAACCGAATCCTTCAAATCCTTCAATCTTTCAAGAGGACCCCTTTCCCCTATACGCGTGCACGCGCGTTCTAAAAGAGAGAGACAGGTACTTATTGAAATATTGAATAATTGAAGGATTATATATTACATATACAGGACAACCACTTAGGGGCGAAAATCTTTCAAGACGCCCCTCTGAAGGTTCTGAAGGATTTGCCGGGCGGCACACCCGCCCAGCCCATGAACTGACCAGACCACCCTTCGGGGCCTGGCGAGACCGCAGCCTTCACCGGCCAGCCCGCTCGCCTCGCTCACAAACGCGAAGAGGAGGTCTCTCATGACCCAATCCAACGAACACCCGCGCTGCATCCTGGCGCTCGATCTCGGCACCACCACTGGCTGGGCGCTGCGCAGCCACGAGGGGCTCATCACCAGCGGCACCGCCAGTTTCCGGCCCGGGCGCTATGACGGCGGTGGCATGCGCTATCTGCGCTTCACCAACTGGCTGACCGAGCTGGACCGCCTGTCCGGTCCGATCGCCGCGATCTGGTTCGAGGAGGTCCGTCGCCACGCCGGAACCGACGCGGCCCATGTCTATGGCGGGCTGATGGCCTCGCTCACCAGCTGGGGCGAGTTGCGGGGCATCCCCTACGAGGGCGTGCCGGTGGGCACGATCAAGCGCCACGCCACCGGCAAGGGCAACGCGCCCAAGCAGGCCATGATCGATGCGGCCCGCGCGAAGGGCTTCAACCCCGAAGACGATAATGAAGCCGATGCAATCGCCATCCTGCTCTGGGCCCTCGGCGCCCGTGGAGGTGCGGCATGAGGTTCCATCCCAAGGGCTATGGCGGCCAGCGCCGGTCGCCTGATGAAGTGAAGCGCGACGGCTGGCGCGAACAGGGCCTGCTGGCCGTCAGCGTGGATGACCAGCGTCTGACCTGGCCCGAGCGCGAACTCGTCGAGCAGCTGGGCACGCGTCTCTATGGTCCGCGCCCGGTCGAGGATCTGCGCCATGGCTGAGCACATCTGGACCGCCGAGGACGTCGCCGATCACTTCGAGGAGGCGTTCCGTACCCTGCGCAAGCTGCCGCCCGTGAAGGTGCAGGGCTATTTCAACGCCTGGCCGCAGGTCATCCGCACCGAGCGCGAGATCCTCGCCATGGAACCCGAACCGATGCGGGTCTGGCCCTCGGCCGCCGCGATCTCGCGGCTCGAGCAGACCTTCGACTGGGTGCTCTGGCTCGGCGAGAGTGAACGCCGCCTGATCTGGTGGCGCGCCGCCCGGCGGCCGTGGAAGCAGATCACCCATGAGCTGGGCGTCGACCGCAGCACCGCATGGCGCCAGCACAAGCTCGCGCTCACCAAGATCGCCGCGCGTCTGAATGCTGCGGCTGCATGAAATGTTGCAACACTTTGGTCTTCGACAGCTGCAACAGATCCATGCTATCTGAAGGATATGATGGGGAGAGTGCGTCGGAAGACGGCTCTCCCCGTTTCCGTTCGCGCGGACCCGCGACAGCAGGGCCGCAGCGGAGCGCATTTCCCTGAAATCGGCGGGTCCTTCCCGGCGTCCATCCTATGCGGGCGGGCGAAGCGCGAGGGTTTCCCAGTGACACCCCGAAAAACACCCGTTTCGTTTCGCTTGGGGCCTCGCGGCAACAAGCGAAGGGCCTGACGGCCGGAAACCCCATGCCTGAACCGAAACGGCCCCGCGGGGGCATTTCGGTTCACGCCCCCATTTCGCCGCCCGGCACCCCAAGGACAATCCCATGGACGTCGTCGACCTGCCGCTCGAGCAGATCATCCCCTATGCGCGCAATCCCCGACGCAACGAGCAGGCCATCGCCACGGTCGCGGCCTCGATCCAGGAGTTCGGCTGGCGTCAGCCCATCGTCGTGGACGAGGCGATGGTCGTGCTGGCCGGGCACACCCGGCTGGAGGCGGCGCGCAAGCTCGGCTTCAAGACCGCGCCGGTGCATGTCGCCAAGGGGCTGACGGCCTCGCAGGCACGCGCCTTCCGGATCATGGACAACCGTTCCGGCGAGAATGCCGAATGGGACAAGGACCTCTTGAACCTCGAACTGGCGGACCTGCTGGAGGCGGATTTCGACCTCGGACTGACCGGCTTCAATGAGGACGAGGTGAACGCGCTGATGTCGAGCCTCGATGCGGGCACCGGTCCGCAGGAAGGCGAAGACGAGATCCCGGAAACCCCGGAAGATCCCGTCAGCCGCCCCGGCGATCTCTGGCAGCTCGGGCACCACCGGCTTCTCTGTGGTGACAGCACGGTCGCCACGGATGTCGAGCGTCTGCTCGGCCCGGTGAAGCCGCTGCTGATGGTCACCGATCCGCCCTACGGCGTGGAATACGACCCGGGCTGGCGTAACCAGGCGGGGGCGGCCAAGACCAAGCGCACTGGCAAGGTGCTGAACGACGACCGCGCCGACTGGCGCGAGGCCTGGGCGCTCTTCCCGGGCGATGTCGCCTATGTTTGGCACGGCGCGCTGCACGCGGCGACCGTCGCCGAGAGTCTCGAGGTAGCGGGCTTCACGATCCGGTCCCAGATCATCTGGGCCAAGGAGCGGCTGGTTCTGAGCCGCGGCGATTATCACTGGCAACACGAGCCCGCCTGGTACGCCGTGCGCAAGTCCGGCAAGGGCCATTGGGCGGGCGACCGCAAGCAGACGACGCTCTGGCATATCTCGGGCAAGGATCAGGACGAAAAGACCGTCCACGGCACCCAGAAGCCCGTGGAATGCATGCGCCGGCCGATCCTCAACAATTCGAGTCCGGGTCAGGCCATCTACGAGCCCTTCATGGGATCGGGCACCACGCTGATCGCGGCCGAGACCACGGGCCGTGTCTGTTTCGGCATCGAGTTGAACCCGGCCTATGTCGATGTGGCCGTCCAGCGCTGGCAGAAATTCACCGGGCAACAGGCCGTCCTCGACGGGGATGGAGCGCCCTACGACGACCTCAAGTGGACTTGCCCCGGAAAAGTGGAGAGCACCAACTGAGAAACCAGGAGGTGTTCTATGTCACAAGGGAAACGACCGACGCCGGAGTTTCGTCGCGAGGCTGTGCGGCTGGCGCTGACGAGCGGGCGGACGCGGCGTGAGATCGCGGAGGATCTCGACATTGGGTTGTCGACGCTGTCTCGATGGCTGCGGCAGGAGCGAGACGCGGAGGAGCCGATCGAGGCGCAGACCGATCTCCACGCGGAGCTCAAGCGGCTTCGCAAAGAGAACGCGGTGCTCAAGCAGGAGCGCGACATCCTAAAAAAAGCCGCAGCCTTCTTCGCGAAAGACGCAAGTCGATGAGCTTCGCGTTCATTGAGGCGGAGAAGGCCAGCTTCCCGATCAGTCGGATGTGCCGGACCCTGGATGTCAGCCAGAGCGGGTTCTTCGCCTGGCGCGACCGCCCCGCGTCCCTGCGCCAACGGCAGGACATGGTCCATCTCGCGCATATCAGGGCGGTGTTCGCTCTCTCAAACGGCACCTACGGCAGTCCGCGGATGCACCGGGACCTCGTCGACGAAGGCCACCGGATAGGTCGTCACCGCACGGCCCGACTGATGCGGGAGAATGGCCTCGTGGCCCGTCAGAAGCGGCGATTCAAGCGCACCACGGACAGCGAGCATTCTTGGCCTGTCGCGCCGAACCTGCTCGCCCAGGACTTCCAGGCTGAGCGGCCGGATCAGAAATGGGGCGCCGACATCTCCTACATCTGGACGGCACAGGGATGGCTCTACCTCGCCGTGCTCATCGATCTCTACTCGCGGCGGGTCGTCGGCTGGGCCACGAGTGATCGCCTGAAGCGCAGCCTCGCCGTCGAAGCTCTGCGGCGCGCCATCGCCAACCGCAATCCCTCTCCCGGACTCGTTCATCACAGCGATCGTGGCAGCCAATACTGCTCGATCGACTACCAGGCGGAGCTCCGAAAACGCGGGCTCCTGATCTCGATGAGTGGCAAGGGGAACTGCTACGACAACGCGATGGTCGAGACGTTCTTCAAGACCATCAAGTCAGAGCTGATCTGGCCGGTCGCCTGGCAAACCCGCCAACAGGCCGAAAACGCCATCGCCAGATACATCGACGGGTTCTACAATCCCGTCAGGCGACATTCATCGCTTGGCTTCCAGAGCCCCATCGCATTCGAGCGAAGGGCTCGCAAAGTGAGCTAAACGCTCTCCACCAAACCCGGGCAAGTCCAAGCAGCGGCGGATTGTGGCAAAGCTGGACCGGCTCTCGGCGCGCTCAGCCGCCGCACGCGACCACCTCGCCCACACCACCAAACTCGCCACCCGTGCCAAG
>JAXGTD010000209.1:0-4525 GCA_040775095.1 Chromatiaceae bacterium | reverse complement strand
GCACGCCGCCTACGTCAGGAGCTGGGTCGAGGTCCTCAAAGAATACCCACGGGAGATCCTCCGCGCCTCCAGGGACGCCGACAAGATCACCGCCTACGTGATGGACCTGGAGAAGGATCGGGCGCCGGCGGCCATCGAGAAGCTGCCGCAGATCGAGCGGCCAGCGGCTCCGGAAGTGGCGCGGAAGGCTCCAGCGCCGCAGCGAGCCAGGATCGCCGGTGGCAGAGAACGCTGATCTACGGGCCAAGGATCGGGGGCCGGAAAAACATCCCGAGGAGAGTGATGACAATGCGAGATCACGAACGAGAAGGTGGCTTGCCACGAGATGACGTGGCGGTCGACCGGACTTCATTGCCGGAAGACGTGTCCGAGGCATCGCGCCTCATGAAGAGCCCGTCGCCCGAGGACAGACGGGCGGGCAGGGCGTTGCTGCTTCGCGTCAGCGCCGAGCACGGTCACGCTGCGGTCGAGGCGGCCCAGGCGCAACAGGGTCTGCTTCCCGAGGGACACATGGCCTACTGGAAGCGGTGAGCCTCATGCCCTCCCAAGATTGGATGTAAATGGGTGCGGAATCGGGTGTGGGCAGTTGAAAAATGGGTGTTTGTGGGTGTAAAAGTGGGTGATGATTCAGACATCCACTTTGCAGATCACCCCGGAGATGCTTGCCCTCGTCGCCGAGATCGACGAGTTCAAGGGGGCCTGGCGAGCCCTGGGCACATTGGCGCCGGAACGCCTGTCGGCCCTGCGCCGCGTTGCGACCATCGAGAGCATCGGGTCGTCGACCCGCATCGAGGGTAGCCGGCTGTCCGACCGCGAGGTCGAGCAACTACTCTCGAATCTGGAGATCCAATCCTTCGGCTCCCGTGACGAGCAGGAGGTTGCTGGCTACGCGCAGCTCATGGAGACTGTCTTTGCGTCCTGGGCGGAGATCACGGTCACCGAGAACCATATCAAGCAGCTCCACCGCGACCTGCTGCGCTTCAGCGACAAGGACGAGCGCCATCGCGGCGCATACAAGACGAGCTCCAACAGCGTCGCGGCCTTCGATGCCGACGGCAATCAGGTCGGTGTCGTGTTCGAGACCGCGAGTCCGTTCGAGACCCCGCGGCGCATGGCCGAGCTGGTGGACTGGCTCGATCAGGCTCAAAAGGGCGAGCTGCATCCCCTCATCGCGATCGGCATCTTCGTCGTCGTCTTTCTGGAGATCCATCCGTTCCAGGATGGCAACGGGCGCCTGAGTCGGGTGCTCACCACCCTGCTCCTGCTGCGGGCTGGCTATGCGTACGTCCCCTACAGCTCGCTGGAGAGCGTGATCGAGCAGAGCAAGGAGGGCTACTACCTGGCGCTGCGCCGGACCCAGGGGACCATTCGCACCGAGGCACCGGACTGGACGCCCTGGCTGACCTTTTTCCTAAAGGCACTGCAACGCCAGATGCGTCGTCTGCGCGAGAAGGTCGAGCGCGAGCGACTGCTGCTCGCCAAGCTGCCGGACCTGGCCATCCAGATCCTGGACCACGCCCGCGATCACGGCCGCATCACCATCGCCGACGCGGTGACCGTCACCGGCGCCAGCCGCAATACGCTGAAGGGACACTTCAAGACGCTATGCGAGCGCGAGTTGCTCGTGCTGCACGGGCAGGGCCGGGGGGCCTGGTACAGCCTGCCGTAGGCTGGACGACGGCCACGGCGTGGTGTGAGGGAATCAGCTACTTCAGCTTCTCGATCGTCGCGTGAAGCTCGTCCATGCGGGCCGTCCGCTCGGTGAGGGTGGCGACCTGAACCCGAAGCTCCGCGGCCTCGCGCTCGGCGCTTCCGGTCCAGGATGGACGGTCAGGCTGGGGAGGGCGGCCGGCGCACGCCGTAGGGCGCTTCCAGTTGCTGACGGACGAAGGTGTCCGTGGTGGCGCTGGTGACCAGTTCGTCGAGCAGTGCCTCGACCGCCTCCAATTGTCCAGAGACCTCGGCCGTCTCCAGGGCAAACCGTCGAGCGTCCCAGACATCCCCGGCGCGCAGCTCGTAGAACCGGCCCGCGGCCATCCAGCGCAGGGCCGAGACCGCGGCATGCAAGGCGAAGCGCGGGTTCGATTCCTGGAAATCTCGCGCGGCACGCAACAAGGTGCCGACATCCACGGGCGATCGGTTGGCCAGAGCTGCGGCCAGGTCCAGAAACCCGAGGGTCTTGGCCGTGGCGAACCAGCGCCCCTCGTCGTCCTGCGTCGAGGCGATCAGCTCGTCCAGGATCGCGCGCGGCTCCTTGTGCGGATATTTCTTGATGAGTGCCCGGCAGGTCGCGAGGTGGGGCCCGGCCCGGTTGGCCTCCAAGGCAAAGCGGTCATAAGCCTCGTCGGACCGGCCAGCCTCGAGCAGGATCTCCTCGCAGGCCCGGGCGATGGCCACGGGGCTGTCGTTGAGACCGGGGGCGCTCTGGGCGGACTCGATGGCCTCGTCCATGCGTCCCATCGCGGCCAGCGCTCGCACGCCGAAGCGCCGATAGCTCCAGGACAGATAGGGTGCCGTATCGATCAGTGCCAGCAGCTCGTCGAAGCGTTCCGCGACGAGCAGGCAGCCGAGACACGCCGGTGCGAGCGTCGCACTGGCCGTCGTCCTGCACAACAGCATTGGACTCGCCGTGGGCTATGGTGTCGGCCGACTGATGACCCACGACGAGCGCACCGCGCGCACGCTCGCCATCGAGGTCGGCATGCAGAGCTCCGGCCTCGCCGTCGCGCTGGCGGTCAAATACTTCTCCGCCGCCGCGGCCCTGCCCGGCGCCCTGTTCTCCGTCTGGCACAACCTCTCAGGCTCCATGCTCGCGACCCTGTGGTCGCGCCGATTGCCCAAACAGCACTGATCCGGCCGAAGAGCCGATGGCGCCCCTCGGGGCAATGGCCCGGGCCTACGCGCGCCAGGTCGTTCCTTCTCGTTCCCACGCTCGCGCGCGGGAACGCCGGGGGATGCTCCGGCGTCGTGGGTACCCGACTCGACGCTGGAGCGCCCGGGCTCGCTCCAACGCAGGGGCGTGGGAGCCAGACGGACTCCGCTATGCTGTTCGGACAGATAGAGTCCGGACCACGGCATAAGCCGCGTTCCGAACTGTCGGTACTTATTGACAGAAGTACGGTAGCAGGAACATGCTCGCGGCATGTGGAGTACACAAGACGCCATTCTTGCCCTGGCACGAGACGAGGGTCTGCTCCGCCCGGTGGACTTGGAGTCGCGTGGACTTCCCAGGGTTTCTCTCACCCGCTTGGTCCGGCAGGACCGGCTCCAACGGGTCGGGCGAGGACTCTACGCGTTGCCGGGCCGTGAGGTGTCCGAACATTCGGCGCTCGCGGAGGTTACTCGTAGACATCCGCGTGCCGTGGTGTGCCTGCTCTCGGCGCTGCGGTTCCATGAGCTGACGACCCAGGCGCCGTATGAGGTGTGGATCGCGATCCCGAACAAGGCCAGAGCTCCCCGCCTGGAGTATCCGCCGATTCGGGTCGCGCGTTTCGCCGACGCCGCGATGCGCTCGGGCGTCGACGAGCACAGGATCGACGGGGTCCCGGTACGCATCACCAACGTCGCCAAGACCATCGCCGACTGCTTCAAGTACCGAAACAAGGTCGGTCTTGACGTAACGCTGGAGGGCCTGAGGCATGCGCTGGGCCAGGATAGGCAGGACCGTCGGGTCAGCATCGATGAGCTGTGGCGCCATGCGCAATTGGATCGGGTTGCGAACGTCCTGGCGCCTTACCTGGAGGCGCTGGCGTGACGGAATCGCCCCTTATCGCCGTGATCGACACCAACGTCTTCCTGGGCGCCTGTCTCGGTGCCGGGGCATCCAACGAGGTGGTCGCCTTGTGTCTGCGGGGAGAGGTAGCGCCGCTCATGGGAACCGCGCTGCTTGCCGAGTATGAGGATGTCCTGGGCCGAGAAGCCTTGTTCGAGCACAGCCGGTTGGATTCCGCGGAGCGTGCTGAGTTGCTCGACATCTTCCTGGCGCGTTGCCGCTGGACCAGAATCTACTTCGGATGGCGCCCCAACGTCCCGGATGAAGGCGACAACCACCTGGTCGAGCTGGCCGTCGCCGGGGGAGCCCAGGCGATCGTAACGCGGAACCTGAGGGATCTCCAACGGATGGATCTGCGGTTTCCGGCGCTCAAACTGATGACACCCGAGGACCTGTTGCGGGAGGTACGAAAATGACCGCGCTCACCCTGGACCTGCCAGAGGAAAAACTTCGGCGCCTGGAGGTCGTCGCCCGTGCCCGTGGCACCAGCGTGGCCCAGCTCTTCGACGAGATGTCCAGCGTCATGCTGGCTGAGGCCGACGCCGAGACCCGCTTCCGGTTGCGTGCGCAACGGGGAGGCGGGAAGGAGGCGCGTGGTTTGGAGTTGCTGGGCAAGGCCGCCGAAGGCGGCTGACAGAATGGTGGTTGCAATCCGATCATGGGCGGGATCCCGCGGATCGGGACCATGAGTTGAGCGTGGCGCAGATCGGCAGGACGCTGGACACCTCGCGGGCCACCGTCTATCGGTACCTC
>JAXGTD010000208.1:0-4566 GCA_040775095.1 Chromatiaceae bacterium | reverse complement strand
CCACCGCTAAAAACGGTGAGGACCTGACCACAACGGCAAACAAGGTGCAATCATGGCTACTCACCGTCCACAGGATACGGGATTCTCGCCTGAATCGGCGTTCCAGTTCACGCTTGACGTGTTGGATGCCGCAGAAGACCTGACGGCTCAACGCCGTCCGGCCACGCCCAAGACCCTCACCCCGCTCCTGCGCGCCCGCGCACCGGGACGCCGTCCGACCCTGCCGCAACTCCAAGCCGCCTTGACGCCAGTGACGCGCTGGCGGGAGCAAATGCGGACCCGCGAGCTGCTGGCGCACCGGCGATAACTGCTTACGCTGCGCGCTCGTACCGAGGCCGAACTGAACCGTTTGAGTGAAGATGTGGCGTACTTGACCGTGATGGTGCGTGAAACCGATGCGGTGCTGCGTACAAGTTGGCGTTCCTCGGACGATGCGGAGTGCGTGGAGCGATCCGGTCCCACCGCGGGTTCGCGTGCGGATTCCACTGAAGGCTGCCACCGATTCCATTGTGAAAGCTGCCACCTAATCCACGCGAAGCCTGCCACCGATTCCAGGGGAAGGTTGCCACCGGTCGGAGCGAAGCGACGCGGGCATTTGCATTGTTACTCAACGGGGGGGGTGGTCGTCAATTTTGAGTAACGTTTTCTCATGGATTCTCCTTTCAAATTGATCCGGTGGGCGTTGTGCACGAGGCGGTCGAGAATGGCATCGCCGAGGGTGGGGTCGCCGATGACCTCATGCCAATGTTCCACAGGCACCTGCGAGGTCACGACTGTGGAGCGATTACCATGGCGATCATCGAGCAGTTCGAGCAGATCGCGGCGCTGCTCGGCGGAGAACGGGGCCAGCCCCCAGTCGTCGAGTATAATCAGGTCGGTCTTGGCAAAGCCGGACATGAGCTTGGAAAAACGTCCGTCGCCATGGGTGAGACGCAGTTCCTCGAACAGGCGCGGGAGGCGCAGATAGAGGGCCGAGTAGCCCTCCCGGCAGGCCTTCTGTGCCAGGGCGCAGGCGATCCAAGTCTTACCCACGCCGGTGGGGCCGTTGATGATCAGATTGAGTCCCTCACGGATCCAGCGGCCGGTGGACAGTTGCAGCATCAAGGCCTTGTCGAGCCCGCGCGGGGCGCGGTAATCGAGATCCTCGATACAGGCGTTGTGCTTGAGCTTGGCGTGGCGCAGACGGGTTTGCAGACGCCGATCCTGGCGTTCGGTCCATTCTCGATCGGCGAGCAAGCCCAGGCGCTCCTCGAAGCTGAGCACCTCGCTTTCGGGCATGCTCATTTGTTCGCTCAGGGCCTTGTACATTCCGGACAGGCGCAGGGTCTGCAGTTTTTCCAGGGTAGGGTGGTGCAACATGGGAGGTCTCCGGGGAGGGGGGCTCAGTGGTAGTAATCGGAACCGCGAATGTTCTCGTGGGCGATGGCCAGACCCCGATCCGCCGGCTCGGG
Source organism: Chromatiaceae bacterium (assembly GCA_040775095.1). Classification (GTDB taxonomy): domain Bacteria; phylum Pseudomonadota; class Gammaproteobacteria; order Chromatiales; family Chromatiaceae; genus JAXGTD01. Next base: position 3,115 of record JAXGTD010000208.1, on the reverse strand, counting down.
CACCGTCTTGTGGTCGAGTCCCTGACGCAGGATGGACTCGATGCTCTTGTAACTGGAGGCGCCCAGCGTGAGCGCCCGTTGGCAGGCCGCCTCCAGGCGCTCCTCCCCGAAGCGCTGACCCAGACGCATGATCCCGAGACAGGAGCGGAAGCCTTGCTGGGGATGGACGCGGCGCTCGAGGATGGTCTGCACCATGCCGGCGGTGGCCGGTCCCGTCTTCTCGGCCCAGTGGATGAGCCGCTGCGGGGTCCACTCGGCGTAGCAGCGATGGGCGGTCGGCATGTGCTCGGGTAGTGTGGTGTGGCAGCCCTTGAGGGGAGAGCGCTGATGGCTGGCGACCCGTTGCCCCTTGTGGAAGACCTCCACGGTGCGCTCGCTGTAACGAACCTCCAACGGCATCCTGACCAGTTGGTAGGGCACCGAGTAGTAGTGACCCTCGACCTCGACGTGGTAGTCGATGTTCACGCGCACCTTCTTCCACTCGGCGAACTCGTAGCGCTGCGCGGGTAAGGGACACAGCGCCGGGCGATCCAGCCGCTCGAACAGCTCCTGACGAGTGCCTGGTAGCTTCTTGAAGGGGCGAGTATTGAGTCGCTCGAGAAGCCGGGTGATTTCCCGATTTAACTCGTCCAGGGAAAAGAAGGCACGGTGGCGCAGCACCGCCAGGATCCAGCGTTCGACCAGGAGCACGCCGGCCTCCGCCTTGGCCTTCTTTCACGTCAGCGACTGCCTGTCATGCGGACGATCCAACGCCGATGACCTTCGAGATCACCCATCCTTTCCATCCCCAGCGCGGTACCCAGTGGGTGTTGGTGACGCGCAAAGGGAACTGGGGCGAGGATCGGGTGATGTACTACGACCGGCAGGGCCGACTGCGTTCGCTGCGGATATCCTGGACCAGCCTGGCGGATCAAGATCTCTTTAGCCAAGCCGCCCAGGGCCGTTCCTGGTTTCGGGTGGACGACCTGCTGCAACTGGCGGCGCTCCTCGAGCAGCTGCGCTCGACCCCGCAGGCGGGAGGCGCGCATGTCAAGTAAATTATGCCGCGACTGTCAAGGAATATTTACCGCAATATGCGCAGGCTTCAGAGGCGACAGTCCTTTATTGCATCGAATAAAGCGATCTTATCGGGACTATGACGGATGGATGTACCTTGACGGTTACCGAGAGGCGGTCTATTTTAATTTTCATTTTCTCCAGGAGGATGCGGTCGATGTCGCTCCCCGATGCCAAAACCGAGCGTCTCAAGGGCCAGGGGGTTTTGAACCCCCATCCCGAACGGGTCCGCGCCCTCGCGTTTCAGGCGGGCGGCTTCTTCGATGCCCGCGACCTGGCGCAGGTCAAGTACGAGATGGTACGGCAAGTCCATCAAGAACAGGTCACCAAAGCCGCCGCCGCCGCCCAGTTTGGCCTGTCCCGGCCGACCTTCTATCAGGCCGAGGCGGCCCTGGCCCGCGAAGGGTTGGCAGGCTTGCTCCCACAGCCGCGCGGCCCGAAGGGCGCGCACAAGCTGACGCCGGAGGTCATGGCTTTCATCGCTGCGCACCGGACGGCGGACGGCCCGCTCCAGGCACGCCGTCTGGCGCGCCAGATCGAAACGCAATTGGGCGTATCGGTGCATCCGCGCACGATCGAACGAGCGGTCGCGCGCCCAAAAAAACGGTAGCGGCGGGGGTGGGTCCACGCGCTGCCGCCGACCGCCCGGGCCGCTTATGAAACCCTGCGCGCGGTGGCGGTGACCGGCCAGGCCCGCCCCGAAGGGCTGGGGGCGCTGCGTTTTCACGGCCTGCTCCAGGGGTTGACGCTGCTGCTGGCGAAGCCCGCGATCATTCCGGACGGGATGACTGTGAACGCGGCCGATCCCCAGCCTCTTCCGCATGATCCGGCCTTCGTGCATTAGCTGGCGAATCTGCTTTTACAAACCGAATCGGAGGTGCATCATGTGGACTAAACCGGCCCAGAAAGTCAGCGCCGACCATCTCCAGCGGGATGCCTTTCTGTACGTGCGGCAATCCTCGTTACGCCAAGTGTTCGAAAACACCGAGAGCACCCAGCGCCAGTATGCGCTGCGCGATCGAGCGGTGGCGTTGGGATGGCCGATCGAACGCATCCATGTCATCGACTGCGATCTGGGCCGCTCGGGGGCGCACGCCGAGGATCGAGAGGGCTTCCAGCAACTCGTCGCCGCCGTGGCGATGGGCCAGGCCGGCCTGGTGCTGGGCCTGGAGGTCTCGCGGCTGGCGCGGAATAACGCCGATTGGCATCGGCTGATCGAGCTGGCGGCGCTGGCGCACACGCTGATTCTCGACGAGGACGGGATTTATGACCCGGCGCACTTCAACGATCGGCTCTTGTTGGGCTTGAAGGGGGCCATGAGCGAAGCCGAGCTCCATGTCCTCAAGGCGCGTCTGCAGGGCGGGATCCGTAATAAGGCCCGGCGCGGCGAGCTGGTCATGGTGCTGCCGATCGGCCTGACCTATGATGCGGCGGGCGCGGTGGGCCTCGATCCCGATCGGCAGATTCAGGAGACGGTGCGTCTGCTGTTCACCACCTTTCGTGACGGCGGTTCGGCCACGGCGGTGGTCCGGCGCTTCGCGCAGGAAGGCTGGCGTTTTCCCCGGCGGATTCGCCGCGGGATCGGGAAAGGCGACGTGGTCTGGGGGGCGCTGAATCACTCCCGGGTGCTTCAGATCCTGCATAATCCCCGCTATGCGGGCGCCTTCGTCTATGGACGCACCCGTGGGAGCCGGAATGCCCAGTTCAAGATCGTGCAACGTAAAGTGGCGCGCGATCAGTGGCCAGTGCTGATCCGTGAGGCGCATCCCGGTTATATCCGTTGGGATGAATACGAGCGTAACCAACGTACGCTCACGCAAAACGAGGCCAGCTTTAACCCGACGCAACGCAGTAGCGTGCCGCGCGAGGGCGTGGGTTTATTGCAGGGGCGGGTGCTGTGCGGCCGGTGCGGCGCGCGGATGCGCGTGCGTTACCAGGCGGTCGCCGGTCATCTGGAGCCGTATTACCAATGCACCGAAGCGGTCGTGCGGCAGGCGGGCGTCTTGTGCCAGTCGGTGCGCGGGCAACCCATCGATGCCGCGATCAGCGCCTTGCTCCT
>JAXGTD010000207.1:0-4606 GCA_040775095.1 Chromatiaceae bacterium | reverse complement strand
CGGCTACGTCACGGTGCTGGTGCGCGGTGAAACCGGCGCGGTCAACGCGGCCGTGCGCGCCGGCGCCGATGCCTGCGAGCGGGTCGGCGACGGTCTGGTGGCGGCGCACATCATCGCGCGCCCGCACCGCGAGGTGGAGCCGGTCCTGCCCACCGGCGGCGCCGAGGCGTCCGCGCGGGCCCCCTCCTGAGGCCAGGCAGGCCCTGAGGCAATCCAATGCCGGCGCAACGCAGCGACCAACGGATCCTGGGCTACCTGGGCCGCGCCCTGAGCCTGGAGCTCTCCGCGGTTCAGCTCTACAGCACCCAGGCGCGCCTCGTCGCGACCTGGGGGCTGGACGAGCCCGCACGGAGGCTTCGGGAGGAGGCACACGAGGAGATGGGGCATGTGGAGCGGATCATCGCCCGGATGCTTGCCCTCGGGGTTGCGCCCAACGCATCGCAGCTGCGTCCGGCATTGCTCGGGGGCGACCTTCAGTCCCTGCTGCAAGCCGACTATGCTTTCGAGATGGAGCTGGTGCAGCTGTATCTCGATGCGGCGACGCACGGTGCGCGAATCGGCAGCTACGACGATCGGGTGTTTTTCCAGGCCCTGCTCGAGGAGGAGCAGGTCCATGCGCGGGAGCTGATCGAATGGATGCAGGCGCTGGAGCGCCCAATCGGCGGGCAGGTGCCGCCACGGGTCCGCTGAGCCGGTCGCTGGGCGGCAATCCTAGGAGACGAGCGATGAACCACAACTGGCAGGAGAGATCGCGCCCGGCACGCCTGGAGCGCCGATCCGAATTCGACAATTATCAAGCGCTGCGCGACTTTCTCGACCGCGCGGCGGACCTCTCGGAGCGCGAGGGGCTCTATCCCGACATGGGATTCGGGCGTGACTACGTGAATATGACCATCCGCGCCGACGAAGGCAGCAACGCGCCGAGTGAGAAGCAGCGCCGATTTGCCCAGCTCCTCGACGAGCTGTGCCCACAGGGCGCCCCGACCTAAGCGCGCGGAATGCCGGTCCTCGCACTGGTTGCAAACAAGGGCGGTGTTGGCAAGACGACGCTGTGTCTAAGTCTGGCCTCGACCCTGTCAGCCGATGCGTCCACGGTCGTTCTGGATGCGGACCCGCAGCGCTCTTCTCTGCAGTGGCGGGGGCTTTCTGACCGCGATGAGCAGGCGCTGTCGGTCATCGATGCGGCGGACGATGCGGCAACGGCGATCGGTCTCGCGCGTGCCGAGTACGACTACGTCATTGTCGACTGCCCGGCCGCGGTTCACGGGGGACAGACCGCGCGGGTGCTTGCATCCTGCGATCTGGCATTGATCCCGGTGCAACCATCGCCGCTGGATATCTGGGCCACGGTGCAGATCGAGGGGAAAGTGGCCGAGGCCCGGCAGGTCAATCCGGGGCTGCGCGCCATGCTTGTGATCAACCAGCTCGAGCCAAGGACGAGGCTGTCGAGAACCATCCGTCAGGCACTCGCGGAGCTCGGACTGCCGGCCGCGCGCACCGCGATCAGACGCCGAGTCGCCTACCGGAGCGCGGTGCTCGAAGGCTGTTCGGTGAAGGACTTGGGCACCCGCGGCAGCGCCGCTGCCGCGGAGATCCGCCGACTACTCGAAGAGGTACTCAGGCCATGACCACCAGTGACAAGACCGCCGACAAGCTCGTTGCATCCATTCGCCGGTCCAAGGCCGCCGCGGCCCTGGAGTCCGATCCGCCAGCCCCGACGACGCCCGCGGCGACCCGGCGGGTGAGGAGGGTGGTCCCCAAGGCCGAGAGCGCCCTCTCCGTACCGGACAAGACCGGTGCCCGTGATCCCTACCGCTCGGTGGGGCGCGTCTGGCCCGACTGACGACCGGCGCGTCCGCCGTGTCTCTTACCCTTCACCACGAGCCCAGTTGAGAAAGACCCGTGCCTCCCTTTAGTGAGCAGAGCTATACGCCGCCGGCAGCAATGCCGCATTACCTGATCCGGCATGCCAGCCTGCGTCAGCTGCAGGTCTTCGAGGCGATCGTTCGGCTCGGCAGCTTCACCCGTGCCGCCGACGAGCTCTTCGTCACCCAGCCCACGGTATCCATGCAGATCAAGAAGCTGGCCGACGCCCTGGGCCTGCCCCTGTTCGAGCATATCGGGCGTCAGGCCCGACCGACCGAGGCCGGGGCCGAGCTCTATCAGTCCTGTCGCGCCATCTTCGAGACCCTGGCCAACCTCGAGATGAAGGTCGCCGACCTGAAAGGCATCAAGCGCGGCCGTCTGCGTCTGGGAGTCATCACGACGGCCAAGTATTTCGCCCCGGAGATCCTGGGCGAGTTCTGCAAGCTGTACCCGGGAATCGAGGTGGCGCTGAAGGTCTCGAACCGGGATCGCATCATCGAGCGCATCAACGCCAACGAGGACGACCTCTACATCATGGGACAGGCGCCGAATGACCAGTTCGATGTCGAGGCCCTTGCGTTTGCGCCCAATCCACTCGTCGTGATGGCGCCGCGCGACCATCCGCTGGTGGGGAAAAAGGACATCCCGTTCTCGCGTATCGCCGAGGAGTCCTTCATCCTGCGTGAGCCTGGCTCGGGGATCCGTGATGCGACCCTGAAGCTGTTCGAGCAGCATCGGATCCGGCCCAAGGTGCGTATGGAGCTGGGAAGCAACGAGGCGATCAAGCATGCGATCGTGGGGGGGCTGGGGCTGGCCGTGCTCTCGCTGCACACCCTCACGTTGGAGGGGCCCGATGGCCCGGTCGCGATCCTCGATGTTCAGGGGTTCCCGATCATGCGCGAATGGTACCTGGTGTATCCGAAGGGCAAGGAGCTGTCGCTGGTCGCCCAGGCATTCCTCGACTTCGCCCTGGACATCAGCCCGAGCATGCACGAGCGCATGGGGCGCCTTTGGCCCGATCTCGTCCTTGACAGCGCGCCATCCGAGGGCTCCCCCGCGGCCCGCACCCAGAAGCAGATCTGAGCCAGCCGACGGGTTTTTCCGCCACCCCCGACCTGGTCCCGATTTGAATCGGATTCGGGTTTCTCAAAGGGGGCGTACCCCACTGGCGATTTCAGCGCCCATCCGTACAAAGCTCCAGGCGAAGGATCTGCCTTTGCATTGCGTCGTGGGCCGGTCGCCGCATCCAGACTCAACGGCGAAGGCGGCGGGTCTTCTCGACCATGCGATGCGTCGAGCGGTTGTTGTTGAACCGCGCCACCCGCGCGAGGGCGACCCACAGCACCTGGTGCGACTCGTCGTTGCCCGGTATCGGCAGGTCGTCGTCCATCTCCACCAGGAACCGGATGTCGATGTGCTCGTGCCGCGGGCCGCGCTCACTGGCGGGAATGGAGTGGATGTCCACGTCGAAGATGGCACCCTCCACCAAACGGATGTGCGACGGGTCCAGGCCCGTCTCCTCGGATGTCTCCCGCAGCGCGACGCGCAGGATGTCCGCGTCGCCATCGGCGTGGCCGCCGGGCTGAAACCATTGGTCGTGCTTGCGATGGTGGAGCAGGAGCACCTGATCGCGATGGGGATTCACCACCCAGGCCGAGCCGGTCACGTGACCCGGCCAGAGGTCGCAGTGGAAGCAGTCCTCGTGGCCCAGCACGAATTCCCTTGCCCGCGCCACGTAGGCGGCCTCCTCCATGAAACGGGTCTCGTGGGCATCGAGCAGGGCGAGCAGCTCTCGGCGGTGCATGCGGGGTGCCTCGGGTCAGGTGCCGGATGGGTTCTGAACCGCGTCGATGGCCGCCGCAGCGGCCTCGTCCACATCACCCTCGCGCCCGGAAAGGATCAAGCGCCCGAAGGCGCCGACCGCGCGTACGTCGATCAGCGTGATGTTGGCGGCCTTTTCGGCCTGGTTCGCGGCATAGACGATGTAACCGGCCGGGTCGGTCTCGAGGATGAACATGCTCTGGCCGGGCAGGATCATCGAGCCGCGCCGGTCCTGCCGGTTGATCAGCACGCAGTGGTCCGGGGTCATGCCGCGGATCACCTCCTGCCAGGCGATGCGGCAGGTCTGGCGGTCGTGCACCGTTGCCTTCATGTTGGCCAGCACGATGCGACCGGCCTCACGCACGTCACTCTGGTCTCGCTGGTGGATCACCATCGAGCCATAGGCGCGCTCGACGACCTGCTGCGCCAGGTGCACGCGCGTCGCCTTGAGCGCGATATCGGTCAGGCGGTGGACCGCCATTCCGGGCGCTACCTCGACCCAGAGGCAGGCATCGCCCGGCACCGGCAGGAAGCCCTGCGACACCGTCGCCATATAGGCGGCGAGCTGCGGCTGCAACGAGTCGATGTAAACGTAGGTTCTGAGCTTGATCATCCTGTCACTGAGCCGGGGCATGCTGGGGCGTGGCTGCCACTGTTGCTCTCGGTTCTTTGCCGGTGCACGACGAGGTCCATCCAGGTCGGCGCGCCGTTTGCTAAGACCCTCGGCCCGGTGTCGGAACGGGCTGCGCCGGGTCAGAGCGCGGTGGCCTGAACCGGGCTGTGCACCACGAAGGAGAAGCGACTTCGGCAGCTGTAGTCCTCGATATTGAGCCGGATGTGATGATCGGCGTGCGTCTCGCGACAACGGTCGATCTCACTGTAGATCTGCTGGACATTGCCATTGTAACAACAGGGTTGG
>JAXGTD010000206.1:0-4735 GCA_040775095.1 Chromatiaceae bacterium | reverse complement strand
CAAAGGGAGGCCGATTGCCCAATGCGCAACACACCGGCCGGGGCGCTTGCGGCCGGGCTCGAGAGATGGGTCGTTCCCTCAGGCGCAACGCGCGGCCCCGCGGGGATTGGCCCTGGACGTTAGGGCGGCCTCGTCCTCGACGAACGGCGACGAATCTGCGGTGCCAGACGCCGTCTCCTCGAGCACGCGCCGGGCCCAGGGAGGCAGCGCCGGGTTGATCCTATAGTAGACCCACAACCCCGCGCGACGGTCGGTCGCGATCGCCAGCTCGCGCAGCTGAGCCAAATGACGCGAGATCTGCGGCTGACTCGCACCATCGGCGTGGCGCGACAAGAGCGCCAGGCAGCGCAGGCGTGTGCCGTTGGCCAAGGCAGAAAAGAATTCGGTCGCTGTCATCGTCCCAATACACCGCAAGGCGACGCGACTGTTGGGTCTGCCAGAGAGCGGTAGGACTGTCCGCAAGGCCCGCGGTCAAAAGGTCCCGGGAATCGGCAAGCGGCCAGTTCGTACGCGCCCCGGTGGCCCCCCGACCGGGATTGGGTATTGCGCATAATGTATATTATGTAAAGTAATAGATACCGATTGCACAACGAACCTCGGCAGACGCATCCAGCTCGAAACGTAGGAAGCCGGCATCGGCAGGCTTCTCCGCGTACTTCTTCCTTCTTCTCGGACAACAGGTCGATCGACATCCCCTGGGCCTCCGTTACATCGCAAACTGCCCAAACACCGCATCGAGTTGAGGATTCGCCGTCACCGGCAACACCTGCTTGCGCACGACCTCGGTGTTCAGGTCCAGGCGGAAGAAGCGTTCGCCGCCGGCCTTCGATGCCTGCTTGCGGATGAGTTGGATGCGGTGGAACAGATGCCCGTGGCGCTCGGCGAAGCGGGCGAGTCCGACGGCCTTCTCGAAGTTGTCCGCCAGGCTCGGGTCGTGGGGCTCCAGGATGTCGAAGCAGTAGCCGTCGCCGCCCTCCCCTCGCCGCACCACCAGCAGATCCGGGAACATCGGCCGCTCGGCGCCGCCGCTCTGGTAGGGGATCTCCAGGGACCAGGGCTTGCGGTCCAGGTTGCGCAGCCAGCCGACCACATCCGGGTCAGCCAGCTCCTCGGCAAGCAGCTCGCGCTCCCAGGTCCCGAGATCGGCCCGGAAGCGGCCGTCGTCTTCCAGGTAGAGATGGCGCTCGTAGGGCGGGGCGTCCTCGGTGCGCCGAAACTCGATCCGCTCCGGCAACCGCCACTCCAGCTCGACCGGCTTCGCCGTGGCCAGGCGTAGGCGCTCGTAGCGGCTGCGCTGCTTCTCCTTGAGCTTTCCGACGGCGTGCTTGTGCTGGTCGTAGAGGGCGTCGAAGGCGGCCTCGGCCTTGGTCTCCACCCGGGCCATGACCTCATGGTTGCGTGCCAGGACGATGACCTCGGCCTTCACGTCCAGGGCATCGCGCTCGGCATTGGCGTCCCAATAGGTCTGGTGCAGGCCGTTGCCCAGCCGCTGACCCGCCTCGCCGAACTGGCTCTCGATGTCCGCGTCGGACGCATCGATCTCGTACTCGCGCACCGGGGTGACAAACTCCCCGTCCCTGTCGCCGCCGGTCTGCACGGCCCCCGTCTGAACAAAGCTTGTCCGGATCTGCACCCTGGTGAGTCCCTCGACCAGCTTGTCGAAGGTCCCGGCCGCCTTGAGCCCGGCGAGCTCGGTGCCGAGCCAATCGACCACCTGGCCCTTGGCCGCCCCCCAGGCCGCGGGCTCGATCTCGTCCAGGTTGAGTCGACATGCGAGCCCCAGGTAGCGCCGGAGATGGCTTTGCGCTCGCGCCGCATCGACCCGATAGGTGACCAGCCCCGCCATCGCCGCGAAGATATCGGCGGCATCCGCGCGCCGGCCGAGCGTCACCAGCTCCCGGCTGGAGCCGGTCTCCGCCGGCGGCGCATGCTCGACGTTCTTCAGGTCCTCTACCACGGACTTGACCGCAGTCTCGTCGAAATAGGGCAGGAAGAGGTGAACGTCGTTCAGGGCCGCATCGCGCTCGATGCGCCGGGCCAGCGGGGTACGCACCATGCGCCCCAGAAGCTGGGCGATGTAGGTGTGGTCTTCGGCCCGGCGGAAGGACATCATCACCTCGGCCCGGGGGCAGTCCCAGCCGGTCGAGAGGCTGGTCTTGAAGAAGACCACGCCGATGCCCTTGTCATCGTCGATCCGCGAGGCATCGACCCGGCGCACCCGCCGCCCGCCCAGGTCCATGTCGCCGCAGTCGTGCATCGCGTGCACCGCCTCGCCCTCGAGCAAGGCGCGGCCGATGGCCTTCTCGATCACGTCCAGCGCCACCCCGAGATCGGTCCGCGATACCTTCTGCTCGGTCCCGTTCTCCACCTGGACCACCAGCACCGGCCACACCTGCTGCTCCTGCTCGGCCGCGCAGTAGGCCTGCCATGCCTGGCCCATCCGCACCCAGGCCCGCGCCGCCTCCTCCAAGAGGGACATTTCGGAGTGCCCGGAGACCTTCGGATGATGGATTGGGATGCGGTCCTTCAGCAGGCCCGAGCGGCGCACGTCGGCCACCGGCACAGGGACCTTGTGCAGCGTGTGCGGGGCGTGCTCCAGAAGATCGGTGAAACGCTTCGGCGTCGCCGACACCCCGATGACCAGCGGCATCGGGATCAGGCCGGATTCCGAGTGCCCGAGCAGGAAGCGCTGGACCAGGGTCTGGGCCTCCTTGGCGAGCCTGCCGCCGGTCATCCCCCGGTGCGCCTCGTCGATGACCACATAGAAGCGGTCCGGGATCGCCCTGGCGGTGTTCGTGAGGGTTGCCCAGATCGGCCAGGTCCGCCCATCCCCCTGCCGGGTCAGACGCTTGTCCGTCCCGAGCTTCTGCACGTTGATGAATTGGATGGTGCCCGGCTCCAACTGGTCCCGGTCGAAGCCCGCGTCGATGGTCACCAACCGGTGCACGCCGATCCGGTCGGAGACCTGGTTGATCCGGCGCCGCGTCTGCTCGTTCAGCTCCGGCATGTCCGAGACCCACAGGATCGCCGCGTCCGGCTGGGCCGGGAAGCCGACGGTGCCGAACAGGATGTCCTCGAACAGGGCGGCCATCATCACCGTCTTACCGCTGCCGGTCGGCGCCGAGAACGAGATCGCCTGAGGGTTCTGGCTGGAGGCATGCTCCCGGGCCATCAGGACCTTCTGGCGCAGTTGCGCCAACGCCGATTCCTGGAAGTCGAACAGCTCGACCTTCATGGTCTCTATCCCTCGGCAGCAATCCGCGTAAACGCCAGCTCCCGCATATCCGCCTGGATCGACGCATGCTCGATGGTCAGGTTCACCACATTGCCCTGCGCGTCCAGATCGATACTGAGGTTCTCGTTGATTTCGCGGGTTTCCACCACCTCATGATCGGAAAGCTCCATCTGCGCCGTATCGGTATCCTCGAAATACTTAATCTTCATGGCTGGGCACCTTGAAATCGCGGTCGAAGAAGGCGTTGTGGAGGGTCGCGCCATCGGCCAGCAAAACGATCCGCAGATACTTGCCGACTTCTTCCACATAGCCCCATTTGCGAATCCGTCCGTCCTGCTGGACCTGAGTGGCCAGGGGCGAGCGATCCATCGCCTCGATCCACTCCATCTTGATGACCGCCCGGTCGGCTCGCTGGCGGGTGTAGAGAAAGTATTGGGTGAACCTCATCCAACCTCTCCCTGGTTGAGGACGAAATTCTCCAGATAGTCCCGGTAGAGCTGGACCGTCTCCAGATCAGGGCTCCCCGGCCGAAGCGCTTCGGCGGCATCAAAGGACAACTCCTTGAAGGCGTCCTCGGAGTCCGTGACGATGAAGAGACACCTGAGCCCCGAGCGATCGGCCAGCGCCCCGAGCAGGGCCTTGAGACTCCCCTCGTCGAGCAGCACGGCGAAGGGGTTGGCCGGCGGGGCGAAGAAGGGCGGCTCCGGCTCTCCCCTTCCCAACTCCGGCCTCGGCCCAATGGCACCGGCCTTGAGCCACAGGAGCGGCAGGATCTCGCGGAAGGCCCGCTTCAACGCAACCCGGTCCTTGTCCAGGAAGTCGAGCTTGAAGTAGGCCAGATTTGCCGGGAAGCCTTCAGCAAGGGGGCGCCTCTCCTCCTCCGGGACCAGAATGGGGCCGAGCAGGCCCTGGACCTCGGCCTTGAGGGCATCGAAGCGCTTCTTGTTGGGCGTGACGATGTAGAGATCGGTGATGTGGCCCTGACCGTCCAGGGCCGCCAGCCAGTCATCGGCCGCGCCCTCATCGAAGAGCACGCTGGCCTTGTGGTCCTCGGAGACGATGAAGGGACAGGGGTCCGTGACCAGGGTTTGCGGCAGGCCATCGATCAGGGCCAGGAGCTGCTTCTTCTTCGCCGGGCGGTCGAGCGCACCGGACTCGACAAAGCCGATATGTACGACGCGCCGAGGACGCTCGCGCTCGACTGTCTTACCTGCCAAATATTCGCCCGGCAGCGCGGTCCCGTCATCGCGCTGTCCGCGAATCGTGAATTTCGACCGTGGCCAGGTCACGGAACGGCAGATGCCCAGTCCCTCCCATTCATCGTCGCCGGATTGCAGACCGCGAATCCGAACCCCCTCCGCTTCGTCCGCCGAAACCTCGTTGTTCGTGACCAAGATGCACTTGCGCCGGCCTCCGTCGCTGGCATTAAGCAGATTGACGGCGTTGAGCGTCGTACCGCTGCCGGCGAAGAAATCGAGGATCAGGGCGTCGGGGCGGTCT
>JAXGTD010000205.1:0-4750 GCA_040775095.1 Chromatiaceae bacterium | reverse complement strand
CGTCTTGCGCCGGCGCGCGGCGGCTTCAGCGACCGTATTTGCGGCGGAACTTGTCGACTCGGCCAGCCGTGTCCACGATCTTTTGCTTGCCGGTGTAGAAGGGATGACAAGACGAGCAGACCTCGACGTGGAGCTCTTTGTCCATCGTGGAGCGGGTCGTGAACTCGTTGCCGCAGCTACAGACGACCTTCACGTCTTGATATGCGGGGTGAATTCCTTCTTTCATCGTGACCTCATCCTCCGCCATCGAGGCGGGGCAACGGTATTGTGGAAAACCGCGCAATATAGTCCGCCGCGCGCCGGTTAGCAACCGCAATGCGCGTCAGCAGCTCGCGGGAGGCACCTTCCGGTCGCGCCGGCTACCGGATATGGGTCAGGATACCATCGAGCTCGTCGAGGCTATTGTAGGCGATAACCAACTTGCCGGTACCCCTGCCGCCGTGCTGAATCGCCACGCGTGCACCCAGGCGTTCGGCAAGATCGTCCTGTAGCCGGCGGATATTGGGATCGACCTCGGGCGTCCGGGTCGAGGCGACGACGCCGTCTTCCTCGGCCTGCTCACGACGCACCAGTCTCTCCGTCTCGCGTACGGAAAGACCCTGCGTGGCGACCCGGCGGGCGGCATTGCTCTGCCGCGACCCTTTCAGGCCGAGCAACGCGCGGGCGTGGCCCATTTCGATGCGGCCCTGGTCGAGATAGGCCTTCACATCGTCGTTGAGCTCGAGCAGCCGCAGCAGATTGGTAACGGTGGTGCGAGACTTGCCAACCGCCTCGGCCACCTGCTGATGGGTCAGCCCAAACTCCCCGAGCAGTCGGTGAAGCGCTCCGGCCTCTTCGAGCGGATTGAGGTCGTCGCGCTGAATATTTTCGATCAGCGCGATTGCCAGGGCAGTCTGCTCGTCGACGTCGCGCACAATGACCGGGATGGTGCTCAGACCGGCCAGCTGACAGGCACGCCAGCGCCGCTCACCGGCGATGATCTCATAGCGCTGTGCCCCAACGGTGCGCACGACGATGGGCTGGATGACACCTTGAGCAGCGATCGAGTCGGCCAGCTCGCGTAGGGTGTCGACGTCGAAATCGCGCCGGGGCTGATAGCGTCCGCGCTCGACATGCTCCACGGGAAGGTGCGTAACGGCCTCGCCGGCGACCGTCGAGGCGTTGGCGCCAGGGCCGACGGGCCCCTGCGCGACATCGTCACGGAGATCGCCGAGCAGGGCGCCGAGGCCCCGCCCGAGTCCCATCTTTTTCGCTGAGCTCATCGCTGGTCCGTCCTCGAGGTAGGTGAGGCCGTTTCTCATGCGGCGTTGGGCGCTGGCTCGCGCCGACGGAGCACCTCGCTGGCGAGGGCCTGGTAGGCGATCGCGCCGCGCGAGCTGCGGTCGTAGAGCATGGCGGGCAGGCCGTGGCTGGGCGCCTCGGCAAGACGCACATTGCGTGGAATGATGGTGCGGTAGACCTGGTTGGAGAAGTGGGCCACCAGCTGGGTCGAGACCTGGTTTGCCAGATTGTTTCGCGGATCGTGCATGGTGCGCAGAATACCTTCTATGCGCAGCCCGCCGTTGCGATTGTCGCGGATCTGGCCGATGGTATCGAGCAGCGCGGAGAGCCCTTCCAACGCGTAGTACTCACACTGCATCGGGATCAGGACGCCATCGGCGGCGACCAGCGAGTTGAGCGTGAGCATGTTCAGTGACGGCGGGCAGTCGATGAGGATCAGCTCATAATTGGCCGATACCTGGGCCAACGCGGCGGCCAGTGTTCGGTCGCGCTGGCTGGAATTCATCAATCCCACCTCCGCGGCCGTCATATCGCCGTTGGACGGCAGCAGGTCGAACCCGGGGGCCGGCTCCTCAACCCTCACCGTGCACTCCTGGAATGTCCGGTCGCTGAGCAGCAGGTCGCATCCCGTATACTCGAGCTCGTTCTTGTGCACACCACATCCCATGGTCGCGTTGCCCTGGGGATCCATGTCCACGAGCAGGATACGCCGGTTCAGGGCGGCCAACGAGGCGGCAAGATTCACGGCGGTGGTGGTCTTGCCAACGCCTCCCTTCTGATTTGCGATGGCGATAATTCTAGCCATGGGGACTGGGCTCACAGCGGATCTCGATGAGGTTTCGCTCACCGTCGAGGAAGGGCACCGAGAGCGCATGCACGGCAATCAGGGCCGCGTCGACATCCAACGCGGCAATCTCTTCCAGCGGGGCCCTGCCCTTGAGTGCCAGCAGCCGCCCTCCCTGTCGACAGAGGTGGCGACTGGTCAGATGCAATTCCCGGACGGGGGCGAGCGCGCGGGCGACAATAGTAGCGAATTTTCGCGCCGGCCGGTACGACTCCAACCGCGCCTGGACCACGTTGACGTGTTTCAGCCCGAGCTCGGACACCACGTGGCGGACAAAACGGGTCTTCTTACCGTTACTGTCAAGGAGCGTGAATTCCAGATCCGGCCGGGCGACAGCCAACGGTATCCCCGGCAGCCCCGCGCCGGTACCGGCGTCGAGCACGGGCCCATCGCAGAGCCATGGCAGCACCGCCAGACTATCGAGCAGATGCCGTGACACCATCTCCAGCGGGTCGCGCACCGCGGTGAGGTTGAACGCGCGGTTCCAGCGCGCGAGCAGGCCGATGTAGTCGATGAGGAGGTCGCGCTGGCCCTGATCCAGCTCGCATGCCGGCCGCATGTCATGGCTGAGCGTCGGGAACAGACCTTCGAGGCCCGCATCGAGGCGCTGTTGGAGGAGCGCACGCGGGGGCTGATCCATCAGGCGCTCTGTCGTTTCAGATGGATCAGCAGCAGCGAGACCGCCGCCGGCGTGACGCCGGGAATTCGCGCGGCTTGGCCGACGGTGGCCGGCCGGACGCGCTTGAGCTTCTCCAGGACCTCGGCCGACAGGCCGCGCACGCGATCGAAATCGAAGTCCACCGGCAGACCCTCGGCCTCGCGCGCACGCTGGCGCTCGATCTCCTCACGCTGACGTTCGACGTAGCCGGCGTACTTTGCCTGGACGTCGACCTGCTCGGCCACCGCGCGGTCCTCCACCCCCGGGCCAACGCCGTCCAGGTCCATCAAGCCGGCGTAGGTCACATGCGGCCGCGCCAATAGATCCAGCGCCCTGGTCTCGCGACGCAGCCCCTCGCCCAGCCCGTTTTCGAAGGCCGCGGCGGCCGGACTGCCCGGGTGCACCCAGGTGTCACGCAGGCGCTGGCGCTCACGCTCGATGGCCTCGCGCTTGCGTTCGAAGCTTTGCCAACGGCGATCATCGACCAACCCGAGCCGCCGCCCAGTCTCCGTCAAGCGCAGATCGGCATTGTCCTCGCGCAGCAGCAGGCGGTATTCGGCACGGCTCGTGAACATGCGGTACGGCTCGTTGGTCCCGCGGGTGATCAGATCATCCACCAGGACGCCGAGATAGGCCTCGTCGCGACGGGGGCTCCAGGGTTCCTGGTCGCGGGCCTGGCGAGCGGCGTTGATGCCGGCCAGCAGGCCCTGCGCCGCTGCCTCCTCGTAGCCAGTGGTGCCATTGATCTGGCCAGCGAAGAACAGCCCCCGCACGGGTTTGGTCTCGAGGGATGGATGAAGGTCGCGGGGATCGAAGAAGTCGTACTCGATCGCGTAGCCGGGCCGCGTGAGGTGGGCCTGCTCGAAGCCGCGCATGGAGCGCACCAGCTCGAGCTGGACATCGAAGGGGAGGCTCGTCGAGATGCCATTGGGATAGATCTCGCCGCTCTCCAGCCCTTCTGGCTCGACGAAGATCTGGTGCGAGGTCTTGTCGGCAAAGCGGACGATCTTGTCCTCGATCGACGGGCAGTAGCGCGGCCCGATCCCCTCGATGACGCCACTGTACATCGGCGAGCGCGACAGCCCGGCGCGGATGATGTCGTGGGTACGGGCGTTGGTCGTGGCGATATGGCAGCTGACCTGGCGCGGATGTTCATCGGCCCGCCCGAGGTATGAAAACACGGGCACCGGCCGGTCGCCCGGCTGCTCCTGGAGCTGGCTGAAGTCGATACTGCGCGCCGCGATGCGCGGCGGCGTGCCGGTCTTCAAGCGCTCAACCCGAAACGGCAGCTCACGCAGCCGCCGCGCCAGCGCGTTGGCCGGCGGGTCGCCAGCGCGTCCGCCCTGATGGTTGGCGAGCCCAATGTGGATGAGTCCGCCGAGGAACGTGCCCACGGTGAGCACCACTGTGGGGGCGCGAAACGCCAGGCCCATCTGGGTGCGGACACCGATGACGCGCTCGCCCTCCACGAGCAGATCATCCACCGCCTGCTGGAACAGATCGAGCCCCGACTGCGCCTCGACGTGACGACGCACCGCGGCCTTGTAGAGCGCCCGGTCCGCCTGCGCACGGGTGGCCCGTACGGCTGGCCCCTTGCGACTGTTCAAGATGCGAAACTGGATTCCGCCCAGATCCGCGGCATGCGCCATCAACCCGCCAAGCGCGTCGATCTCTTTGACCAGATGCCCTTTCCCGATACCACCGATAGCCGGGTTGCAGCTCATCTGGCCAATGGTCTCGATGTTGTGGCTGAGCAGGAGCGTTCGCGCGCCGAAACGTGCCGCTGCCAACGCGGCCTCGGTGCCGGCGTGGCCACCGCCGACGACGATCACGTCATAGCGCTGTTTTGCCAACATGGTTCCAGGTCCGATTTGGGTGAACGCCATATACTATCGCGAATCGCTCAAGCCATTTGCCCGGCGAGCAAAGGATTGCCAGAGGTCGAGACCGGGCGTTCGTTGGTCCCG
>JAXGTD010000204.1:0-4769 GCA_040775095.1 Chromatiaceae bacterium | reverse complement strand
GTGCTGCGCCCACTGCGAATTCCGGTCGACATCCTCGTCTACTCGAGGGCGGACGTCGAGCGTTGGGGCAATCAACCCGGAAGCGCCCTGTTTTGGGCGCTTCGCGAAGGCAAGGTGATCTATGGCTGAACCGACGCTCGCAGAGATCCTACTCACCACAGCCGGGCGCGACCAGCAAGCCTTCGAGAAACGGGCCGACGATCCGACTGCAACAGGACCCCTCGTGATCGCACGGTAGGGACGAGCCATGTACGACGAGACGGAAGCCGACACCCGCGCCCAGCGCATCGATCCGGTCTTGGAGGCCGCAGGCTGGGGCATTGTGCCCGGCTCGAAGATTCGCCGGGAGGTGATCTGTCCGGGGCGCATCCAGAGCGGGGGGAAGCGGGGCAAGGGGCTGGCCTGCGACTATGTGCTGGTCTACAAGGGGCACAAGCTCGCGACGCTGGAGGCCAAACGCGCCGGGTTGAGCTTTCGTGAGGGGATCGGCCAGAGCAAGGACTACGCGGGGCGGCTGGGGGCGCGGTTTGCGTTTGCGTCCAACGGCATGGGCTGGTATCGGGTCGATATGGTGGCGGGCGAGGAGGGCGAGGTCGGTCTGCCCTTTCCGACACCCGATGAGCTGTGGGCGGCCGCGTTCAGCGAGGTGAACGCGTGGCGTGAACGCTTCGGTGCGGTGGAGTTCGAGACCGACGGTGGCAAGTGGGAGCCCCGCTACTACCAGCACAAGGCCATTACCGCGGTGTTGGAGGCGATTGCACAGGGTGCGATGCGCGTGCTGCTGACGCTGGCCACCGGCACCGGCAAGACCTCGATTGCGTTTCAGATTGCCTGGGTGCTGTTTCAGTCGAAGTGGAACCTGGGCGGGGAGCCCAACCGCCGACCGCGCATCCTGTTTCTGGCGGATCGCAACATTCTGGCGGACCAAGCCTACAACGCGTTCTCGGCCTTCCCGCCGGATGCGATTGCGCGCATCGATCCGGATGCCCTGCGCAAGAAGGGCAGCGTGCCGAAGAACGCGAGCCTGTTTTTCACCATCTTCCAGACCTTCATGACGGGCGATGGCGAGCCGGTGTTCACCGGCTATCCTCCGGACTTCTCCGACTTTATCGTGATCGACGAGTGTCACCGCGGCGGGGCCAACGACGAGGGTCAGTGGCGCGGCATCCTGGAGCACTTTGCCCCCGCGGTGCAGCTTGGGTTGACGGCGACGCCCAAGCGCAAGCACAACGCCGACACCTACCGCTACTTCGGCGAGCCGGTCTATACCTACTCGCTACGCGAGGGCATTGCGGACGGCTACCTGACACCATTTAAGGTGCGGCAGATGGCGAGCACCATCGACGCCTATGTCTACCATCCCGAGGACGATGTGCTGGCCGGGCAGGTGCAGGTGGGCGATGCCTTCAATGAGGACGACTTCAACAGTCGGATCATCATCCCGGAGCGGGAGCTGAGTCGGGTGGAGGAGTTCATGGACAAGATGGATCAGCGACAGAAGACGCTGGTGTTCTGTGCGACCCAGGACCACGCGGCGTTGGTGCGGGATCTGATCAATCAGGTGAAGACCAGCATCGAGCCGGACTACTGCCAGCGGGTGACGGCCAACGATGGCGCGGTCGGCGAGCAGCACTTGCGCCACTTCCAGGACAACGACAAGACCATCCCGACCGTCCTGACCACGTCGCAGAAGCTCTCGACCGGGGTGGATGCGCGCAATATCCGGCACATCGTGCTGACGCGTCCGATCCGCTCGATGATCGAGTTCAAGCAGATCATTGGTCGCGGCACGCGGGTCTACGACGGCAAGGACTTCTTCACCATCTGGGACTTCGTGAAGGCGCACGAGAACTTCCAAGACCCGGAGTGGGATGGCGAGCCGATGCCGCCGGGCAGGGAGTGGCGCAAGCGCAAAAAGCCGGGCGACGAGAAGCGTGTTGGCGACGAAGACGATGAGGGGGACGAGGAAGCTGGTGGCACCGGGGGCGGCGTGGACAAGCCCCCGCGGCCCGAGAAGATCATCATCAAGTTGGCGGACGGCAAGGCGCGCAGGATCACCTATCTGGCGACGACCACCTATTGGAGCCCCGAGGGCAAGCCGATCTCGGCGACGGAGTTCCTGCAGCGCCTGTTTGGGGACCTGTCGGGGCTGGTGGCCGATGAAGACCAACTGCGGGCGACCTGGAGTGACCCGGATGCCCGTGCGCGGTTCGTGGCGCAGCTTGGAGACCGGGGTTATGACTCGGCCCGGCTCGACGACATCCGCCGGCTGGTGGATGCCCCGGACAGTGACCTCTATGACGTGCTGGGCTATGTGCTGTTCACCACGCCCCCGAAGACCCGCCATGACCGCGCTGAGCGTCTCCGACACGATGGGCTGGCCGGTGTTGATGGAGAGCTGAAGGCGCTGCTGTTGAGCATCCTGAAAGCCTATGAGACAGCCGGCGAAGGCGAGCTGTCCTCGAAGAAGCTGGGCCAGCTCATGGTGGCCCGCTATGGCAGCGTGAACGAGGGCAAGGCCAAGCTCGGCGCGTTATCGGCGGTGACCGGGAAGCTCAAGCAGATGCAGGCGGAGTTGTATGCGGGGTGATGGGGCAGTTGTGCGCGTTGAAGAAGCGCTTTTGCCGCGCCGCCGTTGCTGCACCGCCTGCCAGCGCCGGCCCGTCGGCTTCGCAATGGGGTATGCTTGCCCCCGTACACAGAAACACGCCTGGGCATGCACCGGAGGCTCCGATGGCCGCGCACGACTCCTCCTACAAGCTTCTGTTCTCGCACCGCGAGCTGGTTGCCGATCTGCTGCGCGGTTTCGTTCGCGAGGAATGGGTCGATGCGCTTGACCTGGGTACCCTGGAGCGCCCCCGTGAGAGTGGAGTCAGCCCTGATCTGCGCGAGCGCGAGGACGATCTGATCTGGCGGGTGCGCTGGGGCAGTCGCTGGGTTTATGTTTACCTGCTGCTGGAGTTTCAAGCCAGCGTCGATCCGCTGATGGCGGCACGGCTGCTGACCTACCTGGGACTGCTTTATCAGGATTTGGCCGCGGCGGGGGCGATCCCCGGCAGCGGTCCGCTGCCGCCGGTGGTGCCGATCGTGCTGTACAACGGGGCCGGGCGATGGGGAGCGCCGACTGAGCTGAGCGCGTTGCTGACCCCCGGACTCCCGCGCGCTCTGCAGGCCTGGCAGCCGCAGCTGCGCTATCTGCTGCTCGACGAGCGGGCGCCGCAGAGCTCGGCCCTGGCCGGCTCGCGCAATCTGGCGGCGGCGCTGTTTCGGCTTGAAAACAGTCGTACCCCGGCGGATATTCAGCAGGTGGTCGCGTATCTGGTCGAATGGCTCGCGGACCCCGCCCGCGACAGCCTGCGCCGCGCCTTCGTGGTCTGGCTCAAACGGGTGCTACTTCCGGCGCGCGTCCCTGGCGTCGAGCTGCCACCGATCAACGATCTACAAGAGATGCACGCCATGTTAGCCGAACGAGTGAAGTCCTGGACCGAGGAGTGGAAGCAACAAGGCTTGCGGGAGGGATTGCAGGAAGGTCTGCAGAAAGGCTTGCAGCAGGGACTCGAGCAAGGACTCGAGCAGGGACTCGAGCAGGGACTCGAGCAGGGACTCGAGCAGGGACTCGAGCAGGGACTCGAGCAGGGCATCCCACGTGGCGAAGCCAAGCTGCTGCGCCGTCTCCTGCTGCGGCGCTTCGGTCCCATCCCGGCCTGGGCGGAGCAACGGCTGGAGGGGGCGGCTGAGGCCGAGCTGGAGACCTGGGCGGAGCGGGTGCTCGACGGTGCCAGTCTGGACGAGGTCTTTGCCGAATCCGGTTGATGCCCGACGCCAACGGATTGCGCGGCGGGCGCTACGCCCTCCGCGCTTGGAACCTCCCGGTTTGGCCCCCGCGCCCGCGCGCTCCAGGTCGGCGTCTCGTCCTTATGAAGACACTGACTGAACGCCGCCCTCGCTTTCGGTCAGCCCGTGTTTTGGGAGACACGACTCGTCAGGCGCAGTGTTTCCAATCGGGTATGGTGCATGAGAATGCAGGGCGCGCCGTGGTCTGGACGGTGTCACAACGCGCAGACCCTGCGCTGTCCTGGTCTCATGGCCGGGTCGATTCAGGACTGCTTTCGCGTGTGACGTCAATCCGCGTGTAGTCACTGGCCTCGGCACCCTGATCGTCCGTGACGCGCAGCTCGAACGCCAGTACGCGGGTCGTACCGGGGCGCACGAACGGTGCACGAAAATGTGCCACCGCCTCGTTGGCGTTGGTCAGATTCACCTTTGCGCCGTGGATTTGTGTCCAGCGGAAGCTCACGACCGAGCCATCCGGGTCGGATGAACCCGTTGCGTCGAGCGTCACGCCCTTCAGTGGCCCGACCCGCTGGTCAGCGCCGGCGTCGGCCACGGGGGGGTGGTTATTACCGCCACCGGGCACGGCGTCGATCAGGCTGACGAATGCATCCGAGGTGCCACCGTTGTAGCTGTTGTCGAACGCGCCAGGCGTGGTGGGAAAGTCCACCGAGCGCGTGAAGCCGGCGACATAGATCTGATCGTTGTCATCCAGCGCGAGGACCAGCGGGCGGTCTTCGTCCGAACCACCGAGATAGCTGCAGTAGTGCAGCTCGGACAAGTCGGCAGACAGGCGCGCGACGAATCCGTCTTCAAAGGGAGTGTAGGGGCCGGTCGCATCGCACTGGCCGTCGCTTCCGCAGCCGATATCGGCGCCGATACCCGTCGTTGGGAGGTCCGCCGACGTGGTCTCCCCGCTGACGACGACATCGCCGTTC
>JAXGTD010000203.1:0-4782 GCA_040775095.1 Chromatiaceae bacterium | reverse complement strand
TGCTGTCATTGGCAAGGATGTCGGGGACGGTAGAGCAAGCGTCTCCACCGAAACGAGCCAACGCGAGCAGATCGACGACGGAGGCCTCCAGCCGAGTCGTATCGGGGGCAAGACTCGGACCGAGGAGCCCCATGGCTTGCCGGAAGCGTTGTTCCACGGCCGCTTCCCTGGCCTTCTGCTGGCGCCGCGCCTGATCCTTCGCCAGAGCGGCTGCGCTGGCCAATCGCTCGACGATGACTCGTGCCTCTTCCAGAACCCGGCGCTGAGGACCGGAGAGATACCCGCTCCTGGCCATCTCTTCCAGGGGTCCGATGACGTGGTGGTATTCGGGTTGCCCCTGCCGGTGAGCACTGGAATCGCCGCCCAGGGTTCGCCGCGCGATCGCTTCCGCGATCTGAAGCTCGGTCAGCTCATCGTCCTCGCGGAGCTGGATCGCACCTTCGCAACCGCCCCCTACCCCGACGCGCCGGTCACACTCCCAGGCACGGCCATAGGCCGAGCTTTCCAGGTGCATGGGGCCACCGCAATCGGGGCACGTGGGAATGCCGTCCTTCATGGGCGGCGCCCTCCCCTGCCCTGGCGACCGACACCATACTCAACACAAGCCGGGGCGTGCGCGCCCTGCCGGACGGGTGCCTCGCCGTGTTGAGCTTTGATCTCGGTGCCTCGGAGCATGGTCGATCTCTGGTCGCCTGTAGAATCGCCTGTTTGAGCTGTTGGGCGTTCAGCCGGGCCGTGCGATCAGGTCAGGTTCTGCTGGAGACCTTCCAGCTCCAGCAGGTTCGCGAAACCAATCCGAAGCTCGCCGGATTTGCCGTCCCGAGGGGCGTCAATCGTCACCGGCAAGCCCAACGTGGTCTGCAAGGCTCGGGCGATCTCGTCATAAGCAGCGCTCCCGCCTTCCGAACCGGAATCACCGTTGCGCTTGGTCCTCGATGCCTTCGATCGTGCCGGTGTCTCTTCTTCGGTCCCGGCTGCTGGAGATTCGGGGTCCGATGCCTCGCCGTCCGACCGCGAGCGCGCGGATGTACCCGTTCGTTCGGCCGCGGCTTCTTCCCCTCCATGGGCCGATTCCGACGGATCGGTGACTTCCGGAATCGGCGGCTTCTTGGGATTCTCCGCTTCCTCTTTTCGAGCCTTCGCCAGGTCCAGGGCTTCGCGCACCATGGCGCGTCCGACCTGATCCTGCTGGAGCATGTCCTCGAAGGCTTTCCGGTCGATCTTCTCCAGGTCGACGAGCATCGCCAGGGTCTCGGCGTCGCCGGTCTGACCCTGAACCACGAAGTACTCGAGGATCGCCTGATGCTTGGCGATCTTCTTGCGCAGCGAGACCCAGGCGGCGGTCTTGCCGAGCATGTCCGCAACTTCCTTCGGCTTGCGGCCGAAGTCGAGCAGTCGCGTCACGGCCAGGGCCTCCTCCATGACCGAGAGCTCCTCGCGGTCGATGTTCTCGACCAGTTGGACCGCCAGACGCTGGTCGCCGGTCAGCTCGCGGATGACCACCGGAACCAGGGTCAGGCCGGCCTTGCCAGCAGCGCGCCAGCGGCGCTCCCCGGCGATCAGCATGTAGCGTCCAGCGGTCTCAGGATGATGAGAGACGATCAGCGGCTCGATGACGCCCTGGGCCTTCACCGATGCCGCCAGGTTCTCCAGACGCAGCTCATCGAAGCTGGTGCGCGGCTGGTTGGGATCGGGATCGATCAGGGAAAGCGCGATCTCCTGGGCACCGACCTCCGCCGGGGTATCCATCAGCTCGGCGAGGCTGGAAATTCCTTTTAGGCTCATGACAGCTTCTCCAGGATGGCGGTGCAGACACCACGCATCTCTTGCGCGGCACGTTGGGCGCTCTCGCCCCTCGTGCCCTGCCAGACGGGCCGACCGCGG
This sequence comes from Chromatiaceae bacterium, assembly GCA_040775095.1. Classification (GTDB taxonomy): domain Bacteria; phylum Pseudomonadota; class Gammaproteobacteria; order Chromatiales; family Chromatiaceae; genus JAXGTD01. The sequence goes on along the minus strand of JAXGTD010000203.1, from coordinate 2,898 downwards.
TCGATGGCGTCCGAGATCGCGACCCTGTGGCCGAGGGTGACGGACAGCAGCTTGTCACCGAGAACCTGGCGCAGCTCGCCGAGCATCTGGGCGTGGGTCGCAGAGCGGCTGTTGACCATGTTTGCCAGGAGCCCGAGATTCTTGAGCCGCGGATTGAAGCGGCGCATCACGGTCTGGATGGTCTTCTGCAGGTCGGTGATGCCCTGGATCGAGTAGCCGTTGAGGGCGACGGGGCTGACGACGGCATCGGCGGCGATCAACGCCGACAACAGGCGCCGGCCAAGGGTGGGCGGCGTATCGATGATGACCAGGGTTTCGGCCGTCAGGGGAAGGGCGCGGATATGGGCGGCCGGGCGTTCGATGGTCTCCAGCTCCAGGCCCTCGACATCGTTGATCGCCATGTCGGCCGGGATCAGGGAAAACTGATCGGAAATCGCCTGCGGTGAGCCCTTCAGCGTGCCGGGTGCCTCGGTGAAGAGCTTCGAGGCCAGCACGCCGGTGAACTCGTCGGTGAAGGTCCGGCTGCTGTTGGCCTGTCCGTCCATGTCCACCAACAAGACGGGGCGTTCTTGCTCCAGCGCCAGCCAGGCCAGGTGAACGGCGAGCGTGGACTTGCCGACGCCCCCCTTCTGGTTCGCGATCGCGATGATCTGCATGGTTACCTCTCTAGGTCGTGCCACAAGGGCGGGAAGGTTTGCCTATGATACAGCCCGGCATACATCAAAACAATTTTTCGCATGCGAAAATTTCGCCGTTTCAAGCGCTCGATCCCTCGGCTTTCTCAACGCGCTGCTCAAGGTCCCGCACGCGATAACCAAGCTCTTCGAGCAGGGCCTCCACGGGCGCCGGTTTGCCCGATGCGCTAAGTCCCCGTCGCGAAAGAAGGCGTATCGCCTCGTTGGCGGACAGGCCCTGCTCTTCCGCAAACTGCTCGATCTCGGCCTTGAGGTCTGGAGGCAACAAGAGTTGCATGCGGGCCATGGGCACCTTTTCAGGCATGGACACCTCCGGAAACGCTGAAAACACTTGCGTCTTGAAGCATACAGCATGGGCCACACATGCGCGCGGGTCCATTGGACCCGCGCACGTCTGCCGGCAGAGCTAGAAGTCCTCGGCGAATCCGATGGTGATGACGGCCTAGCCCTGATCCCCGGGGCCAATGTCCAAAACCAGGGTCACCGAAACGGGCTGTCCGGTCCGGCTATCCCTGGGGACTCGCAGAACCTTGAACTCTAGGCGGCTCGCCTCGGTGTTCCGCCGTGCGGCGTTGATCGCCATCCACAGCAGATCCCAGAGCCGGCCAGACTCGTCTTGATAGACGACGCGCTCGTTGTCCTCCTCGGTCCAGGCGACGCAACCGCTCCAAGCGGTCCGGGTCAGGGCGACGGGAATCCGGAAGCCCACCCCCTTGGCGGTCTCGGTGACATCGACGAGCGTCCCGTCCTCCAGGGCCTCGGCGCGCGTGTAGCGATGGATCAGGTCTGCATCTTCGAACATGGCTTACCTCTCTAGGTCGTAACCCATCGGGCAGTAGGAAAAATGAAACGACTGGGGTCCTCCCTGATCCTTCCGGCGATCCGAGCCCCCTACTCCCGCTCGACCTCCTGACCGTCCCAGTCCAGCCAAACGCTCTCCTCGTTGCCGATGGCATAGCGGGCACAGTGGTCGCCCTCGTTGTCCCGTCCGTCCTCCAGCCAGGTCAACTCGGGGACGGTGATCAGGTTGCCGTCAAGGTCGGTGTATTGCTCCATGGTTACCTCTCTAGGTCGTGCCGCGACGGGCGTTGATACATCAGTTGTTACAGCACTAGATCGTTTCACATGCGAAAAAGTGGCTCCGGGGCGGCGGCGCTGATCGCCGCCCCGGTCTGGATTCAAAGAAGACCCCGCTCCGCCAGCGAGACCGAATCCTCGACAGACACCACCAGGTGATCCAGGACCCGAACCTCCACCAGGGCCAAGGCGTCCTTCAATCGCGTGGTGATCCGCAAGTCCGATTGGCTCGGCTCCGCGACCCCTGAAGGATGGTTGTGGAAGAACACCACCGCCGCGGCGTTGAGCTCCAAGGCGCGAGCGACGACAACCCGAGGATGCACCGAGGCCCCGTCGATGGTGCCGTAGAACAGCTCTTCCTTGGCGATGATGCGGTGCCGGTTGTCCAGGAACAGACAGCCGAACAGCTCATGGTGACGCTCGCCGATCTCCAGGCGCAGATAGGACCGGGTTGCCTCCGGACTGGTGAGCGCGATGCCCCGGCGATGCTTGCGCGCCAGGATGGTCAATGCCAACTCGATCAAAGACGCCTTCTCGTCCGCCGACAAGTCACCGGGCCGAAGATCCGCGAAGCGGTTGGTGCTTGCGTTGGCGGGAAAGGAAAGGATCTGCTGAGTCATGGCAAAGGCCCCATGTCGTTGTTGTTACGATGGGGATAATAATACAGCACTACATACAGCACTGCAAGCGTTTTCTTGAGAAATATGTAATGAATTCAGCGGCCTATCCTGTTGGTGAGCGTCGGGAGAGAGCACGAGAGAGGGAACGTCTCTCGTATCGAAAGGCCGCGCGCAGCGCACCGCCCTCCCCTGCTTTCGGCCATGAATCGAACCATCTTCACCATCCCGTCGGAGCCGCGTCGGGCATCAAGACCAGCGGGCGCATCCAGGAGCGGATCAAGGAGGAACGCAGGAACGAGTAGTCCTTGAACCGCCCCGCGCCCGCTGGATGATGGCCGATAGACGCGGCTTTGACGGGATGGTGCTCGGGGCGTACGCAGCTCTTGGCAAGCGAAGCGCTCAGGCGTCAGGGATCGTTGCCCGCATGGGCGGAGACGCGTTGCCCGTCCGGAACGGGCGGCGCGGCTCCGAGCGTTCCGGTCAGGAGACCGGCACGCCTAGAGCCC
>JAXGTD010000202.1:0-4800 GCA_040775095.1 Chromatiaceae bacterium | reverse complement strand
GTGGTCATAGCGCGAGCAAAACACCCGATCCCTTCCCGAACTCGGAAGTTAAGTGCCGCCGCGCCAATGGTACTGCGTCTCAAGACGTGGGAGAGTAGGTCACCGCCAAACCTAGAAAAGTACACACTCTCAATCGATGAAGTGTTTCCTGGGTCGCGCCGCAAAGCGCCCCAGTGGCGCGGGGTGGAGCAGCCCGGTAGCTCGTCAGGCTCATAACCTGAAGGTCGCAGGTTCAAATCCTGCCCCCGCAACCAGAATATCCAATAGTATCAAAGACTTCAAAGCCGAGCATAACCCTCGGCTTTCGCGATTCCAAATTCTTGTCAACACCTGGTCAACGTTTTGCGAGCCCCCCTTCGAGGGGGCAGACAATCGTGGCCATCGGCGTCACAGCACCAGCTCATAATGCGTGCTGCGGCCGCCACCATCGCCTTTCCGCAGCAGCCCGAGGTCCAGCAGTGCCGCGATGTCACGGTTCGCCGTGTCCTGTGAGCACTTGGCAATCACCGCCCACTTCGATGATGTCATCTTGCCTTCGAACCCGTCGAGAAGGCGGTTCAGTACCTTGATCTGGCGTTCGTTCAGCGCCAGCGCCGCAGCGCGCTCCCAGAACTGTCCCTTGGCGACCACCGCCGCCAGAACGCCATCTGCGCCGTGGATGGCTCTGCCGAGGCAGTCGAGGAACCATAGGATCCACGACGTCACGTCCGTGGCACCCTTCTGGGTGCGCTCAAGCTGGTCGTAATAGGCGTTCCGCTCGGTCCGGATCTGCGCGGACATGCTGTAGAACCGCTGCGAGCTCCCCTCCGACCGGGCAAGTGCCAGGTCGGCGATGGCGCGAGCGATGCGGCCATTGCCGTCCTCGAAGGGGTGGATCGTGACGAACCAAAAATGTGCCAGTGCCGCCTTGACCACCGGATCGGTGGTCAAGGGCGCGTTGAACCAGGCGAGAAAGGCTTCCATCTCCGCCGCGACCCGCGGAGCCGGGGGCGCCGAGTAATGAACCTTCTCTCGGCCGTAGGGCCCAGACACTACCTGCATCGGGCCGGTACTGTCATCGCGCCAGTCCCCGACGATGATCTTCGTCATGCCGCTGCGGCCGGTCGGGAACAACGCCGCATGCCACCCGAAAAGGCGCTCGGCTGTAAGCGCGGCCTGATAGTTCCGCGTCGCGTCCAGCATCACCTCGACGATGCCTTCCACATTGCGATCTGTGGGGGGCAGGGCGCCGATGTCTATGCCAAGCCTTCGCGCGAGGGATGACCGCACCTGTGTGGCGTCCAGCTGCTCGCCCTCGATCTCGCTCGTCTTGACGACATCCTGGGTCAGCGTCTGAAGGACCGCCTCTTCGCGCAGCTTGAAGCCCAGCGCTTCCATCCGGCCGATCAGTCGCCCCTGGTCGTGACGCACGGCAGCTAGGGGCGCGGCGATGCTGCCATCCTGCCAGGTCAGCCTTGGCCAGTCTGGTTGCTCCCAGATGTACATCATATTCTCCGCGCTAGGTGCGGCGATTGTGGGCTGCATTCTCCGCATATGCAAGACTAAGCGACGCAGAACTTGCGGAGAATATGGACGCTAATCTCCGCATGAGCTTGATAAGTCGGGGACCTGACGCCAGGCGCGGCCATTGGCCCGTCGCGCTGCAACGACTTCTCTCGGCCCAAAGCGGACGTTCAGGTAAATAAAACCGCCGGTCGCGCTCAGGCTTGCCCGGCTATGCGAGCAACTCCCTTTGCATGGTCCGGCGTATCGGCACCATCCTTGTTGCGTGGGTCGGCGATGGGAGCACCCAGCGTGACAGATGCGGGCAAGACACCGGCCCAGATCGGCAGATCGTAGTCGTCGGGTTCGTCCGTGGGCGGGCCAGATCGGATCTTGGCGCTGCCTTCGGTGATGGGCAGCGAGAGGATCGTTGTAGCCTTCACCTCCTGCGGCAACATCGGACGCAAGAGCGCGCTGCGGCCCGGCCAGAGGCCCTCGATCATCGCGGTGAGGTGCGCGGCCTTTTCCTCCTCTGGCACCACCTCGGCAATGCCGAACAGCGTGACGGAGCGCGTATTGACCGAATGGTTGAAGCCGGAACGGGCGAGGACGAAGCCGTCGAGGATCGTCACGTTCATACAGACATCCTGCCCCTTCCCTGCGCGCAGGGCGTGGCTGGCGGAAGAGCCGTGCCAGTAGACCCGATCCCCCTCGCGCCATTGCAGCGTCGGGGTGAGGTAGGGCTTGCCGTCGCGGACGTAGGCCACGGTGCAGAGCGGTTGGGCATCGAGGATGGCGTGGATGGTGGCGACGTCGAACCTGCCGAGGTCATGCATACGGCGGAGGCGGCTGCGGTCGGTCAGGGGGAGAGTTTCGGTCATCTTCAGCGCTCCGGTCACAGGCAGCGGGCCAGATCGGCGCAGATGTCGTCGGGGTGTTCCAGCCCGACCGACAGGCGGAAGATGCCCCGCCCCGTAAGCGCACGGAACCGCGCCTCGGCCTCGGGAGGGTGCTGATAGGTCGATTGCAGGATGTCGTCAGTGCCGATCCAGTAGATCAGGCTGCGGAGATGGCCGAGCGAGACGGCGAAATGCACGTGTTGCAGGTCGCTCACCATCCGGCGGGCGATCTCGGACCCGTCTTGATGCGTCTGGAAGGCAATCATGCCGGAGAAGTTCGCCATCTGCCTGCGGGCAAGGTCGTGCTGGGGGTGCGAGGGCAGGCCGGGGTAGAACACGCGGGACACGGCAGGGTGCAACTCGAGCCATTTTGCGACCACCATTGCGTTGTATTGATGGGCACGCATCCGGATCGGCAATGTCTCGGCTCCGCGCATGATGAGCCAGGCGTGGAAGGGCGACAGGACGCCGCCGAAATGCACCGCAGCTTCGAGGTTCAGCGCATCGAGATCGGCCTTGCGACCCAGCACAGCGCCGCCCATCGCATCACCATGGCCCGAGATGTATTTGGTCAGCGAGTGCACCACGAAATCCGCGCCGAGCGCCAACGGCCGTGTGCCGATGGGCGAGGCGAAGGTGCCATCGACAACCACATCGCGCAGGCCACGCGCATGGGCAAGATCGGCAAGAAGCGCGATATCGGCGAGTTGGAGCGTCGGATTGCAGGGCGTCTCGAGCCAGAGCATGCGGGTCGCGGGGGTGATCGCGGCGGCGACCGCGTCCGCATCGGTCGTGTCCACGAAGCTCGTATTGATGCCGAAGCGCGGCAGGCTGTTGCGGATGAACTCTGCCGTGCCGGAATAGGCGTTTTCCGGGAAGATCGCATGATCGCCCGCGCTGAGACGCCCCATGATCACCGCATGGGTCGCAGCGATACCCGAGGCGAAGCAGCGTGCATCCTCGGCCCCTTCCAGTGCTGCGAGTTTCTCTTCGAGCTGCCGCACCGTCGGATTGCCCGAGCGGGCATAGATGTATCCTGCGCTCTCGTCCTCGTCCAAGGCCGAGAAGCCGGTCAGTTCGCGGGGCAGGAAGGTCGCGGACATGACGAGGTTCGGGGAGGAAGCGCGGGTCGTCGGGTCCACCGCTTCGCCAGCGTGGACAGCCATGGTTTCGATCTTCATGCCCCTTCTCCGATCCTGCCGTAGCGCCGGACGAGCGCTGCCATTTCCGGATGCGCCTCGGCCAGTCCTGCGGCCACCCCCTTGCGATCACCTTCGGGCCGGTTCTGGCTGACCTTCCACTTGCCTTCGAGGCGCTGGATGTCGATCTCGATCCCGACGATGCCCCGCAGCTGCGCCTCGATATAGGTGCGCGGCGCGTCGGAGACGTGCCAGGGCTCGGGCCTGTCGGCCTCGTGCCGGTCGGTCAGCGCGGAAATCTGCGTGTCGAGCCACTCGGTATCCGCCCGCACCCGCGCCGTGCCGCGCGCCTGAACCATCGCATAGTTCCAGGTCGGCACGACCTTCCCAGTCTCGCGTTTTGTCTCGTAGAAGGCGGGCGTCACGTAATTCAGCGGGCCTTGGAAGACGACCAGCACCTCCGCCCCGTCGAGCTCGCGCCACTGCGAGTTGGCGCGGGCAATATGGGCCTGCAACCGGCCGAACGGTCCGATGGAGCGTTGCAGCAGGAACGGCAAGCCATTCGCCTGAAGGCCTTCGCGGTCGTGCGAGATCAACAGGCCGAAGGGGTGGGTTTCGATCAGGTCGTGCTGGACGTCGAGACGGTCCTCGCGGTGCTGTTCGGGTTGATACATCGAGGGCTACTCCGCAGCGGGTTCGTGGACGGTCATTGTGAAGCGCAACGGCTCCTTGCCGGGGTTGGCGTAGGCGTGTGGCCTGTCGGTCAGCGCGATGGCCGATCCTCCCGCCGAGACCAGATGGGTCGCCCCATCCACGGTCAGTGCCAGCGTGCCGTCGGTCACATGGATCAGCTCCCGCGTTCCGGCCCCATGCACGGCCGCCTCGAAGCTCTCGCCGGGCATCAAGACCCAGTCCCAGATCTCGAGCATGTCGGGACCTTGCGTCCCCGCAAGCAGTGTTGCGGTGCCGCCGGATGGGCCCGTCCAGAGTTGCCGAGCATCGTCACGGCCAAGGACTGTCACGGCCTGAGCGGTCGCCTCGGTCGGTGCCACGAGGTCAGCCACCGAAACATCCAGCGCCGCGGCAAGGCGGCAAAGCGTCGAGATGCTCGGATTGCCGCGCTGCTGTTCGATCTGGACCAGCGTGCCTTTGGCGACGCCGGCCTTCTGGGAGAGAGCGTCGAAGGACAGGCTTTTCGCTTTGCGAAGTTCGAAGATACGCGCGGCGACCGTGGCGGCGAGGACCGCTTCCTGTTCGTCTGCGCGGGGGGGGCTGGGTGG
>JAXGTD010000201.1:0-4813 GCA_040775095.1 Chromatiaceae bacterium | reverse complement strand
GCGTCGTCCACCGCGACGGCATCCACTTCCAGGGGCTGCGCTATCTCGACCCCACCCTGGCCGCTTATGTCGGCGAACCGGTGACCCTTCGCTATGATCCTCGCGACCTCGCCGAGATCAGGGTGTTCCACCGCAATCGCTTCCTCTGTCGGGCCATCAGCCCGGAGCACGCCGGTCAGGCCATCACTTTCAAGGACATCCAGGCCGCCCGCGCCGCGCACCGGCGAGCCCTTCGCGGCCACATCAACGAGCGGATTGCCCGCGTCGCCGATTTCCTGCCCGACCACCCCCGAGACACGACGCCACCCTCAGCGGCGCCGCAACCACAACGCCGATCGGCTCCGAAGTTGCGTACCTACCTCGAAGACAGGTGATGACCGGCAAACCGCTTGGCCGTCGCCTTGGAACGTTCATCGCCACCAAGGAACACCGACGCTTCACCGAGTTTGCCGATACCGTGCGCAGACACCGCTACATCGGCCTGTGCCATGGCCCGGCCGGCGTCGGTAAGACCCTCTCGGCACGCCGCTATGCCCGCTGGGACCTTGCCGAACCGCTGTTGCTCACCTGGGGGCTGCGGGATCCCTCGGACGCCAAGGTTTACGAGGCATTATCGTACTCCCGCACGGTGTTCTACACCCCAACGGTTGCAGGAGGACTGCGCGAGCTCCGCGACGAGATGAAGCGCTTGACCGATCGCGTGAACATCTGCATCGACCAGCACATCCACCGCCCTGAAGAATTCCGCAGCGGTTCACCGGCCGACCTCGTCGAGCTCCTGGTCATCGATGAGGCCGAACGCCTGTCCGCTACGGCCCTGGAATACATCCGCGACGGGTTCGACCGCGCTGACATCGGCCTACTGCTCATCGGCATGCCCGGAATCGAGAAACGTATGGCCCGGTATCCCCAACTCTACAGCCGCGTCGGTTTCGCTCACCACTACCGACCGCTACAAGGCGATGAGCTCTCGTTCGTCCTCACCCGCCACTGGCGCCAATTCGGCCTTACCCTCGATGACGCCGACTTCACCGACCACCAGGCCATCGCCGCGATTGCCCGCATCACCGGCGGAAACTTCCGCCTCCTGCACCGGCTGTTCGTTCAGATCGAACGCGTCTTGCGTATCAATGACCTGACCGTGATCACTAACGATGTGGTTGACGCCGCTCGAAGCACTCTCGTCATCGGCGCCACATAACGCTGAAGATTCCGCGCCATTTATCTCTGAAGATCACAGCTCAGACAGAGTCCGCCGGGGTGTCGCGAAACTTAGGAGTTCTGCGACAACCGCTGCCCGATGAGACGCTCCAATTCAGCTTCGCCCTCGGGAGTCGCCGCGAACTGGCGCAACTCGTCGAGCAGCCGCGCCCAGACGTGCGCCAAGGTCATCTGTTCCAGGCGCGCGACCGGAACGCCGGTGCCGTCGGACAGGCGCTGTAACACGTCTGGTGCGGGCTCCCGAAACCACCGAGCCTGTCGGTCGTGGCGAGGAATACCGAGCGCGTGCAGGCAGAACGAGTCGTAATGGATGTCGTAACCTTCGGCCAGTCGGCGCACGTACTGCTCCAGTGTCTCATAAGCGCGGGGCTTCGGGTGCAACGGCCAACGGCGGGGGTTGGGTACCCCGGTCAACGCAACTCCCGTTCGATCAGGCGGCGGCGTGCGGTCGGTGACTGGTAGTCGGTCTGCTCGATGAGGGTGCTATCGATCCGTTCCTCTCCCTGGCGCAATGCGGTCGCGGTGGACCGGGTCAGCAGCAGGGCGATTTCCCCAATCGTGCCCTCGGATCGGCGGAGGATCAGTTCCCGCAGCGGCGTGGCGGCGAGTTGGGAAGGCTCGCGCAGCGGCAGCACGGTCTCGAAACTGGCAAGCAGGCGCGCGAATTCCTCGCCCTCTTCCCACAGCGGCAACAACAACGGATGAAATCGGTTTTCGAGTTGGTCGTCGCTGCGGATGGCCAGGTAGGCGTCGCGGGTCCCCAGGCAGACGAGCGGGATGCGCAGTTCGTTGCCGAGAAAACGCAGCAGGTTCAGAAGGTCGCGTTGCTGGCGCGCGGTCGCGCCGAGCAGATTGTGGGCCTCGTCGACGATCAGCAGGCGCACGCCGACCGCGCGCATCAGTCGCAAGGCGACGGCCTCGCGGAGATCGGGGCGACTGTGGAATCCGACCGGCGCCCCCAGCGCGATCAAGAGTTCGAGGTATAACCGCCGGGTCGTGGGTTCGGCGGGCATCTGAACCCTGAGGACGGGAATGACCTCGTGCGCGCCGTTCGCGGCGGTATGCGGCGGATGCGCCCGATGAAATTTTTCGGCGATCATCGTCTTGCCGTTATTGGTAGGGCCGACGATCAGTAGATTGCGCGGCCGAACCTTGCCGAACTCGTGCGTCAAAAGCGCTTCGAGCTGCGCCAGCGCCCAGTGGGCGCGGGTATACCCAATCCAGTGCTCGCTGTTGAGGCCCGCCAGGCGTTCGGCCCCGGGTAAAGCGGCGAGTGCCTGGATTTCCGGACGCAAATGCGCGAGGGTTACCACGACTCGATGTCGTCAAACGGGCGCGCGGGGCTCGCGTCGATCCTGCCAGGCGCCGAGCCCGTCGGCGCCACCGACGGGGCCTCGGGCGCCCGAGCGGTTGCCGGACCGACCGCTCGCCGGGTCCGGTTGCGACGGGCGGTGCGGGTCAGGGTCGCCGCCTCGCGCTCGATCGCCCGCATCTCCTCGATCGCCGCGAACAGACTGGCCTCGTCGACGGCCGCACGACGCTGCGCGCGCAAACGCTGGCACGCCAGTTTGTGCTCCCACAGGGTGATCGCCGGACGAGACAACATCCGGTACGGGACTTCCAGATAGGCGTTCTGGTCCGCGTCGAGCACGAAGATACGCGACAAGTCGCGCGGATCGCGGCGGATCAGCAGCGGACCGGCCGGTTCCCGCTGCCGAATCCAGGTCCGTAGCGCCGGGTTGTAGTAGGTGATGTGGTCAATGGTGATGCCGTTGCGTTGCAACGAACGGCGGACCACCGGCAGGAAGTCGATCAGGAATGCGCGCGGCTCGCGCGGCGCCGGCACGGTTTTGCCGGCGGCGGCCAACGCCCGAAGGCCTTGTTCGTAGCGATGCAGAGGGGTCTCGTCGGCCAGCCCACCGTGCGGACGCCGGTGGTAATACTGCGTGATGGCCACCGCGAGCCAGCGCTCCAGGTCTTCGAGCGTCAGGCAGGCCGTTCGGTCGCTGTCGTAGCCGCCCCGCGCGATGGGATTCGCGAAGGTCGTACCGGGCAACGCATGCACCAGTTGCATGAGCGTGCCGATGACGCGCTCGACGATGCCTCCAAAATGCGGCTGGCCCGGCGGTCGCCATTCGATGGCGATGCCGTGCTGCGCGCAACCGCGCTCAAACGCCGCCGAATGGAACTCGGCCGCGTTGTCGACCCCCAGGCGCCGCGGCTTGCCGACCACGGGCCAGTGCGCCTCGATGCCGCGCTGGCGCAGCCACGGCGCCTTGTCGCTGGCGACCAGGGTTAGACACAGACCGACCCCGGTGGCCGATGGCGCATCGAGGGATAAATGGAAGCCGGCGAGGCAGCGGCTGAACACGTCAATCGCTACCGTGAGCCAGGGTCGCCCGATCGGGAGGCGATCGATCGGATCGACGAGGATCACATCCACGGGGGTATGGTCGATCTGGACCCAATCCAGGGGGGCGGCAGCCGGCGGTGTGGCACCATCGATCGACTGGGTTTCGGGATGGACCTCGCCCCGCCGACCGCGTTCGGCCAGCGACAACGCGTTCAGCCGGCGGCGGATCGTGCTCTCCGAGGGGGGATGGAGTCCCTGTTGAAGGGACCGCTGACGAATCGCCCGCACCACCTCGGCGGCGAGCCGTTTCTGGGGCGTGAGGTAGAGTTCCTCAATCAGGCCGCGCATCAGATCTTCGCGCGCCCCGGCCAGACGCCGCCGCCCGCGCCCGCCACCGGAGCGACCCACCCGCAGGGCGGTCAGCGTGCCGTCAGCAGCGCGCAAACGCTGGATCAGCCGATACGTGTGCCGCTCGGATAGTCCCAATTCCGCCGCCGCCGCGCTCGCCCGATCACGCGGGCAATGCGCCAGTTCGGCTAACGGGCGCAGGACCAGGGCTCGACGATGCGCTTCGTTCCAGTCCGGCTCGGCAATCTGTGACAAGTCGGTCATGGGGTTCCCTTCCGCGGGAGGCGGCCATCGACTTCCAAGGTTTGCAACGGGCTGACTTCGCCTTTGAATCGGATTGACATCGACTTTGAAAGTCTAGTCCAAGTCAATCAAAGAGGTAAGCTAGCCTCTGCTGACGTCGACTTTGAAAAATGACAAAAAGCAAGCTTCGAGGCTCTTAAGTCAACGGAAAACCCTGTCGTAATGAGGTAATATGCGGAAACCTCAATTTCGTGGTTTTCCGGGCATGCTCGTCGGCTACATGCGCGTTTCTTCCGACTCTGACCGGCAGAGCACCGACCTGCAGCGCGATGCGCTTTTGTCAGCAGGTGTGGATGCGAGACATCTCTTTGCGGATCACGCCTCTGGGACCAAGGATGACCGGCCTGGTCTGAGCAAGGCGCTGGACTTCGTGCAGGCGGGTGATGTCTTGGTAGTCTGGAAGCTCGATCGCCTTGGGCGATCGCTCTCGCACCTCCTGACCATCATCGACTCACTCAAGGATAAGCAGGTCGCATTCCGCTCACTGACGGAAGGCATGGACACCACCAAGCCTTCCGGTGAGCTGCTGTTCCACGTCTTCGTTGCGCTTGCCCAGTACGAACGGGCCTTGATCCAGGAACGGGTCAT
>JAXGTD010000200.1:0-4884 GCA_040775095.1 Chromatiaceae bacterium | reverse complement strand
CTTTGGTCATCTGGTTCCGCCTGAGCCTGCGCCCCAGACGTCACGCGGGGGAAGTCCGATGAGCACCGATCGGCATGGTTCCCCGGCAGCACCGGGCGCTCCGACCCGGGGCAGTCTGACACCGCTGTGGGTGATGGTCGGGGTGTTCGCCGCGCCGGTTCTGGCCGCCTGGTTCTTCTACCTGAACCCCGGGTACCTGCCCAGCGGGCGCGCCAATCTCGGAGAGCTGATTGTTCCAGTGGTCGCGCTCCCGTCCGCGCCGGACGTGGTTGGCGCGGACGGGGCCCCTTTCGATCAGGAGCCGCTGGCCGGGAAGTGGACGCTGGTGTTTCTTGCCGGCACGGACTGCGAGGATTCCTGCCGGAATCGGCTGCACGACCTGCGCCAGATCCGGCTCGCGCTGGGCGAGGCAAGTCTCAATACGGAGCGGTTGCTGATTCTGACGGGGCAGGATGCACTGCCCCTTGCGGGCGAACTGGCGCTAGACTATCGCGGCATGCGCGTGGCCGTGACGGATCACGCGGGTGGGCAGCAGTTGTTGGATCAGCTGGGTGGGGACGACGCCTTAGGCCGGATCTATATCCTCGACCCAATGGGAAATCTGATGATGCGCTATGCGCTGACTGCCCCATCGAAGGACATCCTCAAAGACATCGGGCGCCTGATCAAGGCGTCCAAGAACTGGATCAAAGGTGCAGGCTATGGCCACAACTGAGATTTTCCTGGGCAAGACCCATACCCTGTCCTTGCGGCGCTATTACGACCTGACCAAGCCCAAGGTCGTGGCCCTGATCCTGTTCACGGCGTTGGTCGGGATGCTGTTGTCCACGCCGGGGATGGTCCCGGTGCAGCCGCTGGTGTTCGGGCTCATCGGCATCGGCCTGGCGTCGGCGGCCGGCGCGGCCCTCAATCACGTCGTCGATCAACGCATCGACGCGATCATGGAACGGACCCGGGGCAGGCCCTTGCCCAGCGGCGAGCTGGACGCCCCCCACGCGTTGGCATTTGCGTTGACGCTGGTCATCGTGTCCATGGTGATCCTGACCACCATGGTGAACGCCTTGACGGCGGTGCTGACCTTTTCGGCGTTTGTCGGCTATGCGGTGATCTACACCAGCTACCTCAAGCGCGCCACTCCACAGAACATCGTTTGGGGCGGGATCGCCGGGGCAGCCCCGCCGTTGCTCGGCTGGACGGCGGTCACGGGCGAGGTCAGCACCTTTGGTCTGCTGTTGGTCATGATCGTGTTCCTGTGGACCCCGCCGCATTTCTGGGCATTGGCGATCAAGCGTCGGGTCGAGTATGCCAGGGCCGGGATCCCGATGCTGCCGGTGACCCATGGTGTGGAGTTCACCAAGCAGCAGATTCTGCTCTACACCCTGATGCTCCTGATGGTCACGCTGCTCCCGTTCCTGGGCCACATGGCCGGGCCCCTGTACCTGGTGGGGGCGCTATGGCTGGGACTGCGTTTCGTCTATTTCGCCCTGCGGCTGTGGCGCACTGAGGGCGATGCCCACGCGATGCCCACCTTTCTGTATTCCATCCGTTACCTGATGTGGCTGTTTGGATTCCTGTTGGCAGACCACTACCTGATGATCTGGCTCCAGCACTAGCACCCCGTTTCACGCGGTCTCAGATGTCCCGCAAGCCGGGAAGGGCTCCGATGCCAGAGTACGCGGGCCCAGGGAAAGCGTGCCCATCGCGAGCTCGCGCAGCCACGCGGATGACGACTGCTCACGGATGCCCCGGGGGAAGGGCCACAAACACTTCGAGAGCGCGTTACGGCACTTGGGGCGACTGAACTCGGCCGGGTCTTCCATGGCCCGGTGGCCCGGAGGCGGCAGCGCGGACTGCCCGGCGTCCTTCCGGGTCTGGTCGGCGCCGGGTGGGCCGATCCCAGGCCGCATGGCCAATCAAGCGGCGCTGTCCACGACCCCGCGTTTGGGCCGGTGGGCGAAGGCCCGCAGGACGACCAGAACGAACAGGATGCCGCCGATCACGGCGAGGAGGCCACCGATGCCCATGACGCCCATGGCCGCCTTCGTCTGCCAGGTGTCCAGGCCCTGGGCGGCACCGGCGGTCTTGCGCTGGATGCCCATGGCCCCGGAGACCGCCAGTCCAGCGATGTGCAGGAGCTGGCCGCCGCCATAGAGCCACGGCTGGGACCGGGCCATCCAGCCAGAGGGCCGGCCCAGGCCGAGGGTAGGGAGGATGTGGTAGGTCAGGCCCATCAGGGCGAGGGTTACCCCGACAATCGAGCCATGATAGTGGGCTGGAATGATGGTATTGACCCCGGAGATCAGCATTGCCAGCACGCCACCGGCGGCGAATAGCGTCCAGGAGGCCGTCAGGGCACGCAACTGTGGGATCTGGCTCGGGTCCACCTCCGTTCGAGCGGCCAGCAGCGCAATGCCCAGGAGCAGCCCGATTGGGACGGCCGCCAAGCCGTTGCCGATCTGCATCAGGGTCGTGAAGGCCAAGCGCGCCTCACCCGAGGTGACCGGATACATGGCGTATATGATGGGCGTGGACAGGAGCGGCAGGGCGCCGAGAATCAGCAGGGCCGAGAGCCAGGTATCGGACAGGTAGAGCGGACGCCGCAGGTCGCGGGCGAGCCAGATCCAGGCAATGAGCATGATCTGTGTGTACACGAACTGCAGGACATGCCCTGGCCCCCAGAACAACAGCTCGTAAGCCATTCCGGTGCCGGTGCCTCGCAGCTCCAGCCAGGACCAGCCCAGGGCGCCGGCGGCAATCAGGGTTGCGATGGCGGCGGTTGCTGTGCCGACGCCGATCGGATCCCGGAGTCGGGTCCCGGACCGGGCGCCGGTCAAGTAGGATATGACCTGGACCAGGACGCCGAGGGCGAAGAGCCCCAGGCCGTAAAAGAAGACCGGCGCGTCGAGCACCGGTACGTAGTTGTTCAACTCCTTCGCGCTGGCGCCGAGGAAGGGAGAGGCCGCAACCAGGATGCAGCCAAGGCTCGCGGCCAACAGACCCAGTCGCGACCAGGCCCGTCGGGTACCCGGGGCCAGGCTCCAGAGGATGCCGGCGAAGGCCAGGAACCAGATTAGGATGGATTGATCCACATGGACCACCAGCGCGGTGCGGAAGAATCCCTGCGTGGGGAAAAGCCACGCCAAACCCGGGGAACGGGCCAGGACCAATAGAATAGCGAAGACCCCGGCGAGGGCGAGCGCCAGGACGCCGAGGGCCAGCCAACCCCGCGCCAAGCGAATCGCGCCTGACTCGATATCCATTGCGTCCTGGGCTGGTTGCGCCGTTTGGTGATCCGTCATGTCAGTACCGTGGTTAGATCGTATGCAGCACAACATTGTAGGAGAGCAACGTCCGTGAAGCGAAGCAGATTTGCCGCCCTTGCCGCCTTCGCGGCGGTGTTGGCCCTGGCCGTGGTGATGCTGGGGGCCTATGTCCGGCTGTCCCATGCCGGGCTCGGTTGTCCGGATTGGCCGGGATGCTATGGGCGTCTCGATGTTCCCACCCACCCCGAGGCGGTGGCCAAGGCGAATGCCGCCTATCCCGAACGCCCGGTGCATGCGGCCAAGGCGTGGAAAGAGATGATCCACCGTTATCTGGCCAGTTCGCTGGGCCTGGTGATTCTGGTGCTCGCGGCGATCGCCTGGGCGGGGCGCTCGCGGGCGGGTCTGCCCGTCGCCTTGCCGACCTTGCTGGTTGCGCTGGTGGTCTTCCAGGGCCTGCTCGGCATGTGGACGGTCACGCTGTTGGTCAATCCCAGCGTGGTGACGCTGCACCTGGCGGGGGGCATGACGACGTTGGCCCTGCTGTGGTGGCTGACCCTCCGCCAGGGCCGGCTGTTTGTGGCGGACCTCTCGCCATCCATGCGAGCCCTGCGGCCCTGGGCCTGGCTGGGGTTGGTCCTGGTGTCCGTCCAGATGCTGCTCGGTGGCTGGACCAGTACGCACTACGCGGCCCTTGCCTGTACGGATTTTCCCAGTTGTATGGGTGGCGACTGGTGGCCGAACGCGGACTTTGCCGCCGGGTTCGATCCGTTGCGGCCGCTCGGGGTCGACTACGAGGGTGGGGTGCTCGATGGCGCGGCCCGCACCGCCATTCACCTCGCTCATCGCACCGGCGCCCTGATCGTCTTTGTCTACCTGGGCGCGTTTGCGCTGGTCCTGGCCAGACGGGCGCGGCAACCGGTCCATCGCCGCCTGGCCAGAGTGCTGATCGCCGCCCTGATTCTGCAGGTCGGGCTCGGCATCGCCAACATCCTGTACCAGTTGCCGCTCGGTCTGGCGGTAGCCCATAACGGGGGTGCAGCCCTGCTGCTGCTGAGCATCCTGACCGTGGCCCATGCCCTGTGGCCGCCCGCGCGGCCGCCGCTCGATGAGACCGCGCAGGCTGGCCCCGGCTCGGTGGAGGTGAGCCGATGAGCGCGGGATCGCCCCGGCGGGGGGTGGTGGTCGGGATCGCCGCGCTGGTTGCATTGGCGGCGGCCCTGGCCGGGCTCTGGGTGGGTATGCAGCGGTTCGGACCCGGCCCCGGGGTGGCCGCCGTGCCGCCGGTCGCGCTTCAGGCCGGAACGTCCTTGCCCATGCCGAAGCCCCTCGGTCATTTCGTGCTGACGGACCAGGATGGCCGCGAGCTGACCGAGGAGAGCCTGCTCGGTCGCTGGACCTTTGCCGCCATCGGTTACACCACCTGTCCCGATATCTGCCCGCTGACCATGGCGACCTTCGTGGCGCTGAACCGGGAGATCGGCACCTCGGGTGCCGCCGAGCGACCGCAATTTCTGTTCATATCCGTCGACCCGCAACGCGACACCCCGGGGCGACTCGCGCAATACGTGCGTCATTTCGATCCCGCTTTCCTGGGAGCGACCGGAGAGGACAAGGTGCTGCG
>JAXGTD010000199.1:0-5197 GCA_040775095.1 Chromatiaceae bacterium | reverse complement strand
TTTCATTGCGCGGGCGGGAGCTAGGGTAGGACCCAGGTTGCCCGCTGCGAAACCACCCCTATTCGCAAAGAAGATGCGCCCCGTTGCGAGTCGTCCGCCGCACGGCGCACGAGCGAGGCGTGGCTCTCGGCCCAGCTGTCGTACGACCGCTCCAGATCGCGCCGGCGTGAGGCTTCCTGGCGAAAACTCCACGCCACAAGGGCCGATCGCAGCACCGGGGTCGACGGTTTAGGCTGGCCTGCGCCGTGGGCGAGATACGGTCGCCCAGACTTTGTCCCGCCGGATCTTTCCACGATCATCCGTTCCGGGTCCGCCGGGCGCGCCCACCGCTGCCGTCCATGCTCGCGGATCCCAGTTACCGTTCGCCCCGTCGGTTAGCCCTCACGGCGGGAAGGCGCAGACACTTGGCGTCCGGGCAACAACCTCAGAGAGTGGATTCAGGTTCCCAGGGGGAGCACTAAAACAAGAGCTTGTGCCGCTCGCCAGGCGTCCTGGCACTCTCGATGACCTGACAGCGCGCGATTATGTCGAGAGCGATCCGCTAGACCTCGACCACCTTTCCAGTCGCGAGGGATGAACCCTTGCCTAAAGCCTAGCGACCCTTGCGACAGGTTGTCGTTATCCAGATGGCAGCCCCTGGCTTCGACCTCCCGCTTCACCAGAGCAAGAATCCCGTCCAGGTCACATGGGCGCGTTCAACTCAGCGGCTTGAACGCCTCTTGCGCGCAAGGGACGAAGTCGCGCGGCCAGGGTGCGGCAAGAGAACACCGTAGCCGAAACTGCAGTGGTGCGGAAACGTTGACGCCCGCCACCTTGACGATCACTTGCTCACGCTCCGATCGCTCAAACAGCCTGGAGAATTCGCCAGAATAGAAGCGGGGGCAGTAGCCCAGGACGTTGATCGGGTCAGCCGTGCGTAGCATCAGGGCCATGGGATCCCATTCGTTCTGAAGGTCTTGCATCAGGTACAGGCGCTCGCCCGGCTCGAGGCGTGCGATGCGTTCTCGGGCCTCCTGCGGGAGGTGGCGGATTCCGTGACTGAAAAACTCCACGCGATACTGCCCATCCGCCGAGGGCTCCGGACAAGCTACGACCTGGAGCGTATCGGTGGCCCTTTCCCCGCCGCTGCGCCAGAGCAGCTCCAACTCGTCCGCGGAGCCCTCATCCACGCCAAGCCAGGACAGAAAATCCCGGTATTCCGGACGCGACTTGTGCAACAAGCGGTTCGCGAACAGCGGGAAGAGCTCGCGGCCCACGTAGACGGCGTTCAGGTCCCTCATCCGGCCAAAGGGCTGGAACCGTTCGGACGCCTTGGCGCCCTTGGTGTAGACGAAGCGAAAATCCTCGCCATCGCGCGAGAGCTGGCCCACGGGGAACCAGCCGCGCGTCTCGGGGTCTTGCCACGCCAAATAGATCTTGCTTGTCATCTAAACGCCTGTTGCGTCTGCCAGAAGTCGTGCTTGGTTCGCCTCCAACATCTTCAGGGCAAACCTCGCCGCGGGCTCGGTGATCAACGTGGATGGTACGCGATCAAAGATGGACTCGAAGTCCCCCTGCGCAAGTCCCGCGAGGCGCTCAAGCCAATACCGGGCCGCCCGTTTACGCTGTACGGCAGCTTCCCGAAACGCCTCCAGCGTCGTGATCGCTCGCTTCGCATCCCCGTGCGCAAAGAACGCGGACCGGGCCTTGGCGCAATAAGCCGCCACCGATGCCCCCCGATCCCTGGTCTCCAGCCGGAAGATGCGGCGCGCATCGGACTCGTTGCGGCCGAGACTCGACGCATGGTCGTAGGTCGGCGCCAACCAGAGCCGCCGCGGGCCAAAGGGGCACCAGACCAGGCCCCAGTTCTCGTCGTGCCGATCCTGGTTGCCGATCAGGCAATCCAGCATCAGATAGCCGGCCATGACGTCCGCGCCTGTCACGATCGCCTCGGAGGCATTGTAGCCGTCGGGGAGCTCAACCGGTGAGCCCCCGCAGATGGCGAGACAAGTGTTGACTCGATGCTCCCGGCGCTCGTATCGAGCCAATGACTCGGAGTTCTCGTGGATTCGCGACAGCAACTCGTTGCCGGAGATCAACCGGCCCCCCTCTGGGACGAATGTCGTGGTGACGACCCCCTCGCGGCTTCCCCAGCGGGCGAAGTCGTACTGGGCATGCGGCAAATCCAGCAGCGCACAGATCTCGCAGGCCACCTTCTCGGCCCAGTTCTCCCCGGTGCCGGGCCGGCCCTCCTTGTACAGTCGCCGCTTGCCGTCGAACCAAAACTTGTACTTGGTACCGAGCTGCTCGATGGAGTCCCCCGCGTCTTCGGGGACGGTTACGATCGGAAAGGGCGATGTGTCGCCGACGGGCATCGCGGTTGGATCCGTCAACCTGCGGCTGCCTTACCGCGGCGACGCTTTGGCTTCGGCTCCGCCGCACGGGCAGCGCGGGTGCGCTCCAGCAGCACCGCCGCCGGCTCATCGCTGGGGTCCTGGGGCACCAGCTCGCCGCGGAACGCCTTGGCGAGGTTGGCTTGGTCGAGGTGGTCAACAAGTCGCATCGCCGATCGGTATTTGTTGGCGAGTCCGGCAATAGCCGAGAGTTGACTTCGCGTCGCTTCGTCGATCGCCCGCTGCACCCGTGGATTCGGAACCGGAATCTGGAGCTTCTTCAAGTCCTTTCCGGAGATACCATGTTGGCCTGCCGCGGTCTTGATGAAGGGTCGAAGCGCATCGCGCGCTTGTGCAGCCGAACAGAGTAGCTCCACGAATGAAGGAACGACGTCCTGCACTAGCCGAACTCGAATTAGCTTGTCTGGATAGGTAACAGTCTCAGACAGGTCTCTGACCTTCCCGCAGACAGCCACGAACTCCGGATTGCCATTATAGCGGGTGAATAGCAGGTCACCGTTCGCGAGGATCGCGCGTTCGGAGACTTCCTCGCCGGGGGGGTAGTACCGCCGATCGAGCAGATTCACGACTAGCGGGCGGACAGCGGAGATTCGCAGTATCGGCGCCCCCGGGGGCGCGTCGGCGGGTTTCTTGGACAGACCGTTTCGCACTTCTGATGCGAGTTCACCCAGCGTAGCCATCCGCTCTGCTGTCTCTGTTGCACCCCGGAAGGCGGCGGCGAGGATGGCCTGTTTGTAGTGCTCGATCAGGCGGGGGATGCGGGAGAGCTCCTCGCGGGCGCGGCGGGTGCGGGCGAAGAGGCGGTCCAGCTTGGCGACGATGCGGCGTTGTTCGGCAAGTGGCGGAACAGGGATGGTCGTGCTTTCGAACTTTCCTTTTGTGACATGCCGAAGACCCACCCCTCCATGCGCCTGTTCAATGAGATGCTTAAGCTCTTGATTGATTGCGAAGCGGACGTAGTGCTTATCCAGACAAGACCCCGGAAAGCGCATATTGAAAATATGCTGGTTCAAGGCGGCGTCACCACCCAACCAAATATGCGCTCCGAACGATGTGCCCGGGGTTCCTGACCAAGCGAAAAGGAGATCGCCATTGTGCACTAGGAATTTTTCTGGAAGCTCGCCAGAGTAATGGTTGAAAGATGCACCGGGATCATTCAGGTTTTTGATCCGTACGATAGGGAGACCCGCATCGGACCAGTCGCTCGGTTTGAATGCCTTGCCGTTGACGAGAGTACACAGATCGCCGATCGCGGCCACATCCCAGCCTGGAGGCAATTCCCTCACGCCGCCTCCTTCCCTTCCTCATCCCCCGCCAACTCCTCAGTCAGCCCCTCGATCTCCTCGAGCCCCGCGCGCAGGTGGCCGATGATGGCGGCGGCGATGTCCTCGGGGTCGCTCAGGCGCTCCTCGGCGTCGCCGGCCTCATCGCGCAGCCAGGCGACGTCGAGGTTGTCGTTGCGCTCGGCGATCTGCTCGCGGGTGAAGCAGCGGAACCGCCCGGCCTCGCCCTCGTCGGTCCGGGCGGCCGTACCGTAAGGGTCATCACCAAACGCGGCCTCGAACGCCTCGAAGTCGGCGACGCTCAGCGGCCGGGTCTTGCCGAAGGCGGGCATGTTGGCGCGCAGGTCATAGACCCAGACGGCCTCGGTGCCTGCCTTGCGCCCCCTTGTGATCGAGCCGCCCCGCGTGAAGAAGAGGACGTTTGTCTTGACGCCTTGGGCGTAGAAGATGCCGGTCGGCAGCCGCAGGACGGTGTGCAGGTCGCACAGCTTCATCAGCCAGGTGCGCAGGCGCCGGCCGGTGTTGTCCTCGAACAGCACGTTATCCGGCACGACGACGGCGGCGCGCCCGCCGGGCTTGAGCGCGCGGACGATGTGCTCGACGAAGGCGAGCTGCTTGTTGGAGGTGCCGGCGGTGATGGAGAAGTCGGAGCGGTTCGGCCTGCCACCGCCCTTCTTGGTGCCGAACGGCGGATTGGTCAGGATCAGATCGGCCTTACCGAGGGCCTCGCCGTCCGGCGAGAGGGTGTCGGCGCAGGCGACCGTGCACTCGATGCCGTGCAGCATCAGGTTCATCAGGCACAGACGGTGCGCGTCCGGGACCAGCTCCGCGCCGGTGTATGCCTGGTTGCGCTGAAAGAACGCCTGGCGCTCGGTCAGCTCGAAGAGATCGTCGGTGCGCGCCTTGATGGAGTGGTCGGCGGCGACCAGAAAGCCGCCGGTCCCCGCGGCCGGGTCCTGGATGACCTCACCCGGCTGCGGCTTGGTGAGCCGCACGAGGCAGTCGATCAGCGGACGCGGCGTGAAGTACTGCCCCGCGCCGGATTTCTTCTCGGCGGCGTTCTTCTCCAGCAGGCCCTCGTAGAGATTGCCGAGGCCCTCCTCGCGCGCGGAGAACCAGTCGAGCCGGTCGATGGCCATGGTCAGCTATTTGAGGGAGGCGGGCTTGCGCAGCTTCGTGTTGGCGTCGGCGAAGATCTCAAGGATGGTTGGGTCCTGCGTCTTCTTGGTGTCGCCGAGCTCGAGCAGCAGGCGGCGGTAGTATTCGAGCTGGTCGAGCCCCTCGCGTTTGGCGAGCGCCGCCCAGCCGTAGCCGTTCGGGAGGCGCCCCCCGCGCCCGGTCTCCTGCATCATCTTGAGGAAGAGCAGGAAGGTCAGCTCGGTGACGTACTCGTTGTAGGTGACCCCGTCGTCGCGCAGGATGTGGCACAGGCCCCAGAGCTTGGCGACGATGTCGCGGGTTACGGTCTCGGTCACGCGCTCTTTCTCCACAGTTCTTCGTTGAGATCACTCAGTAAGGCTT
>JAXGTD010000198.1:0-5212 GCA_040775095.1 Chromatiaceae bacterium | reverse complement strand
TTGATATCCAGCAATCCGTCGCTGACGCCTCTCTTGAAGGAGAGCCCGTGACCGTGGGGGATCTCTTCAATGTCAACGCTGATGGTCGCCATGTGGCTTTTCTCCTGTTTTGCCTCACAATTGATTCTACCGTTTCCGTGTAACGTACCACTGGCTACGTGGCGTTGACAAGAAATCCCTACGGGTGGTACACACGCTTCGGTGTAACCGACCATCTCGGCATGATATACAGAAGAAGGGATATCTTTCGATGCTGCCCGTCCCGCCCGATGTCCTGTTACGTTACGACAAGGCCCTGTCGCAGCAGGATATTCCCGCGTACCAGCAGCCGCACTATCGCAGGTGGTTGCGGTTCTATCTCGACTTCTGCGGCAGGTTCGACTTGCCGGCGCTCGAGCGCGAGAGTGTGCGGGGGTTCATCCGTAAGCTCCAGGAGAAGGGGCAACCGGAATGGATGCGGAAACAGGCAGTGGACGCGGTGCGGCTGTATTTTCTCCAAGGTGCGGATCAGGGTGAGGCCGCCTGCCGCGTGCGCAGCGGGAGGACGGCTTGTGTTCAGCCCTCAGCGGCCCTTGATCCCGCTGTAGCTCGACCCGGAAAGTCGGGCTCCAGCAGAGAAGACCACGAGCGGGCGCGACTCGCGTCCCGTCCGTGCGCCGCGGGGCGTGATGCCGTTCGGCCTTCTAGCTGTGCTCCGACAACGAGGGAGGCTGGGCGCGGCGCGGCGGCGAATGGTTCGGAGAAGGCGGCGGCGTCCGCGCCCGGGCCAGCGGACTCGTTGGTTTCTGCGACTGCTGATTCCGCGACCGCCTCGGTTCCCAACGATTGGGAGGAGCTGTATAAGCGACTGGGGGAGGCGATCAAGATCCGCCACTATTCCGGTAAGACGCTGAAGAGCTACAGGAGTTGGGCGAGAAAGTTTCAGGGCTTTACGCGCAACAAGCCTCCCACGGGCCTCACGGTGGGCGACGTAAAGGCGTTCCTGACCCATCTCGCGGTGGACAGGCGTGTGTCCGCGTCGAGCCAGAACCAGGCATTCAATGCCTTGCTGTTTGTCTTCCGGCACGTGCTCGGCAAGGAGTTCGGTCAGGTCGAGGGTGTGGTGCGGGCAAAGAGACGGCCCTACGTCCCCGTGGTGCTCTCGCGAGAGGAGGTGAAGCGGGTAATCGATCGGCTCGCGCCGCCTTTCGACTTGCCGACGAAGCTTCTTTACGGTTGCGGTCTGCGTCTGTTCGAGTGCCTGAAGCTGCGGGTACAGGACGTCAATCTGGAGATCGGTGTGCTGACGGTGCACGACGGCAAAGGCCAGAAGGATCGAACCCTGCCCCTCCCCCAGACTTTAATACCCGCGCTACGGGCGCAGCTCGATAGCGTGGCAAGCGTCCACCACGCGGACCTGGCGGCGGGTTATTCCGGTACCTTTCTGCCCAACCGCTATGAGCAGAAATCCAAATCGGCGGCGAGGGAGCTCGCCTGGCAGTGGTTCTTCCCCGCGGCCAAGCTGACCGCGATCCCCGGAACCACCGAACGGCGCCGCTATCACTTGCACGAAACCGCGTTGCAGAAGGCGCTCAAGGTGGCGGTCCAGGAAGCGGCAATTCCCAAACGGGCCACGGCACATACCTTGAGGCACAGCTATGCGTCACACCTGTTGCAGGCGAACTACGATATCCGAACCATCCAAGAGCTGCTGGGCCACAGCAGCGTGAAGACAACGATGATCTATACGCATACGGTGCCCAGCGTGACCACGAAGGAGGCGAGGAGTCCTTTGGATTTCTGATCTGCCCGGGGCGCGCAGCCGCGCGCGGCGTTATGCCGGCCCATGGGCATGAGGTGTTCGCCCTTTTCCTCCCGTGCCCGGGTTTCTACAACCTGGGGATCTTGAATGGCAATCAGGCGGTCCACCTGTCCGCCTTGGCCTGCTCCGCGGAAAGCAGATAGGGTGAGAGGTTGGTGTAGGAAGCGGCCCAATCCCGCTCGTTGGGCACGGGCCAATCGAAGTGGAATCCCTCGGGAAGCCGGCCTCGGGATTTGCGCAGGCGGCCAAGCCGCTCCTGATTGGATGGCGACTTGGGAACGGCCAGGGTCCGCGCGCGGTCGACCTGGATCTCGACCTGGTCGCGCTCACGCAGCTTGAGGGCCTCCGCCACAGTGGCCGGGGGTCGGCCTGCGAGGCTGTTTCCCCACTTCGAGACCTGGAT
This sequence comes from Chromatiaceae bacterium, assembly GCA_040775095.1. Classification (GTDB taxonomy): domain Bacteria; phylum Pseudomonadota; class Gammaproteobacteria; order Chromatiales; family Chromatiaceae; genus JAXGTD01. The sequence goes on along the minus strand of JAXGTD010000198.1, from coordinate 3,008 downwards.
GTTGCGGGGCGATTGATGCTATTCGTCAACTCGACCGCCTCCCACCGTCCATGGCGCTGGGTCCCGGCTTGCTGCCCGGACGACGGAATGCGACCGTTTCCCCTGTGCCCGCGAGCACGTCCGAACCCAGGGTGGTGGTTGCCTCGGGCCTCTGGCCTGCCTCGTGGTCGTCAGTGCGCATCCGGCGGCGAGCCGGACGGTCTGTTCTTGCCGAGCAGCTTGCCGGCCGTGCTTCGTACGGTCCGCACCAGGATTGATCTGCCCTCGCCGTAGGTGGACGGGAGCGTCCGGAGCGTATCCGTCAGTCTCCTGAACCAGCCATCGGGCGCCAGTCCGCGCTCGAGCTGTTTCTGTTTCGCCTCGGGCAGGGCATTGAGAATCGCCTTTTCCAGTGCCTCGTGGTTCCAGACTGGCTCCCCGGGGCGGATGGCGATCAACGCGGTCTGTTGCAGCGGCATCGCCAGTTGTTCACAGGCGGCCTCGCGCGCGGCGCGCATCTCTTGCTCCTTCCGGCCTTGGCCCTGCTCGGGGTCGTAGGGGAGGGCCCATTCCCTTGGCGGGTCGAGTAGGTCGGCGTGGGTCAGGACCAGCACGCGCGGGATAGGGCGCGCCGTGGGGTTAAGTTCGCTGAAGGCGTCGAGCGCGGCCAGCGCGCGTTGATCGAGCGCACGATCGGCGCGGTTGGCCGCCGCGACCCAGAGCACCAGGTCGCTCTTGCTGGCCTGCCTCAGCCAGGGCTCGTTTGGCGTGCCGTCGGTGCCGGGGCAGTCGACGAGGACGAGCTGGCCGGCGTGCATCGATGCGAACGCGTAGGCGCGACAGCCCCCGGTCGGGGCCGTCAGCAGGCCGACCGGCTCCCTGGTCTCGCCAAGCAGGGCATTGAGCAGCGCGGACTTTCCGGCGTTCCGGCGCCCGGCGAGCAGGACCGTCAGTGGCCCGGCCGGGGTATCCGGGACAGTCCTGGGGGCGGTTGGCAGCAGCTCATCGGCGCGCCGCCGATAGCCCCCCGAGTAGAGCCGGATCGCGGTCTCGCCCGCCTGCTCGACCAGCATCGCGCGAATCTGCGCCTTCAGGCTGTCGCCAATACCCTCGAATGCCTGGTGTGACAACATGCGGCGGAGCTCCCCGAGCAGGGCATCGCTCGGGTTCGCCCATCGCAGTTGCCGCCAGAGACTCATCAACTGGCGGGTCGACCCGCGCAGGCCGAGCAGCTGGATGACCCAGGCCAGCTCGACGTGCCGAACGACGGGGAAGTCCCGCAGCAGCGTCTCGCGCAGTCGCCGGGAAAAGTCCTCGACCATCAACAGCAGCTCGGGCAGCGTGAAGCGCCACAACGCGGCCCGGTCGTCGGGGGAATAGGCCTGAGCGACGGCATGGAAAGCCCCCTCGATCAGGCATTGGACGGCCTCCGGACCGAGGTTGACGCACGGGGGGTCGTCCGCGTCGAGCGCCTTGGCGTACTGCTGCAACGCCTGCCTTGCCTGCTGCTCGGCCTCGGACGCCCCGGGCGCGGCGCCGGGCAGGTTGATGGGCGGGCGCCTGTTACGCGGCAGTTGAGATCGCAGCAGCCAGAATGCCAGTGTGATCAGCAGTACCGAGCCGACCCACCAGTGCCAGCCCCAGCCTTGCCTGGCGATGAACCAGATGCCGGTGGCCAGTCCGGCGAGCCAGGGGAGCACGAACAGGAGAGCGATCAGCCCCAGAATCCAGATCTCGCGCCGATGATGGCGGCGCAAGCCGCTCCAGCCCGACGGACGCATCATGGCTGTCGCTCCTTGTCCTGGTGCTTGGCTGGCCCGAGGGTCTCGTAACGGTCGCGGGCCTCGCGTAGCGCCTCGCGGTAGCGCCTCTGCAGCTTGTCTCGATCCGGTTTCCGCCCGGCGGCCCTTTCGCCAAAGTAGTAGAGGGCGGCCTCGCCGATGGCCCAGGTAATCGCGAAGGTCCAGGACGCGACGATCGCTGTGCCCCAGCCGAGTCCGACCTTCAGAACCTGCTGCGCCAGCCAGCTGCCGCCGAAGCCGAGCGCGAATCCGGCGCCGAGGGTGCTGACGAGCTCGCGCCAGAGGTCCCAGCCGAGCGGGAGACCCAGCCGATGGCCGATCTGCGCGACCATCGCCGCCTGCAGGCTGGCCGAGCCGAGCCCACCGAGCACCGGGACGGGCAACGCGTTGGTCGTCGCCGCGGCGATCGCCCAGGGCAGGATGACCTTGGCGCGAACCGCGTTCGGCAGGTTCGGGTCCGCGCGCAGACGATCCGAGACCTCCGGCAGGGTCCGTTCCAGCAGGTCCCAGAGCCTTCCGGCGCCGTAGTCGGTCGGCGCGATGCCCTGCTCGGGGCGCGTGAAGTCCAGCGGCACGAACAGCGGGGCCGCTCCGGGTATGCGGTCGAACAGCCTGCGCTGGGCCATCATGGACCGGCACAGGGTGCCGGGCACGCCGGGCCGGCGCCCGTCCTCGTCGCTGCCATCGAAGGGGTAGGGGTCGACGTGTCGATCGTGCTCGCCGTAGCACCGGTGCAGCCCGGTCTGGGCAACGATGACCGGCAATGCCCGACGTTGGCGACGGGTCTGCTCGATGGCGCCCAGGATGTCTTCGAGATCCTGCTCATCCGCCCGCACCACCGCCAGCAGCAGGTGTGCCTGCTCGCGCGCCTGGGCAAGCGCGTTGCCGGGGTCGTGGTCGGCGCTGTCCGCGAGGCCCCGGGTGTCGAGGAAGCGCAGTACGGGGTGCTCCGGCGGAAAGCTGTAGATGCGACTGTCGCGCGTCATCGGCCGATAGCCACGGCCGATCTCGTCGTGGCCTTCGCCGGTCATCTCGGCGACGATGCTGGTCTTGCCGGCCTGGGTCTTGCCGAGCAGCCAGAGGATCGGCGCGTCTGCATCGACCCAATCGCGCGCACGCCCCGCCGCATCTTGCACTGGCACCTCCCGCTTGCCTGTGTCTTGTCATCGTCTGGGATCGTAGCAGCTCCCCGGGCTGGCTCGTCACGTTGCGGCAGGCTCAGGCAGG
>JAXGTD010000197.1:0-5218 GCA_040775095.1 Chromatiaceae bacterium | reverse complement strand
CCGATGTCGAGAGCAAGTTCGGCGCTGCCCATGCCGGCAACTACTACTACGCCGTGGCCGGTGTCTCCAAGACGGGCGAGTCGGTGCTCGTGAAGTCCGCGCAGGTGGCCGTTGCCGCGGGCGACAGGGTTTCGCTGACCATTACCGCATCCGCGGCCGGCACCGAGACGGGTTACGCGATCTATCGCAGCCGCATGAACGGCACCAACGCGAGCCACGATTTCCGCCTGGTGGCGCGTGTGCCAAAGATGGGCGCGACGACCGGGTATGCCGATCTCAACCGCTGGATCCCCGGAACCAGCAAGGCCTACGTGCTCAACCTCACGCCTGGGCATCACGCGATCACCTGGCGCAAGTTGCTGCCGCTGACCAGGTTCTCGCTCTATCCGACCGTGGCCGCGGTGGTGCCTTGGGCGCTGCTCATGTTTGGATTCTTGCGCATCAGCAAGCGCCGGCAGCATGTGGTGATCAATAACGTGCTGCCCAACGGCGCGGTGTGGCGTCCGTTCGGCTGATCTGGGAGGCAGGCATGCGGGTACTGTGTAAGTTGCCGAACGCGAGCGATCGAATCAGCGGCGTCGCCTTCGAGGCGGCAGACGGTGGGATGCTGTCCGATGACTTGGGGGACGAGGCGGCGCAGGCATTCCTGCGCATCCCCGGGTACGAGGCCGCGCAGTCGCGGCCGAAAACAGCCAGAAAGCCCCGCGACGCTGGCGCCCCCGAGACGAACGGCTGAGCCGGAAGCGCCGGCCTCGGTCGGCGCCGATGACGACAGCAAAGGCGCCGCGTCCCGGCGCCTTTTTTCTGCCCGGAGCGATACATGAGCGTGTTCCCTGACCCATTGCTGGCGGCCGAAGAGCTGGCCGCTGCCTATGGCGAGGCGCTGGCGGGCGTGATCGACCTGTCGAGCGTCGATATCCACATGCTCGCGAACAAACTCTTGGCAGCGCAGGCCGAGGTGCAGCGCAAGCTGCGCGTGTTTCTCACGCCAACCACCATCATCCCCGAGGGCGCGCCACAGGCGGAGATCGATGCACTGGAGGCGGCCAATGAGCCCTACGCGCTCGAGCCTGCCTACGACTACGAGCCGCCCCTGTTTCGCGGCGGGAGCTGGGGCTTCTTCGTGACCCGGCAGAGGCCGATCGTCTCGGTGAGCTCGATCCGCTTCGCCTACCCCGGGCAGAGCTCGACGCTGTTCGAGATCCCCCATGCGTGGATCCGCGTCGACCGCAAGTACGGGCATATCCAGCTCGTACCGGGATCCCAGGCGTTCGCCGCGCCGCTGTCCGCCTACATGCTCCAGGCGCTCGGGGGCGGCACCAGCGTGCCGATGATGATCCAGGTGCGCTATCGCGCGGGCCTGCAGAACATCGAGCGCGACTACCCCGACCTGCTCGATGTGATCAAGAAGACCTGCGTGCTCAAGATCCTGCAGGCCGCGTTCCTTCCGCAGTCCGGGTCGATCTCGGCGGATGGCCTCTCTGAGTCGGCATCGATCGACGTGCAAGAGTGGCACGACGGCATCGAGGACCGGATCAACGACCTGCGCGACGCGATCCAAGGCGTGCGCTTCTGCGTGCTGGGATAACGCATGCACTATCGCCTCGAGGTCGATCTGTCTGGTCTGCTGCAGGCGAAAGACGCGCTCACGCATCAGGTGGCGCCGCTCGTCGGCCAGGCGGTGCGTGCGGTGGCGCAGGAGGGTGTGCTGCGCTGGCAGCGCGCGGTATACAAGGCGCGTCTTTGGGGGGTTGAGAAGTCTGCCTACGTCGACTCGATTTCCTGGCGCCAGACAGGTCCGTTCTCGGCCGAGATCGAGACTGACTACCGGCTCGCGCGCGAGATCGAGCTCGGACGGGCGCAGCGCGACCTGAAGGCGAGCCTGCCGACGGCCAAGCGCGCGCGAACGGTCAAGTCCGGATCCCACGCTGGCCAGAAGTATCTGATCATCCCGTTTCGGCACAACGTGCCGACGCCATCCGGACAGGGGGCGCTCGCCGCGCAGATGCCACCGTCGATCTATGCGTTGGCAAAGGGGATGCGCGCGTCTGCCATGTTGGCTCCGGGCTCGCGAAACCCGGCGACGCGCCGCTCTGCGACCGGCCATGTCGTGCCGCAGCATTCCTATGCCTGGGGCGAGCGGCTGCCTGCCGGGCTGGCGCCAAAGCGCTCCCCGCACCACGCGACAGACATCTACGCCGGCATGGTGCGGATGAACACATCGACCGGCAAGGCCAAGAGCAGCGCCTATCTGACTTTTCGCGTCATGGGCGAGTGGTCATCTGGCTGGATCGTCGCGCCGCGTCCTGGACTGTTTCTCGCCAAGGGCGTCGCAGACGACCTGCGCGGCGTGTTCGACGAGGTGATCGCAAAGGCTATCTCGCTCGGGATCGATCGGGCGTCGTGACACGACAATGGGCCATCCAACCGAGGGGTGGTCGACGATGCCAAATCAGCCGTTCTCGCCGTGTCGGCACTTCACGCTCGCGTCGCTCAACAAATGCGGCGCCGGGCGCATCGCCTACCTGGACTGCGGGCCACAGTGCGCCCTCTACGACCCTGATCCTGATCCTGATCCGGACCCTGACTCGCGCGACGATGACGAGCGCATGGCGTGGGGTCGGATTGCATGCCATGAGGAGAGCTGACGATGCGCCAAACAAAGCCGCTTGCATGGGGCAGACAGGTCTCCCCGGGGTTTCGCGAGCGCCTCTTCCAGCTCTGCGAGAACCTGGGCTGGAGCGAGGACCAGGCATCGGATCTCATGGCGATCATTGCCTTTGAGACGGGGCGCATGTTCAGCCCGAGCGTGCGCAATCCGCGATCCAGCGCGACCGGCCTGATCCAGTTCATGGCGGCGACGGCCAAGGCCCTCGGGACGAGCACCAAGGCACTCGCCGCGATGACGCCAGAGGGTCAGCTCGACTATGTGGAGCGCTATTTTCGCCCGCACGCGAGCCGCATCAAGACGCTTGAGGACATGTACATGACCGTGCTCTGGCCGCGCGCCGTGGGCAGGACGCTCGAGTATGTGCTTTGGAAGACGGGCACACGCGCGTTCGCCGTCAATCGTGGCCTGGACCTTAACCGCGATGGCCGGGTGACCAAGCGCGAGGCCGCCGCAAAGGTGCGCGAGCAGCGTGAGGTCGGACTCGGCAAAGGGCATCGCTGGGACCCACCAAAAAAAACGGTGCCAGCATGACCGGGCGAGACGATGCAGGCTTCGATGATGGCTCGGTGGCAAAGCCTTGGTGGCTCTCGCGCGCGATCGTCGGCGCCATCATCGTGTTTCTGGCCCAGATTGCGCGACTGGCCGGGCTCGAGATCGATTCGGCAGCGCTGACCGATGTGGTGCTCGATGCCGTCACCATCCTCGGCGCCGCGTTGGCGTGGTGGGGCCGGGTCAAGGCGACGCGGCCGATCTCTCGGCGCGTTGCCCCGGGTGTGGGCAGCGACAGGCCGCTGTCAGCGGGCAAGCATCCTGTGTCTATGCCTGTCGATGGGGGGGTGCGCGACGACGACGTGCAGCTTGGCGCCGACGCCGCTCCTGCATCTGCCAAACGCGCTCCCGGCGCCGGGGCAGACCCTCGCGGAGTATGGGGTGGAGATTATTGACGGCGGCATGCTGTCGGTCTCCTGTCCGCACTGGGTGCTGAACTGATGCGCCTTAGCGCCAAGCGGTTCAACCGCATGCTCTCCCGAGTTGGTCAGCACCTGGACTGGCGGCGCAGCGAGACGTGCCCCTGCATCGACCCGAACTCGGGCTCGCCCGAGCCAGGGTGCCCGTATTGCAACGGCCACGGGCGGCGCTGGTTTGCGCCCGTGGCCTCGGTGGTGGGCGTCGTCAGCCGCGAGATCGTCCGCAAATACGCGCCGATGGAGATCCTCGATGCGGGCGACATCATGCTGGTCATCCCATCGGATCAGCCTGTCTACGCGATCGGCGAGCTCGACCGGGTGGTCATGGCCGACCGCACCGAGCCGTTCTCGCTGACGCGCCTGCGCGGCACGAGCGACTTCATCGGCTTTGCGCCGTCGCAGATCACGGCCGTGACGTGGATCTGGGATGGGGAGTTGATGAGCGGCGCCATCCCGTCCGTGGCGAGCGATGGCAGCCTGTCATGGGCCTCTGGTGCGCCACCTGATGGGGTCGTCTACGCCTTGTCCGGGCGTCGCCACCCCGAGTATTTCTGTTATCTCACGTTGCCGACGGATCGCCCGATTCACGGCGGCGAGCCGCTCCCGCGCCGGGTGGTGCTGCGTCGGTTCGACCTGTTTGGGTCGTGACAATAGGCTGGGCGTGTGCCCGGTTCCGACCTGGCCGTTTCTGATTGTTTCAACGGAGTAGCCCAATGCAATCCATGATGCTGAGTCTGATCCTGAGCCAGTTGCAGCGCCTGCGTTCCGACAGCGTGTTCGCCGTGCAGCGCGCGACGCTGGAGCGTTGGCTCGACGCCATCGTGCTCGATGCGGTGGAGGAGTTGGTCGTCCTGGCCGAGGCGATCACCGGCAAGGGCAGCGAGAAGGCGCAGTGGGTGCGCGATCGGTTGCTGGAATACTCGCCCCAGGTCGCCGAGGCCGTCCTGTCGGCCGGGGCGACGCTGATCAACAACGCCATCGAGTATGCGGTCCTGCGCCTGCGTGCTGGTTGAACCGGCGCGCGTAGCCTAGGGGCGACGCGGCGGCTGTGATCGAGCCTCGGCATCAAACGGTTGTGCTCCAGCGCGGGGATACGCTGGCCTTGGTCTTTGCGTGGTTCGACGATGCGGGCCTTGCCATGGACCTGACTGGTTGCTTGGCGCGTTTGCAGGCACGCAACTCCCATGGAGACGTCGTGCTCGCCTGCTCCACGCAGGATGGATCGCTGCTCGTGCAGCCGGATGTCGAAGACCGCGACACGGCCGGCCAGGTGTTCTTGTCCGTGGCGCCAGCGATGACGCAAAACCTCGCGCCCGGGCGTTATGCGACGGACTTGGAGCTGACGTTTCCCGACGGCGATGTTCGCTCGACCCCGATGTTCTGGTTGTTCGTCGATGCTGACCAAACGCGATGAGCCATGTCGTCATTTACGATCAACTCGAGCCTACTGAGGGTCATGTCGTGCCGCAGCAGGGTGGAATTCGGGTAGAGGTTTCGGGGCTTGGCGTGCGCGGGCGCCCTGGTGCAGAAGGCCCGCCGGGCGCGCCGGGGGAGCTGGGTGCGACAGGTCCACCGGGTG
>JAXGTD010000196.1:0-5240 GCA_040775095.1 Chromatiaceae bacterium | reverse complement strand
TGGGCCTAGGGAAAACCCGTGGTTGACCTGGACTACGACGGCCTCCCCGGCCATCGCGGACCGGTTGCGCTTGGACTCCCTGCCCTGTATACCGGAACTCGGGCCCGCGTCCGAGATACCGCGTACCCGCTTCAGCGGGTCTTGTCTGGATCCGGTGTAGCGCTGATCCGATTGACCCAGTCGCCGCGCGTTCCCGGCCCATCGGGCAGACGTCTCCCGAATCGGCCCACCCAAGCGGGCCCGTGGTCGGAGCCGTCAGCAACTGCGGATCGACCACGGGTCGTGTCGTGACAGGCCCTCCCAAGGGCCGCCGACCGGAACCGGCCGGCCCATCCGAGCTGCCCCCCGCGGCCCTGTTGCACACCGGGAATTGCGATTTGTCATTGCAAGAAACATGGTTCTCTCGAGGCCGTCGCGTTGACACCTGATCTGCGCTATTGTTGTGCACAGATGCAGCATGAATGGCAGGGTTATTGGCACGCGCGCCGCGTATCAGCGGGTTGCACCTTCAGCCGGCCGACGAGCGGGGGTCGGTTTGCCGCTCGTCACCCCATGTCGGCCACGGGCGCCGATCCGAGCCGGCCTCGAAACCGGGCCGCCGCACCCGGGCAGGCCACGGGGATGCACACCCAGCGTGTCTGATGGCGCGTCGGTCGGGTGCGCAAGGGCACCTTGAAGGTTCAAGCTGCCTGAGCGGCGCCCGGACGCACCGCCATTTTCGAGCAGGGAAGCGCTTGAGAACCCCAGCTCTCGGGAACCACGCGTGCGAGCGCCGTCCCGTCGAGAGACCGAGCGTCGGGACCCGTCTCCCGGCAACGAATAATGAACAGGGCGCGGCAACGGGGCCGTGTCGCGGAGTCGATGAAGGAGAGTCAGTCAGGAGTGCAGCTACATCGGAGGGTCATTATGAAAAAGGAACCAAGCCGAATCCTCATTGTCGATGATCACCCCGTCGTGCGCGAGGGGCTCAAGTACCTGATCGCCGGAGAGGCGGATCTGAGCGTGTGCGGCGAGGCCGGCACGATGCGCCAGGCGCAGGAGCTCGTGCGCAACCTCAAGCCGGACGTGGTGCTGATCGACCTCGTCCTCGCCGACGGCAACGGGCTCGACCTGATCCGGCGGCTGAACAGCCATTTCCCCGATCTCAAGATGCTCGTGTGCTCCATGCGCGACGAGTCGCTGTTCGCCGAGCGCGCCATCAATCTCGGCGCCCGTGGCTACATCAGCAAGCACGAGGTCGCCCGGCACGTCATCAGCGCGTTGCGCCAGGTGATCGCGGGCAAGCGCTATCTGGGTTCGGACATGGTCGAACGGATCATCGCCGGACTCGCGCAGCATCCCGCCACGGGCGGCTCGTCCGTCGAGGATCTGAGCAACCGCGAGCTCGAGGTGTTCGAGCTCATCGGCCAGGGCTGCTCGACAGGGGAGATCGCCCGGCAGCTCAGTCTCAGCGTCAAGACGGTCGAGACCCACCGCGAGAAGATCAAGCGCAAGCTCGGTCTGACGACATCGGGGCAGTTGATGCGACAGGCGGTGCAGTGGGAGTTGGAACAGGCCTGACGCCTGGCCAGGCCGCTCGCTCGGGGCCAGCGAGTCCGCGCTGGCCGAGGATCCGGCGGCCTCGGGGCGCGCGGGAGAGGCCGATCCAGCGTCTTCCCTGCCGCATCCGCAAAATATCGGTCGGAAAAACAGGGGGTGACAGCCCTGGGTCATGGACAAGTCTGTCGCTCACGTCCGCACCCGGCCGCCCTCCGTCGGGTCGCCCGCAAGCGGGCTCCTACGCCGATTACCGTACTGGCATAGACACCGCGGGGTCGCCACGCCAAGCGGTGTCGGCGGCCCGTAGGAGCCCGCTTGCGGGCGACACGCAGGCTTTGCAGAAGCGGTTTGGCAGCCGACACACCGCCTCGAGGCGGCTGTGAATTTGTGGGGATACCGCAGGCTCCGACCCTTTTTTAACTAGTCTTTCGCGTGCGTCCGGACTGCGTCTCGGGACACATCCAGATAGTCCCTCAGCGCGTCGACGACGGCCTCTGCCTGGGAGAGCAGCTCGCGTGCGTCCCCCGGGCTCGACCAAGCCGCCGGTGTAGTCCGCCAGCAGCCGAACCTCCTGCGCGCGATTTTGCATCCGTCCCAGCTGCTTCGGCAGCCGGCCGGACTTGACCAGATGGAGACCGAAAGCCGCGATGAGACCGCCATGGGCCTTGGTCGTCTGGGGCTCGACCTCATTGGCAAGCGCGGCCCGCGCCGCGTCGAACATCGCGTGGTAGGCCCGATTACAGGCCCCGTCCGTGTCGCCGGCGTCGAGCAACGGGCGGGCCGACACCAGGGCCCGGCCGGCCTTCTGCATCAGCGCCGCATTGTCGCTCGACCGGGTCGCAAGCGCGCGCCCTCGCGGGCGATGTTCTTCAGTAGCCGGGGATTGGCGCAGTGATCCGGGTCCGCCCACTCGTCTTCCCAAATGGGCAGGGGTTGGATGCGGATACCGGTCTCCAGCAGCACGTCGAACGCCTCGTCGGCCATGGCGAGCTTGGTGGGCAGCAGGCGCTGGTGGACTCCGCGCAGCAGCACGGCGACATCGGCCTCGCTGTCGCGGGCGTGATCGCCGCGGGCGCGGCTGCCAAACAGCAGCTGGTCCAGCACGTCGTACTTGGCAGTGATCCGCGCGGAGAACAGGCACAGGGCCTTGGCTGTAGCTGGATCGATGGTGGCCGATGGGTTGTTCGTTTCCATCTTACGCGATGTCTCACACGGAAAGGCAGGAGACAGCTAACCCCAGTATCTTAGCTTGGGACTGAAAAAAGGCCGAACGCTCCGGCATCACGACTCAATAGATCCATCCATTACGCACAAACGAGGTGGCTGCCGTTCAGCATCGCCTGCACCGAGTCGATGATCCTCGACATGCTCGCTGATCAGCGGATTTGCTGCCCCCCACGCGTTGTGCACATAGCTCGACCAAGGGTATTGCCCTGGAGCCTCGACCATCCCCGCCCGCACCGGGTTGCACTCGATGCAGCCATAGCAGCGCGGCGGGTACGCCTCGGTCTGCACCAGGCCGCTCTTGAGGCGTCCCTCCCACAGCGTCCCGCTGCGCTGATAGCTGCGGTTGACGTAGGGCACATAGCGCCGACCCAGATATTGCATGGCCCGACTGACGCTGTCGGCGTCGTCCGGGGTCATGAGCAGGTGGACGTGGTTGGTCATCAGGACATACGCGTGGACCCTGCACGCCCAGCGAGTCGACGCCTCTCTCAGCCAGCCCAGATAGGCCTCGTAGTCGGCGCTCTCGAAGAAGATCAGCTGCCGCTTGCTGCCGCGCTGGGCCACGTGCACGGGGACACCGGGGAGGAAAAACCTGGGCTTGCGCGGCGTGGGATTCGGCGCGGCTTGTGGGGCCTCCCAGGAGTATGGCTTCGAACGCGTGCTCGGAAACCGGCCCTGACCCCTTTTTTATGTGGCGGAGAGAGAGGGATTCGAACCCTCGATGGGCTATTAACCCATACTCCCTTAGCAGGGGAGCGCCTTCAGCCACTCGGCCATCTCTCCGGAAAACGCGGCGAATTGTAGCAGGTTTTTCCCGCGGCGGGACCAGCCAAATCGGGAGGGACATCGCCCTGAAGTGGAGTCCGGCCCACCGTGCCCGGGTCGGCAGATACCGGTGCTGCATTGCAGCATGGGCGGGGTTCGAGACGATGGATGCGCGGATACGCGCCGTCGAGACGCTGAGGCGGCGATTTGTCGCGGGCAGGTCGCGCGGAGTTGTGAAGGGGCGCGGACCTGAGGTGGAATACCAGCCAGAGGATAGGTCGTGGCGGCGAAAGGTCGGTTCTCGGACAAGCCAGACGAGGCCACGATGTCAGGCCAGCGAGCCGGGCGAACCCGACTCACCGACCTGCCAAGACATTCATCTAGTCAGCCATTGGGTCCTCGCCCGCGACATTTGGCTGGGATTCTGTCTGCTGTGCCTGCTCCCGTTTTATCCGTTCGTAGATCTCTTCTCGGTGCACGGCCACATCGCGCGGTGCATTCACGCCGATGCGGACCTGGTTACCCTTGACTCCGAGCACGGTGACTGTCACATCGTCACCGATCATCAGAGTTTCACCGACCCTGCGGGTCAATATCAACATAGTGGTTTCTCCCTAAGTTCCCTATCGAATACGCGGACTGTCCACCCTTGCCTGGACGCACGCGCCGTCGCGCACGGTCGACTGCCGTCAAGTCCGCGGTCTACCGAGCCAGCTAAATCAGGCCCGCGAAGATTGTAACAAGAGTCGATCTCCCGCAATACCGTATACGAATCGGCCGGCATTGCGTCAAACGCGCGTGAACGAAAAATACCGGGAAACACGGCACCCCGGGGCAATCCCGGCTCGCTCGGAATCCTTGCTGGGCACCGGGGAACAGGTCTATGCCGACATAGGAATCCGCCCGCGGCCCGCTCTCTGATGCAGCGGCGCTATTCGGCGTCGAGATGAAAGGCCTCGTGCAGGGCGCGCACACCAAGCTCCAGATAGCGATCGTCGATCACGACAGAAATCTTGATCTCCGAGGTGGAGATCATTCGGATATTGATGCCCTCTTTCGCCAGCGTCGCGAACATCTGGCTGGCGATGCCCGCGTGCGAGCGCATACCGACGCCGACCAGCGAGATCTTGGCGATAGTCTCATCACCCACCACCTCGCGCGCCGACAACTCGTCGGCGGTCCGCTGCAATAGCCCAAGCGCCTTGGCATAATCATTGTGGTGGACGGTAAAGGTGAAGTCGGTCGTCTTCTGGTCCGCGGTGATGTTCTGAATGATCATGTCGACCTCGATGTTTGCGTCAGAGATCGGCCCCAGAATCTTGTAGGCGACCCCGGGCTGATCGGGGACACCGAGGATAGTCAGCTTGGCCTCGTCGCGGGCGAAGGCAATTCCGGCAATCTTGGCGTCTTCCACGGTCTCTTCCTCAAACGTGATCAAGGTGCCCTCGCCTTCCTGAAAGCTGGAGAGCACACGCAATGGGACAAGATACTTGCCCGCGAAGTCCACGGACCGAATCTGCAGGACCTTCGATCCCAGGCTGGCCATCTCCAGCATCTCCTCGAAGGTGATGCGATCGAGCTTGCGCGCCTTGGGCTCGATGCGCGGGTCGGTGGTGTAGACGCCATCGACATCGGTGTAGATCTGGCACTCGTCGGCCTTGAGCGCGGCGGCCATCGCCACCGCGGAGGTATCCGAGCCGCCGCGCCCG
>JAXGTD010000195.1:0-5304 GCA_040775095.1 Chromatiaceae bacterium | reverse complement strand
GGCAGCCTGCTCACGGCCGAGATTGCAGTACTGGACGGCCTCCACCTTTTCCGGCAGGTCGCGGATGATGGACTTGTCGGTCTTGACCCGGCGCAGGATGAAGGGCTCGACCAGACGCTTGAGCGTCGCCGTCTGCACCGGGTCGTTGTCGCGCTGGACCGGCAGCTCGAAGCGGTTTCGGAACCGGGCCTGGGTGTCGAGATAACCGGGATTCATGAAGTTGAAGATGGACCACAGGTCCATCAGGCGGTTCTCCACGGGGGTACCGGTCAGCGCGAGCCGGTGCCTGGCCTGGAGCTTGTTGACCGCCTTGGTTTGGGCGGCCGCGGGGTTCTTGATGTTCTGCGCCTCGTCGAGTACCACACGGTGCCAGGCGATGGCGGTGAAGAGCTTCTGGTCCCGGCGTAACAGCCCATAGGACGTGATGGCCAGGTCCTTGCCGCCCAACCGCTGCTGAAAGTCTTCGCCATCCTGAGCACGGTCCGGTCCATGATGGATGAGGCAGCGCAGCTGGGGGGCGAACTTCTCCGTCTCCTTTTGCCAGTTGCCGATCACGGAGGTCGGGGCGACGAGCAGGGTCGGGGCGGGCGTCTCCTGGCCGCCGCGCTCCTGCACCAGGCGGGCGATGACCTGCATGGTCTTGCCGAGCCCCATGTCGTCGGCCAGACAGCCGTTGAGACCGAGCTGCTCGAGCAACCGCAGCCAGGCCACGCCGCGGCGCTGGTAGTCGCGCAGCTCGGCCTTGAGTCGGGGCAGATCGCCGACAGGCTCCAGTCGGCCACGGTCACGCAGCCGCTCCAGCATCTCGGCCAGGGCGTCGTCGCGGTCGACCTCGTAGCTGTCGTCGGTGGCGGTCCGTCGCAGCAGCTCCTGGACGCTCATCTCCGGGGTCTCCTGACCGTGCCGGCGCCAGAAGGCGAGCAGCTCCTGCATCCTTTCCCGGTCCAGCTCGATCCAGTCACCGCGGAAGCGCACCAGCGGCGTCTTGAGCTCGACCAGTTGCCGCCATTCCTCCTCGCTCACCACCTCGTCGCCGATCGCCAATTGGTAGCGGTACTGCACCAGGTTCTCGAGGCTGAGCCCGCCTTGGCCGGGTGCCGCACCCGCAGTCCTCTTTGCCGAGGGGGAGCGCAGGCGGATCTTCACGCGCCGGCGTCCCTGCGGCGTCCACCAGGCGGGGACGACGACCTTGTAGCCCGCATCCTCCAGCACCCAGGCCCATTCCTTGAGAAAGGCAAAGGCCGCATCGAGGTCCAGGCTAACGGCCTGCGGTACGGCGGTGTCCAGTCCTTCCCATAGCTTGGGAACCATGCGCGCGGCAAGCCCCAGGTTGAGCAGGACCTCGGGCTCGAAGTCCGCTCCGAGCTGGCGGCGGGTCTGCTTGCGTTCCGCCTCGGACATCGACCAGTAGTCCGCTAGGGCAAGCCGCTGGGAGGGATCGTCCCTGGGTACGGCGATGAATTGCAGCGTCCAGTCTGCCTCGTCCTCGGCCGGCGGTTCCATCAAGCGGAAGCCGAGGGAAAATGCCGACTCCGGTCCGGCGCGCAGGATACGTTGCCGCCAGTGGCGCCACTGCCGATAGCTGTCCAGGCTCGTTCCCGGCTCCCGCCAGGGCATTTGCGCCGGGCTGGGTGCAAGGCAGCTCGCGAGCAGGCTGTCCTGGAGCTTCTTGGTAAAGGCTGCCGTCAAATGGGTCTGGCGCAGGATGCGATCGAGCAACACCTCCGCGCAGTGCTGCGCAAGACCCCGCGCGTCCGCCAGTCCGTCGTGCCCTGCGGCGCACGCCGCCGGCATCCGATCGGCGGCTTTGGCGATGAGGTCCTCGTAGGACTCGGACGCCCACTGCCAGGCACCGTAGAGCTCGAATGGAGGTGCTTTACGTGCCCTCTTGGGCCTCGGCGGCTCACGATAGATCAGGGCGGGGAGATACTGGTCCCGGACCAGGAGGCGCTTGAGCTCCTGCGTGAGCCAGTACCAGAACAGGAAGTCGTCGCCGCACTGGACCCCTTCGGCGCGATAGAAGGCGTGGAAATGCAAGTCGCTCAGCTGCTTGATTGGGGAATCCAGCCGCAGGCAGTCGACCTGCCAGCTGAGCAAGGCGGCATGGTCCTCGGCAATCCCTTGCCCCCAGACCTTCGCCAACTGAGGTGAAGGCAGGGGGGCATCCACCGCGCTGGGCAGTTGGAGTGCGCAGGACTGCAGCGCGGTACGCAGCTCCATCGGCGACAGGTCCAGCCCCAGCTCCGCCGCAAGGGCCGGCCAGTCGTCGCTCGTCACGGAAAAGGGATGCGGCCTGGTTTCCCGCGCGCGCCCGGCGGGTCGCACCGGCAGGGTCTCCGCCCACAGCCACAGTGCACCGCCCTGGGCGAATGCCTCGCCCGCGTCCAATAACCAGAAGGCATGCAGAATCCGCATGGGGCTGCGAGGATCCGAACCGGAGGGAAGTACCATCGTCTTTCGGGATGTCCGCATTGGTTGCGCATCGACGCGCACCATGCACGGTAGCCAATCT
Source organism: Chromatiaceae bacterium (assembly GCA_040775095.1). Lineage (GTDB taxonomy): Bacteria > Pseudomonadota > Gammaproteobacteria > Chromatiales > Chromatiaceae > JAXGTD01. Next base: position 2,792 of record JAXGTD010000195.1, on the reverse strand, counting down.
GCTCGCGAGCATCTGCCTCCAGATATTGCCCCGAGACCTGCACCGCGCGCTCGCCGCTATAGGGTACGCCTGGAGGGTGCCAGGATGCACCGTCGCCGGCAGAGCGAGCCCGGCTGTCGCTCACCAACGGACGCCACGAGCTACCTCCCCTGTGCCGCCGATTATTTCGGCGAGCAATCACCGATGACCGGCTTGCGGGATCTTTGCCTCCCGGTCCAACCCCCGCGGCGAACGCTCTTTCCTCCACGGGGCCGGACCCTCGGTGCCGATCTGAGGAGCCGAGATCGGTCGCCCGGGGATCAGGCGTCGTCTAAAATGACCGACTTTCGCGCCGCTCGCCACCCTGTCTGTTTGCGTCTTTGCCCCCGAAGCACATGAAGATCCTCGTCTATCGCGGCCTCGACACCGCGGCCATCCCCGGCTACGCGAAGCTCGCCAAGTATCTTGCCGGCGAGGATTTCCGCTCCGCCGATGTAAAGAAGGTCGGCGACAACCTCTACCGCGCACGGCTGGACCGCAGCGATCGGCTGTTGTTCGCGCTCTACCAGCACGGGGGTGAGAGGTGCGCGCTGATCCTGGAGCACATCCGACAGCACGCCTACGAGAAATCCCGATTCCTCGCGCGCGGAGCAACGATCGATGAGCAACGGATTCCGTCGGTGGACGCCGCGGTGGCCGACGCCGCCCCGGAGCTCTCCTATCTGAACCCCAAGCTGCCGCGCTTTCATCTACTCGACAAGGTGCTGTCCTTCGACGAAGACCAGGAAGCGGTCTATCAACAGTCCCCACCGCTGGTGATCATCGGCTCCGCCGGCAGCGGCAAGACCGCGTTGACACTGGAGAAGATGAAGGATGCGCGTGGCGACATCCTCTACGTCACACGCTCACCCTTTCTGGTCCAGAACGCGCGGGATCTCTACTACGCCAGCGGCTACAGCAACGACGAGCAGGACGTCGATTTTCTCTCCTTCCGAGAGTACCTGGAAAGCATCCATGTACCGGAGGGAAAGGAAGTCACACCTCGGGTCTTCGCGGGCTGGGCCGCTCGCCAGAACCTGCCGCGGGGGCTCAAGGACAGTCACCAGCTGTTCGAGGAGTTTCAGGGCGCGATCACCGGGTCCGTGACGGAACAGGCGTATCTCAGCCGCGAGGCCTACCTGGCCTTGGGCGTTCGACAGTCCATCTATGCGCCCGACATTCGCGGCGCGGTTTACGACCTGTTCGAGAAATACCTGCGCTTCCTCGCCGAGCACGGGTGGTTCGACGCCAACATCCTGAGCCACGCGTGGATGGCGCGCGTGGCACCGCGCTACGACTTCGTTGTCGTCGACGAGGTTCAGGATCTCACCAACGTCCAATTGCTGCTGATCCTGCGCTCGCTTCGCGATGCCCGCGGCTTCCTGCTCTGCGGCGACTCCAACCAGATCGTCCACCCTAACTTCTTCTCCTGGTCCAAGGTCAAGACCCTGTTCTGGAAGGAGCGAGACGAGGGCGCGCCGGCAGATCTGATTCGCATCCTGAACGCCAACTTCCGCAACTCGCCTCAGGTCACGCAGATCGCCAACCGACTGCTGCACGTCAAGCACGCCCGCTTCGGGTCCGTAGACCGCGAGAGCAACTATCTGGTGCGCAGCTGCGGACCGACACAGGGGCGGGTGGGGTTGTTACAGGACAGCGAGGCGGTCAAGCGCGATCTGGACCGGCGCACCGCCGCTTCGGCGCGCTTTGCCATCCTGGTGCTGCACCCGGAACAGAAGGCCGAGGTGCGCAAATACTTCCGCACGCCGCTGGTGTTTTCGATCCACGAGGCCAAGGGCCTGGAGTACGAGAACGTCTTGCTTTTCGGCTTCGTCTCGAGCGAGGAAAAGCGCTTCCGCGATATCGCGGGGGGGTTGAGCGGCGAGGACCTGGAAGGCGAGCTGCGCTATGCCCGCGGCCGCGACAAGGGCGACAAGTCGCTGGAGATCTATAAGTTCTACATCAATGCCTTGTATGTTGCCGTGACGCGGGCAGTGAAGAACCTCTATCTGATCGAGCCGCGCCCCAAGCAGCACCTGCTTGGGCTACTCGGGCTGACCGAGGTCCACGAGGGCGTCGAGGACATCGAGGCAGCGCGCTCGAGTCTCGACGAATGGCGTCACGAGGCCCACCGACTGGAGCTCCAGGGCAAGGACGAGCAGGCAGCCGAGATCCGCGAGCAGATCCTCAAGCAGCGCGAGGTACCCTGGCGTGTGCTGCGCGGGGATGCCCTGACCGAGCTGGAAGAGAAGGCATTGGAGGGGCAGGAGAAGAGTGCGCGCATCGCGCTGATGGAATACGCATTGGTCTATCGTGACCGGCGCTGGTTGAATGCCCTGGCCCAGGCCGGATTCAAGGCCGCCGGACAACCGGATAAGGCCATGGCGGTGCTGGAGAAGAAGCACTTCGAGCACTACAGCTTCAGGAATCCGGCCGGGGTGCTGCGCGAGACCGACAAGTATGGTGTTGACTTCCGCAATGTCTTCGACCAGACCCCGCTGATGATCGCCAGTCGCATGGGCAATGCCGAGCTCGCGGAGGCGCTGTTGGACCGCGATGCGGACACCAGCCTGGTCGACGGTAATGGGCTCAACGCCTTTCAGATCGGCCTGGAGCGCGCCTGCGCGGATGAGCGGTTTGCGCGCACCAAGCTGCCCGCGATCTTCGAGCGACTGGCGCCGCCCAGCCTGGAGCTGCAAGTCGACGCACGGCTGGTCAAGCTGGATCGGCGGCTGATGGAGTACCTGATGTTCTGCATCGCGATGGTGTTGTTC
>JAXGTD010000194.1:0-5368 GCA_040775095.1 Chromatiaceae bacterium | reverse complement strand
GGCGGTCGCCGAAACCCGCGTTTTGGGCTCGCGCGCGGCTCTAATCCAAGGATGGCATTCGAGCCGCATCTCCATCAGGAAGCAGCATGGCCGCCTCTCCTCCTCCAACGGAGGCCGGGCACAACATCGCTTGGCAGAAGATGGCCCATCGATGCTAAACTTCCGGTCCTGCCGCGATGGGACAACCCAGACCCCACCCCCGCGCGGTATGCGCCAACGCCGTCAGGCACAGGCATCGGGGCCGTAGCTCAGCTGGGAGAGCGCCGCGTTCGCAATGCGGAGGTCAGGGGTTCGATCCCCCTCGGCTCCACCAATCGAATCAACCGCTTAGGGTCGACTTCTGGCTTCCCGGATCGACCCTGGGCTTGTCTCGGCAACACCGCGCTCGCACCGGCGTTGCATTCTGGCGACACCCCCCAATGGCCGCAAACAAATCCGAGAAGGTGCCGGCAGCGATGCAGGCGAAGTTCGCCGAGATCGTCGCAATGACCGATGCGTTTGCGATCGAGCATCTGAACGACGAGTACCGGAAGCTCATTCGCTACGCCGTGGCGGCGCTGTGCCGCAAGCGACCATCACCGTTGGAGAAAGGGCGTCCGAACACCTGGGCATGCGGCGCCACGCACGCGATCGGCACCGTGAATTTTCTGTCCGACCCGGGCCAGAAGCCGCACGTGAAGGCCTCCGATCTCTATGCTGCATTCGGCGTGGCTGAGAGTACCGGCCAAGGCAAGTCGAAATTGGTGCGCGACATCCTGAAGACCGGGCCGCTCGATCCCGTGTGGACGTTGCCAAGCAGGGTTGCCGACAACCCGATGGCCTGGATGGTGATGGTCAATGGCCTGGTCGTGGATATCCGCGGGATGCCGCGCGAGCTCCAGCAAGCGGCCTTTGCGGAAGGTCTGATCCCATTCCTGCCCGAGCAGGCCCAGGAACACTGAGAGCCGATCGGTAGCACTTTGCCGCCGCCGCGCATGTCAGACGACGCCGATTGGGCAGACAAGCCGGGTGCCGGCAAGCGGAAACGCACTCTCAGGCACAGCCGGCGCTGAAACGCTCCACGCAGGCGCATAACCGGCTCTTTGGGGTCTTCTGGATGCGGGCCAGCAGCGCATGGGGCACCTCGGTCAGCCCGAATCGCTGCATCAACCGCGCCTCGATGTGAAGCGTCAGCCGCGCCGCCATCTCGGCATCGGCCTCGGCGCGGTGATAGGTCCCGGCGACGGGCAGGCCCGCATAGGCGATCAGTGTCGCCAGCTTGTGGTTCGGGGCATCGGGCATCACACGTCGGGCCACCAGCATGGAACAGGCGAAGGGCTGGCGCCGACTCTGGCCAATGCGCGCGAGCTCGGCATCCCAAAAGCCTTGGTCGAACGACGCGTTGTGCGCAATCAACGGGGTCTCGCCGACGAACGCCGCCGCCTCCCGCATCACCCGTGCCGCGGGCGGTGCGGCGCGGATCATCTGGTTGGTGATGCCGGTGAGCGACGTGATGAATCCATTCAGACGCACGCCCGCGTCCATCAGGCTCTGGTAACGGTCGACGATCTCCCCGTCGCGCACCAGCATGATCGCAATCTCGGTGGCACGATCGCCATAGCGCGGATAGAGCCCGGTGGTTTCGAAATCGATGACCGCCACGGTATCCAAAGCGTTCTCCTGCCGAAAATCGCCGAAATTGCCCATCGGATCGGCCAACGACCCCGGCCAGGGCCAGCATCCGTCAAGCCGGGTGCGCGGCGTCCGCGTCGCCCGCAAACGCGAACAAGATCAGACGCTCGCCTCTTAGGCGAAGCAGTCAACTGCCTTTTCCAGGGTAACAGCCGGTCACCACGACCGAACCCACGGATGGCCACCCATGCGAGCCCCGGCTTGTCTTTCGTCTGCTTGCCCGGTGTCATCGGGAGCCCCCCCTTCGTCCAACTAACCCGCCCAGGGCTCGAAGCGTCTGCCGTCGTAGTGGAAGGTGACGAAATCACCGCGCCCCGGGCCTTGCTCCCAGATCATACCCAGAACCAGGTTCAGCGGTTCGCGAAAATAGGTGCTGCCGCTCTCCTGGTCGCCATCAAACAGGGGCGTCTCGAGCACGCAGACCACCACTGCCGGCTCCCCATAGCGAGGAGCCCTGCGGTTCTTCAGCCCCAGCTTCCAGGTCACCAGATCGCCGGGGGCAAAACCATGCGCGGTGTTCAACTGCGCGCAACGCTCCCGCAGCACGGCGCCGAGATCACCCTCCAGGTCATCCAGGGCACCCTCGTCGAACAGGTCAGGCGGCGCGTCCTCGCTCAAGCCGATGCGACTGAGCAGCTCACGGGAAGACAGGGGACGTTCGTGACGGGACATGGGCGTAACCTCTGTTGCTTGGCGCCGTTGTCGGGAGCCGGCATTACAACAGCCGCATGCGTCATAACTTGTCGCATCCCAACGCCAAAACCAGCCGAGGCGGCCGGCTGCCAATCGGGTTCGCCGTTCGGTCCGTGCGGCCGCGGCACGGACGAAGCGTTGGAACGCCAGCCTGATGGCGCCGAACAAATGGGGGGACGTACCGGACCTCGTCGATGAGCACCGGCGGCGGATACCGCCGCAAGAAGAGTGCGGGGTCACGGCCCGCCAGGTCGCGCGCGTCGAGGTCGTCCAGTGCCACGGAACCGCGACCCGCCTCGGCGCATGCCTCGAGCAGCGTGGTCTTTCCAACCTGACGCGGTCCCGTCACCACAACGACGGGAAAGCCGGCGGCGACCTGGCGAAGCGTCGCGGTCAGGGTACAGTCGAAGAACATCGGCATGAATTTCTCGGCCAATCTGTTGTTCCGATCCAGATTAGCCAAGAACGATCGTCCCTACTAGCGATGATTGGCGTTGACGGCAGAAGGCGTACGACATTCCCGCTGGGTCCGATAGGAAGGCGCCAGGCAAGCCGGCTGCTTCAGCACAGAAGCTTCTGGCTGCAGCGATATCAGGCGATCGCTACCCCGAGGATCTCCTTCCGGAGAGGAATGGGTCTGCCCGCCGAGATCGTCTCCGTAGGGGGCCACCATATGCCGGCGTCTTGTCGAGAGTTAGCAAGTTCGCTAACATCTTGGCATGGCGTTCGAGATCAGCTACTTCCACAAGCGCGTACTCGCCGAGGTCGAATCTTGGCCCGTGGATATCCTGGCTGACTACGCTCGCCTTATCGAGTTGCTCGGGGCTCACGGCCCCAATCTCGGACTCCCGCACTCTCGGGCCCTCGGCGAGGGCTTGTTCGAGCTGCGCCCCCGGGGGCGCTCCGGTATCGGTCGCGCTTTCTACTGTTTTGTCACGGGCCGGCAAATCATCGTCTTACACGCGTTCATCAAGAAGACGCCGAAAACCCCCGACAGGGAGCTCAAGGTCGCTCGCAAACGCCTAAGAGAGGTACAGCATGGCTGAGCTGAAGTACCAACCCGTTGTCCACGACCACGACGCGTTTCTGGCTAGAGGTAAGCGGCGGCCTGGCTTCAGCGATGCCTACGAGAGCCTGGCATTGGAATACGCCCTCGCGGATGAAATGCTGAAGGCAAGAGCCAGCGCCGGTCTGACGCAAGACGCCGTCGCGGCCCGCATGGGGACGACCAAGAGCGCGGTCTCCCGATTGGAGTCCGCCGGGAAGCACGCCCCCTCGCTTGCGACCTTGAAGCGCTATGCGGCCGCGGTCGGCTGCGACCTGGAGATCAAGCTCGTGCCCCACGCAGGCGCTTGACGGCGAACCCCGATCCCCGCGCCGCCGCTGCGCCTACGTCGTTTCGGCCGCGGGGACGGTGGTCGGGCACCACTGCCTGGCGTCGGTGCACTGGCGCTTGGCGAGGTGCCCGGGAGCAGACCTACAGGTCGTCCAACGGACTCGTTACCCCCTGCGCGCCCTGGCTGAGCACATGGGTATAGATCATGGTCGTCTCCACGTCCTTGTGCCCGAGCAAGGCCTGAATCGTGCGGATATCGGTGCCGCGCTCCAGCAGGTGGGTCGCGAAGCTGTGCCGGAACGTGTGGGCGCTGACACGCTTGTCGACACCGGTAAGGCGACTGCCGGAGAATCTCATACCAGATGACGCCGGATTGAGGTTCGCCTTCAAGGAGCACCGGTAGGAGCATAGCCGGGCTATCTGACTGCCGGTGCGACAATGAAGGCGGGCGTCAGGACAAGTCAGCTGGTATGAGACTAGACAGAAATCGCCTAAAAGCGATCGCCTTCTTGATCGCCTTGTTCACCACGCTCTGATCCACGTGATGACGCCGCATCCGACCCGCTTCATCGCGTGGGTCAGCCGCGCGGGTGACCGCCGGAAAGACATACTGCCAACGCCACTCCGAGGCCGCGTTCGGGCGTTGCCTGGCCAACGCATAGGGCAGATACACCGCGCCGAAGCCCTCCGCGAGATCCCGCTCATGAATCTGTCGGACCCTCGCCAGATGCCCCTGCAGCGGCTCCACCAGCCTGGCCGCGAAGGTGGTTACCCGATCCTTGTTCCCCTTGCCATTGCGCACCGTGATCTGCTTGTACCCGAAGTCCAGGTCCAGCACCCGCAGCCTCACCGCCTCGGTGATCCGCAACCCGCTGCCATAGAGTAGCCGCACGATCAGCCCGGCCTGACCCTCGATCAGCGGCAGCACCCGACTGACCTCCTCGCGCGTCAGCACCACCGGTACTCGCGGCGCCTTGGTCGCCCGCGCGGCGTCGATCCGACCCCCCAACGGATGCTCCAACACCCGTTTGTACAGGAACACCAGGGCGTTCATCGCCTGATTCTGCGTCGACGCGGCCACGTGACGCTCCTCGGCGAGATAGCCCAGGAACTGCTCGACCTCCGGGGCGCCCGCCGCCAGCAGTTGCCCCCGCGAACGCATGCGGTGGAAGCGCACGAACCGCGCGATCCAGTCGCAGTAGCGCCGTTCCGTGTGCATCGAGTAATGCAGCCGCCGCATCACCCCGCGTACCTCGTCCATCAGCCTGGGCTCCGCCATGCCGCCGCCACCCCCCCGCAACCGTACACACCACGCCCTACTTTTGCCCGATTCTGCGGCCAATATCAACTTATCAGGTCACTTTGCCACGTGTAACCGCCGATATCGGACTTATCAGGGCAAATCTGCCTGATAACACGGGGAGGAGACGGATATCAGGGCGCGCGCGCCCTGATAGATCCATGCGGGCTGATTTCCTTGCAAACTTGCCCGAAAATTAGGCTAATATCGACCTATCAGAGCGGGTGTGCCCTGATACTAATGGTTAGCCGAAAGGAAAAGCATCCATGACGACTTGGAGAATGCACATTCGTCCTGATTCCGAAGACGTTGACCCCGTGGAGTTTTGTGTTTACCACAACGTCATCGGCATCGGCTGGCCCGTCTCT